>JAUNLB010000101.1:0-1489 GCA_030532485.1 Pseudoclavibacter sp.
CCGTCGTCGTGGCCGTCGTCCTGACCGTGGCCGTGGTCGTCGTGGCCGCCGTCCTCGGTGTGCCCGGGCGCGTAACTCTCCTGCCCGCCCGTGTACTCCTTGGCCTCGGCGACGACCGTCAGCTGCTCGCCCGAGTCGAAGGTGACGGTGGCCGTCACCTCCTCGCCCGGCTCGATCGGCCCCTCCAGCTGCATGAGCATGATGTGGTCCGCTCCGGGCTCCAGACGCAGCTCGCCGCCGGCCGGGACGGTGAAGCCGCCCTGGACCTCCTTCATCGAGCTGGAGCCGTCGGCCTCCACGACCGTCTCGTGCATCTGGACCATGCCGGCTCCGGGGACCTCGATCGAGACGATCGTGAGGTCCGCATCCGTCTCGTTGACGATCGTGCCGAACATGCCGGTCATCTCGCCGTCGGTGGCCTTGACCCACGGATCGACGACCGTGACGCCCGGCTCGGCCGGCGCGCTCGCGGGCGCGCCGGCCTGCGCGCATCCCGCGAGCACCGCCAGGGCGAAGGCGCCCGCAGCGGCCGCCGCGAGGGCGCGGAGGCCGCGGCGGCTCCGGGTCGTTTCGGTGTGCATCATCTCTCGTGTCCTTTCCTGCGCGAGGAGGCCTCCGCCTGCCCGCGGTCGTGTTCCGGGAACCCCCGGGGTCCCGTGGTGCGCGGTGGAGCTTCGTCCTCCCCCGCGAATGTGTTCTTCGGCGTCCGCGTTCCTCGACGCCCGGATCAGCCGTCCGAGCGCCCGCGGCGGCGGGCGGCCGCGATCATCGCGAAGGCCCCGCCCAGGGCGACGACGGCCGCGGCGACGCCGACGGCCGCGAGCCCGACGCCGGGCCCCCGCTCCTCGGCGGCCTGCTCGGGCGCCTGCCCCTCGGCCGCTCCCTGCGCGCTCTGCTCGGGCCGGGACTG
This sequence comes from Pseudoclavibacter sp., assembly GCA_030532485.1. Taxonomy (GTDB): domain Bacteria; phylum Actinomycetota; class Actinomycetes; order Actinomycetales; family Microbacteriaceae; genus Pseudoclavibacter. The sequence goes on from JAUNLB010000101.1 coordinate 911, forward strand.
GGCCGTGCTCCCTCCGGTCCCGGCCGCTCCGGCCGCCTCGTCGCCGACGGCGAAGGCGATCGTGCCCGAGATCGGGTGCCCGTCCTCGGAGACCACGCGCCAGTCGAGCGTGTAGTCGCCGCCCGTCAGCTCCGGCAGCTCCTGCTTCGCGATCCGGCCGTCCACACGGGGCGTGGTGGGCAGGTCGAGCAGGGCGCCCGAGCCGTCGCGCAGGGCGAACTCGACGCCGACGGGCGAGATCTGGCCGCTGAACTCCAGCTCGGCGAAGCGGGGCGCCCGCTCGAGCCGCTCGCCCTCGGCGGGCGAGGAGCTCAGCAGCTGGTCGTGCGCCCGGGCGGCGCCGGCCCCGACGCCGAGCAGGCAGAGGGCCAGCAGCGCCGCCAGCGCGACGAGCAGGGGGCGCAGAGGGGATGGGTGATCGCGAACGGTGATCATCGTGCGTACTCTCCTGATGTGTCGATGACGGGCCCGGGCCCCGCAGAGGCGGGCGCAGGCGCGTTCCTGCGACGGCGGAGCCGTCGGCGGGGGGGGCCCCCCCCCCGGCGTTGCCCGGGGGGGGGGCCGCGGCGGGGCGCGGGG
>JAUNLB010000101.1:1499-9838 GCA_030532485.1 Pseudoclavibacter sp.
GGGGAGACCCTCAGGATGCGAGGAGGTCGTGTACCGCGGGGCCGGGGCCCCGCCGCGGCGGGCGCTGGCGGGTTCCGGCGCGGGGGGAGCCGTCGGCGGCGGGGTCCCCCGCCGCGGAGTTCACGGGGAGAGGGGCAGCGGCGGTCCGCGGATGCCGAGGACGGGGAGCTGCGCGGTCCGCACGGGGCGGCTGCGGAGCGCGGGCGACGCGACCCGGGCCGGGCCGGGCGGCGCCGGGACGGGCCCGGCCAGCCGGATCAGGGAGACGAGGAGACGGCGAGCCGCCGCCGCGAGCCGACGGCAGGCGGCCCGGCCGTACCAGGCCGCCAGGACCGTGACCGCGGCGGCGCACAGATGCCCGACGAGCATGGCCGCCCCCGGCTCGGCGGCGGAGCCGAGCTCGGTGCGCAGCCCCGCGAGCGCCGCCGCGGCGGCCGCCCGCCCGTGCCCGGCGTGGCCGGCCGTTCCCGCGCCGGGGACGGCCGAGCCGCCGAGGTGCGAGAGCGGGAAGACCGCGTGCAGGAGCCCTTGGGCGGCGAGCACCGCCAGGGCGATGCGCAGACGGCTCAGGCGCCGGCCCACGAGGCGGACGCACACGGCGCCCGCGAGCAGGATCGTCAGGCAGAGCGTGCCGGGACCGACCGCGTGACCGTCCGCGACGCCGTGCGCGACGGCGGCGGGCACGACCGCGAGGCTCGCCGCGGCCGCGCCGCGCGCGATCGTGCGCGGCGCCGCTTCCACGGCCTCGGTGCTCATCGGGACGATTCTAGTCCCGGGCACGGACCGGGTCCCCGGCCCGTGTCGGGCCGCCCTCAGCCGCTGCCCAGCGCCCGGCGGTGCTCGCCGCGCAGCCGGTCCAGCGCCGCCTCCAGGGCGGGGTGGCCCGCCAGCTCCGGGTCCTCCATCAGGAGCGCCGCCGCGTCCCGGCGGGCCCGACGGATGAGCTCGAGGTCCCGGAGGACCCGCAGCATCCGCAGCGAGCTGCGCATGCCGGACTGGGCGGTGCCCAGCACGTCCCCCTCCCGCCTGGCTTTCAGGTCCAGCTCGGCCAGCACGAAACCGTCCAGGGTCCCGGCCACCGCGTCCACCCGCTGGCGGGACGGGCTGCCCGGCACGGAGCCCGTCAGCAGCAGGCACAGCCCCGGGTGCTCGCCCCGGCCCACCCGGCCGCGCAGCTGGTGCAGCTGCGAGACGCCGAAGCGCTCGGCCTCCGCCACGACCATGACCGAGGCGTTCGGCACGTCCACGCCCACCTCGATCACCGTCGTGGCCACCAGCACCTCGGTGCGGCCCTCGGCGAAGTCCAGCATGATGCGCTCCCGCTCCGCGACGGGCATGCGGCCGTGCAGCATCGCGATGCGCCGGCCCCGCAGCTCCGGCCGGGCGGCGACCGTCTCGTAGACCCGCTCCAGCGCGACCGGGGCGGGGCCGAAGGGCCCGGGCAGCGACGGCGGCCCGTCCGTCTCCTCCGGCGCCGCCGAGTCCCCGGCGCCCCCGCCCCCCTCCCGATCGCCGATCGCCGGGCACACCACGAACGCCTGCCGGCCCGCCCGGAGCTCCTCGCCGAGCCTGGACCACACCCGCTCCAGCCAGCTCTGCCGGTTCCAGGGCACCGTGTGGCTGACGATGCCCGCCCGGCCCGCGGGCAGCTCCCGGATCACGGACACGTCCAGATCGCCGAAGAGCGTCATGGCCACCGTGCGCGGGATCGGCGTCGCCGACAGCACGAGCAGGTGCGGCGGGGCGCTGCCCTTGGAGCGCAGCGCCTCGCGCTGGGCGACCCCGAAGCGGTGCTGCTCGTCGACCACCACGAGGGCCAGATCGCAGAAGCCCACCCGCTCCCCCAGCAGGGCGTGCGTGCCGATCACGATGCGGGAGCGTCCGGAGGCGATGTCCAGCAGGGCCCGCCGGCGCGCCGCCTGTCCCATCCCGCCGGTGAGCAGCACGGGCCGCAGCAGCTCGGACAGCTCCGGCCCGAGGGCCCGGCGGAGGGAGCGCTCGTGCTGGCGGGCGAGCACCTCGGTGGGGGCGATCATCGCAGCCTGCCCGCCGGTGTCGGCCGCCTGCAGCATGGCCCGCAGCGCCACCACCGTCTTGCCCGAGCCCACCTCGCCCTGCACGAGCCGGTGCATGGGCGTGCTGCCCGCCAGCTCGGCGCGCAGCACCTCCCCGACCTCCCGCTGGTCCCCGGTGAGCCGGAACGGCAGGGCCGCGTCGAAGCGGTCCAGCAGCCCGCCGGACACGGGCGGCCGGGGGACTCCGGGGATCGATGCCGCAGCGGCCCGATAGCCCAGCAGCGCCGTCTGCAGCACGAAGGCCTCGGTGTAGCGCAGCGACTCCTGCGCCCGGGCCAGGGTCTGCTCGCACCTCGGGCGGTGCACGCCGCGCACCGCCTCGTCGAATCCGAGCTGCCCGGAGGCGGCCCGCAGCCGCTCGGGGACCGGGTCCGGCAGCGGGGGGAGCAGCTCCAGCAGCTCGGTGACGATCCGGGCGAGCTTCTCGCTCTTGAGCTTGGCGGTGGCGGGGTAGACCGGTGTCGGCCGCTTCGACCACGCCCGGGCGTCCAGCGTGCCGCCCGGGCTCTCCTCGACCGGCACGTAGTCGGGGTGCACGAGCTGGACCCGACCGCGGTACTCGCTGACCCGGCCGGAGAAGAGGGCCCGGACGCCGGGGTGCAGCTGCCGGGGCGGCTTCCACCGACCGAAGAAGACGAGCGAGACGTCCGTCTCCCCGTCCCGGACGATCACCTCGCTTCGCCGTCGGCGCGGGCCGGAGGGGACGGCGCCGCGCACCTCGACCACCTCGCCGAGGATGGTGACGCGCTCGCCCGGCACGAGATCCCCCATCGGGGTCAGCTCGCCGCGGATCTCGTAGCGGCGGGGCAGGTGCATGAGCAGATCGGTGACGGTGCGCAGCTCCAGTTCCTGCTCCAGCAGCCGGGCGGTGCTGGAGGAGAGCACGGCGGACAGCGGAGCGTCCAGCGGCACCTCCTGCGCCGCCTCCCCGTTCACGGCCCCGTCCGGCGCCGGGAGCGGCGCCGGAGGGAGGCGGGCAGCAGCCGCGCCCGCAGCCGCGCCGAGGCGGGCAGCTGCGCGGCCATGGCCCGCTCGACCTCCGCCACATCGGCCCAGCCGGGCAGATCCTCCTCGGCCCGCGGCCGATCGGGCTGCGCGAACAGGGAGCGCTCCAGCGCGATGCGCAGGCGCCGCAGGGCCTGCCCGGCCGGCGCGGCGGCGGCCCCGCGGCCGGCCTCCCCGGCCTCCGCTCCGGCCAGCAGCTCGCCCAGGCGTCGTTCCTGCACGCGCGGGGCCGCCCCCGGGGGCACGGGCCTGCCCAGATCCACGGCCTGGTCCAGCAGCTCGCGCCACGCGATCGCGGCCGCGGGCGGTCCCGTCGTGCGGGGCGCCGCCACCAGGCCGCGCCGGCGCCGGCGCACAAAGGCGCGCAGCAGGGCGGGCGAGAAGAGCAGGAGCAGGAGCCCGGCGATCGCGGCGAGCACGCCCGGCGTCCCGCCCGCACCCGCGCCGCCCCGGTTCGCCGCGCCTGCCTCGACCGGCTCGTCCGAGGGCTCCGGGCTCTGCTCGGGACCCTGCGTCGCGGCCAGCGTCTGCGCGGCCTCGGGGTCGTGGCTCGGCACGGCCGTCGCGGGCGCCGACTGCTCGGGCTGCGGCGGGGCCGGCTGGCCCGGCTCGGCGGCCATCAGATTGCCCAGGCCCGACGAGGGCGTCGTCTCGAAGGGCAGCCAGCCCCAGCCGGGCACGTACAGCTCGGCCCAGGCGTGGAGGTTGTCGCTCGAGACCCCGTACATGAGCTGCCCCGCCTCGTTGGGGCCGATGGGCGAACCGGGGGTGAAGCCCACCTGGATGCGCGTCGGGATGCCGAGCATGCGACCCATGACGGCCATCGCCGAGGCGAAGTGCACGCAGTAGCCGGACCGGACCTCCAGGAAGGTCGCGACGACCGAGAGGTTGCTGCCGTCGTAGCCGTCCTGCAGGGGCGTGGTCAGCGAGTACTCGAAGCCGCCCTCGGCGAAGTGGCGCTGCAGCTGTCTGGCCTGCTCGTAGGGCGGCGCCTGGGGGTCGACGATGCCCTCCAGCACCGAGCGGATCCGCTCGCTCGCCTCGCCCTCCGGCAGTTCGGTGAGCGGACGCAGCTCCTCGGGCACCGCCAGCGGCGCGGCCGAGACCGCCTCCGGCGCGGCCTGCGGCACGATCGTGGAGATCTGGTAGCGCTGCCCGGCCGCGTCGCCCTGCTCGGATCGGATGTTCCCGGTCTCCTCGTCCAGCAGGTATCCGCCCTCCAACTCGGCGACCCCGCGGGCCGCGCCCGGCTGCGGCAGATAGGGGCTCACCCCCGGCTCCAGCACGATGTTGGCCTCCACCGCGGCCGTCGAGGCCGCATCGCCCAGACCCGGCGGCGGGGGCAGCTGCTCCGAGACCTCGACGTCCCCCGTGAACTCGGCCGGGGCCCACTCGCGATCGCCGTCCAGTTCGGTGAGCGAGACGAGCGTGAAGTACGGCAGCGGACCGGAGCCGACCGTCGTCAGGTAGCGCATGACCTGCACCGGGTCGGGGCGGCGCAGGTCCGAACCGAGGTCGATGATGGGATTGCTGCGGTTCGTGGCCAGCGAGGCGGGCCCGAGGTTCGCGAGCTGCGGCAGCCCCGCCGGGGCGGGCAGCGCGACCGCGGCCGTCAGGGCGAGAGCCGCCGCGGCGGCCGTCACGACGATCGAGCCCCGCCAGCCGCCCGCGCCGCGGTCGTCCACGATCGAGCCCTGATCGGCCAGATCCTCGTCCGAGATGCGCGTGTGCCACTGGGTGACCGCGAAGAGGTAGAAGGCGACGGACCCCGCGAGCGCCAGGTGGGGCCGGATCCCCCCCTCCTCCGCGCCGAACAGGACGGGCAGCACGGGGAAGGGTGCGAAGGGCAGCAGCCCGAGCACCCGGCCGCGGAAGACGAAGACGCACAGCTCGGCGAAGAGCGTCGCGAGCGCCGTCACGAGCAGCACGAGCACGAGCGAGGCCCGCGTGGAGCGCAGCGGCGGCACGTCGCTGCCGAGCTGCTGCACGATCTCCGCGGCCGTCTCCGCGATCACCGGGCCGATGTCGCCGGGCCCGTCCGGGTGCACGGCCCACACGAGCGCGACCGCCGCCCCGATCCAGCCGGCGGCCGTCGCGAGCGCGTGGGAGCCCGTCAGGGCGCGCAGCACCGCGGAGGCGCCGCACACGACGGCGGCCATGACGACGACGTCCGGAACCCAGTCGGCGGCCACGAACAGGGGGGCCAGCAGGAGCACCGCGGGGGTCGCGACGAAGGCGTGGCTCAGCGAGACGCGCCACGAGCCGGTGGCGGCGCTGCGGTGGCGGCGGGAGGGGCGCCTCGCCTTCGGGGTCAGCTGCGGCGGCGCCGGGGAGGCGGTCATGTCCGCGCTCCGCCCACGCGGCCCGCGTCCTCGAAGCGACGGATGTTCCGCCACGGGTCGCCCGAGTCGGTGGTCATGACCACGACCGACCAGCCGGCCCGGGCGAAGTCGCGCTGCGTCTGCGCATCGAAGCCCCGTCGCCCCACGAGCACGGCGATCGCGGGCGCCCCGCGGTCCCCGAGCGCGAGCAGGCTGTGCAGCCGCTGGCCGCTCAGGCCGCGGTGCACGTAGACCAGGGGCGCACGGCCGATCCGCTCGGCCCGGCGGAGCAGGTCGCCGATCGCGTCGGGGCGCGGCTCGCCTGCGCGGTCCGGCTCGGCGACCATCAGGTGGCGCATCATGCCGTCGAGCGGCTCCTCGGCCGCCGAACGCATGCCGCCCAGTCGCGGATCGTCCTCGCCGTCGGCGAAGGCGCTCGTCTCGTACAGCTCGCAGGCGTAGCCGAGCTCGCGCATGCGCACGAGCACGGAGGCGGCGACCGAGACGGCGTGCTCGAAGGGCGCGTCCGCCCGGGCGGTGCCCAGGCGTTCGGGGCCGTCCACGATGTCGAAGACCGTGGCCGGTTCCGGTTCCGGCTCCTGCGGGAGCGGACTCGTGTCGAGCACGACGAGCGCGGAGACCTCGGCGTGGTGCTCCTCCTGGCGCACGCGCAGATCGTCGGTGCGGGCCGAGGCGCGCCAGTGCACGCGACGCATGGCGTCGCCGTGCCGGTACTCGCGCGTGAGCACGTCGTCCGAGTCGCCGGCCGCGGCGATCCCGGCCTCCACCTCCCCGCCCGCCCGGGTGGCCGGCACCTCCAGGGCCGAGATCTCGTGCAAGCGCGGCCACACCTCCACCTCGTGCGGCTCGCCCGCCCGGATCACCCTGCGGGTCAGTCCCAGCCCGTCGACGTTCTCCAGGTAGAGCGGGCCGAGCTCGTGCACGCCGCGGCGCATGGTGTCGAGGCTGTAGGCGACGCGTCGGCGGCGTCGGCGCTCCCTGGGGTTGAGCCGGGAGGCGATGGCGGGCAGCACCCCGCTCACCCCCGGGATCGCCGCACCGGGGGTCAGGTCCAGATAGGCGGCGGGCTCCAGGGCGATGAGGCCGTGGTTCTCCAGCTCGGAGATGACCCGCACGCGGTCGCCGGCCGCGATCGTGCGGGGGAAGACGCTGCGGCGCAGGCTCAGCCGGGGCCGGAACAGCAGCCGCAGGCCGAGCGCGGCCAGCGGCAGCAGCAGGAGGAAGCCGCCGAGCAGCAGCAGCTCGACGCGACCGAAGAGCTGGGCGGCCGCGAGCAGCACGGCCCCGAGGGCCAGCAGCGCCCAGCCGGTGGCGGTGGGACGCAGCCGTCGTTCGATGCGCGGCGCCGCCATGCGTTCAGGCGCCCGTCGGCGCGGGCACGAGCGAGACGATCTCCGACATGATCTCGGCCGCCTCGGCGGGGCCCGCGGCGGAGCGCGTGTTGAGCACGAGCCGGTGGGAGAAGACGGCCGGGGCGAGCCGGGCCACGTCGTCGGGCACCACGTAGTCGCGGCCGGCGATCGCGGCGTTCGCCTTGGCCGCCCGCACCAGCTGGAGGGTGGCCCGGGGGCTGACGCCGACCCGCACGTCCCGGTGGGAGCGGGTGGCCCGCGCGATGTCCACGATGTACAGCCGCACGGCGGGCGCGAGGTAGACGTCGGCGACCGCGTCGATCATGGCCCGCACCGTCTCGGCGTCCACGACGGGCGCGAGCCGGTCCAGGGGGTCGCCGCCGTCCCGCTCCTCGATCATGTCCAGCTCGGCCTCGCGGCTGGGGTAGCCCATCGACATCCGGGCCATGAAGCGGTCCCGCTGGGCTTCCGGGAGGGCGTAGGTGCCCTCCATCTCGACGGGGTTCTGAGTCGCGAAGACCGTGAAGGGGTCCGGCAGCCGGTGGGTGTCCCCGTCGATCGAGACCTGCTGTTCGGCCATGCACTCCAGCAGCGCGGACTGGGTCTTGGGCGAGGCCCGGTTGATCTCGTCGCCGATCACGATGTTCGCGAAGACCGGGCCGGGCTGGAACTCGAAGCGGTGTTCGAGCCGATTGTAGATCGCCACGCCCGTCACATCCGACGGCAGCAGGTCCGGGGTGAACTGGATCCGGTTCACGCTCGCGCTGATCGAGGCGGCGAGGGTCTTGGCCAGCACGGTCTTGCCGACGCCCGGCACGTCCTCGACGAGCAGATGCCCCTCTGCCAGCAGCACGACGAGGGCGAGGTGGATCTGCTCGTCCTTGCCGGAGACGACGGCGCGGACGTTGTCACGGATGCGCTCGGCCCGCTCCTGCAGCTGATCGGGAGTCATCTGCTCTCGCGCGCCGGACCGCCGGGAGGCGGTTGCCGCGCCCGTCATCTCGCTCATGTGCTTCCTCCTGCGGCGTCGAGCTCCCCGGGGGTCGGGTGGTCTGGCCGGACACGCCATCCTCCCACGCCGCACGCCCGGGTATCGCAACGTGTCCCGAATGCGGGGATACCCTGGCCGAGTGACCCGCATCATCGCCGGGGCCGCGCGCGGCGCCGCCCTGACCGTGCCTCGCCGCGGCACCCGGCCCACGAGCGATCGCGTGCGGGAGGCCCTGTTCTCCGCGGTCGAGGCGCGGATGCGGCTGCGCGGCGCGCGCGTGCTGGACCTGTACGCGGGCTCCGGGGCGCTGGGCCTGGAGGCGCTCAGCCGCGGTGCCGCGGCCGCCGTGCTCGTGGAGCGGGACCCGGCCGCCGCCCGCGTCCTGCGCGGCAACGCGCGGTCCGTGACCGCCCGGCTGCCGGACGGAGCCGAGGCGAGGATCGTCGCGAGCGGGGTGGAGCGCTTCCTGGACGGCTGCCGCGAGCGCTTCGAGGCGGTCTTCGCCGATCCCCCCTATGAGCTGGCCGAACCGGAGCTGGCCCGCGTGCTCGAGCGGCTGGCGGACGGGCGGCTG
>JAUNLB010000102.1 GCA_030532485.1 Pseudoclavibacter sp.
TTAGCTCGCCGGGAAAAAAACCGGGAGGTCGCAGGTACAAACCCTGCCCCCGCAACTGCGGAGCCGGCCCGCTCTCTTGAGAGAGCGGGCCGGATCGCTTTCTGCGCGCGCCCGCCGCGGGCGGCCCGGAAAGGGGCAGCGGTCCGGACCGTAGCGGCGCTTTCAGCGCCACAGGGCGTGCAGCGGTATTCCCCGGAGCCGTTCGCGGCCGCCCAGCTCCGCAAGCTCGAGCAGCACCGAGACGCCGGCCACTTCGGCGCCCGTGCGGGGCACGAGGCCGCAGGCGGCCTGGAGGGTGCCGCCGGTCGCGAGCACGTCGTCGACGAGCAGCACGCGGGCGCCCGCAGGCAGATCGGCGTGCATCTCGATCCGGTCCGAGCCGTACTCCAGCTCGTACTCGGCCGAGGCGGCCGGGCGGGGCAGGCGGCCCGCCTTGCGGATCGGCACCAGGCCGGTGCCGGACAGCACGGCGGCGGCCCCGGCCAGAAGGAAGCCCCGCGCCTCGATGCCCGCCACCGCGTCGAAGGAGCCGGCGAACGGCTCGATCATGGCCTGTGCCGCCGCGCGCAGGGCGCGCGCATCCGCCAGCATCGGCGCGATGTCCCGGAACAGCACTCCCGCTTCGGGGTGGTCGGGGATCTCGACCACGAGGGAACGGGCCCGGTCCAGTTCGGCGGTCATGCCCTCAGCATAGGCGAGCGGTTCAGGCGAGCCGTGCAGCCGAGCGGCGGTGCGGCTCAGCTCGCGGCCGGTTCGACCGGCCCGGTCAGGATCCGGGTGGGCACGTCCGCGCCCACCCGGATCGCGCCCACCGGCACGCCGGCGCCCAGCACCTCCAGCTGCAGTCGGGGCAGCAGCCGCTGCACCGCGTCGACCTCCAGCGAACCGGTCGCGACCAGCAGCTGCAGGCCGACGAGGGTGGCGGCCCGCGGATCGCCGTCGAGCATCTTGATCGCCAGGCTCGTCCCGTCCGGGGCGGCCATCACGAGCACCCCCTCGGCGCCCGTCTTGGCCAGCACCCCCAGCTCGTCGATCACCAGGGTGTTGGGCCGGCCCGGTCCGTCCAGCACCCAGCCGTGCCGCAGGATCGCCGCCGAGATGCGGGCCGCGTTCCGGAACAGGGCGAAGGGGGAGGCCGCGTTCGCGGTCCGCAGCCGCGCCACGCCCCGCGCGAGCGCCAGCAGGGGCAGCGCGTACACGGGAGCGCCGCAGCCGTCCACGCCCACCGCGAGCGGCCGCGTGCTGGTGGCCCGCTCGACGGTCTCCCGCACGAGCTGCTGCAGCGGATGCTCCGGCTCCAGGTAGCCTTCCAACGGCCAGCCGGACGCCCGGCAGGCCGCCAGGAACGCGGCGTGCTTGCCGCTGCAGTTCATGTAGACGGGGTTCTGCGGCTCGCCCGCGCGCACCAGGCCGTCCCGCGCGGAACGGTCCAGGGGCCAGTCCGGCGGACACCCCAGGTCCCGGTCGTCCAGGCCGCAGGCGTCGAGGATCTCGCGCACCAGGGCGACGTGCCCGGGGGTCCCGCCGTGGCTCGCGCAGGCGACGACCAGCTGCTCCTCGCTCAGCTCGGCCCCCGCGGCCAGCGAGGCCATCGCCTGGAAGGGCTTCAGGGTGGAGCGGGGGAACACCGGCGCATGCACATCGCCCAGCTCCGCCAAGAGGGTCCCGTCGCCGGACACGAGCGCGGCGGAGCCCAGATGCCGGGACTCGGTGAAGCCCGAGCGCTCCACCGCGGCGAGCTCCACCGCGTCCCGCCCCTGGAAGGTCTCAGCCACGCGCCCCGCCCCCCTCTCCTGCGACGCCGGGAACCGCGCTGCGGGGCGGTGCTGTGCGGGGCGTCGCTGCGCGGGAGGGCGCTGGGGACGGTACTGTGCGGGGCGCTGCCGTGCCGGAACCGAGTCTCGTCATGATGGGCCGAGTCTACGCGCCGCCCGCTGCGCGGGTCCGGCACGCACGGTGCCGAGGCGGTCGGGCGAAGTGCGGGTGCCGGGATCGGAGAGGCCCGCGTCCGGCACGCACGGTGCCGAGGCGGCCGGGCGAAGTACAGTGGTCTGCCATGGAGAGCGCGGTCCTGTTCGTCGTCGGCATCCTCGTCGCCCTGCTCGGGCTCGCCGTCTCGATCGCCCTGCACGAGGTCGGCCACCTCGTGCCCGCCAAGCTCTTCGGCGTCCGGGTCATGCAGTACATGATCGGCTTCGGCCCGACCGTCTTCTCACGCCGCCGCGGCGAGACCGAGTACGGGATCAAGGCGATCCCGCTGGGCGGCTACATCTCCATGATCGGCATGTTCCCGCCCAAGCGGGACGGCGCTCGGGGGCGCACCGGCTCCACCGGCTACTTCGCGGCCATGATCGACGACGGCCGGGCGGCGAGCGCCGAGACCGTGCGGCCGGGGGAGGAGCACCGCGCCTTCTACGCGCTGCCGGTGTGGAAGCAGATCGTCGTGATGATCGGCGGGCCGCTCATGAACGTGGTGCTCGCCTTCCTGTGCTTCACGATCGTGGTCAGCGGCTTCGGGGTCTACCAGCCCACCACGACCATCGACTCGGTCTACCAGTGCGTCGTGCCCCAGGCCGAGCAGCGCACGGACGCGCAGGCCGAGTGCGACACCCCCGCCCCCGCCGTGGCCGCGGGCGTGCAGCCGGGCGACCGGATCGTGGCGGTGGACGGCGCGCCCGTGCAGGACTGGGAGCAGGTGCGCACGATCGTCTCCGCCAGCCCCGGCCGCACCCTCCCGCTGACCGTCGTGCGCGGCCACGAGGAGCTGGAACTGCTTCTGACCCCCGCCGTCAACACGGTCTACCGCCTGGACGACAGCGGCCAGGTCATGACCGGGCCCGACGGCCAGCGGCTCACCCACGAGGTCGGCTACGCCGGCTTCACGGCCCTGGAGGAGCGCCGGCGCCTGTCGCCCGCCTTCGCCGCGGAGCTCACCGGCCGCACCGCCCAGGCCGTGGTCGGCGTCGTCGTGACCCTGCCGAAGCGGGTGGTCGACATGTGGAACGCCGCCTTCGGCGGCGCCGAGCGGGACCCGAACGGGCCCATGAGCGTGGTCGGCGTCGGCCGGGTGACCGGCGAGATCGCCGCCCAGACCCAGATCCCGGTCCTGGACCGCATCGCCACGATCGTCTCCCTCGTCGGCTCCCTCAACGTGGCGCTCGCCGTCATGAACCTCATCCCGCTGCCGCCCCTGGACGGGGGGCGCATCGCCACGGCCCTCTTCGACGGCCTGCGACGCTGGACCGCGCGGCTGCTGCGCAGGCCCGACCCCGGCTACTTCGACTCGGCCAAGCTCATCCCGGTGACCATGACCGTGGCGCTGCTGTTCTTCGCGATGACCGCGCTGTTCGTCTACACCGACATCGTCAACCCGGTGCGCCTGTTCGAATAGCCCACGCCCGTCCGCCGGACGGCGCCGCTCATCCCTCCACGGAACGAATACGGGGATCGAGCCGACGCCCCTCCGCCGGACGGCGCCGCACAACCAGCCCACGGCATGACGGCGCGCGAGCGCGCATCGCGTATCGTCGCACGTGCGGCCGTCCGCCCCGCGACCGGATCCGGTCCGGGGACGGCGGAGCGGGATCCGCAACCCCGCAGACACGACGAGAGACGAGAGAAGGACCCACGGCATGCCCGACCCCCAGGAGCGCATCTCCCCGCAGGAGACGCAGCAGGCGCAGGAGATCCTCCACCGCATCTCCCAGGCCTTCGAGCAGCGGGTGGTCGGGCAGCGGATGCTGCAGGAGTCGCTGCTCATCGGCCTGCTCACCGGCGGCCACATCCTGTTGGAGTCGGTGCCCGGCCTGGCCAAGACGACGGCCGCCCACACCATGGCGCAGGCCGTCGGCGGCAGCTTCCGGCGCATCCAGTGCACGCCCGACCTGCTGCCCAGCGACATCGTGGGCACCCAGGTGTACGACGCGGCCAGCGGCTCCTTCCGCACCCAGCTGGGCCCCGTGCACGCGAACTTCGTCCTGCTCGACGAGATCAACCGCTCCAGCGCGAAGACCCAGTCCGCCATGCTGGAGGCGATGCAGGAGCGGCAGACCTCCATCGGCGGCGAGGTGCACCCGCTTCCGGACCCCTTCCTGGTCATGGCCACCCAGAACCCCATCGAGCAGGAGGGCACCTACCCGCTGCCCGAGGCCCAGCTGGACCGGTTCATGCTCAAGGACGTGCTGGACTACCCCAGCCCGGCCGAGGAGGCCGAGGTGCTGAACCGGGTCGACTCCGGCGTCTTCGAGCAGCCCGCCCGGGCGGTCGTCTCCCTGGAGGACATCGCCCTGCTGCAGCGGCTCGTCTCCCGCGTCTACGTGGACCAGGCCGTCACCGAGTACATCGTCGGCGTCGTCTACGTCACCCGGCACGTGCACGAGTACATCGCCCCCGAGCTCGCGCGCCTCGTCGAGGTCGGCGCCTCGCCCCGGGCGTCCATCAACTTCCGCCGCGGCGCCAGGGCCCTCGCGGTGCTGCACGGCCGCGACCACGTGATCCCCGAGGACGTGCGCAGGATCGCCCACCGGGTGCTGCGGCACCGGATCGTGCTCGGCTTCGAGGCGGACGCCGAGCAGATCCGCCCGGAGCAGGTCATCGACGCGATCTTCGCCTCCGTCCGGACGCCGTAGGGGCCGCGTGTCCACGAAGCTGCTGACCCGGATCAGATCGCGCATGTTCCTGCGCGCCCGCCGTCGCGTGCTGCATCTGCTGGACGGGCAGTACACGGCCCGGCTGCGGGGCCGCAGCATGGACTTCGACGATCTGCGCGAGTACGTCCCGGGCGACGAGGTGCGGGACATCGACTGGAAGGCGTCCGCGCGCAGCGCCGCCCCGCTGGTCAAGCGCTACGTGGCCGAGCGGCGGCACCGGGTGCTGTTCGTCGTGGACCGGGGCCGGAACCTGCGGGCCCGCTCGGCGGCGGGGGAGGAGAAGCTCGGCATCGCACTGGCCGTGGTGGGGGTGCTCGGCACCCTGGCCCTGCGCCACGGGGACGAGACGGGCATGGTGACCGGGGACGAGCAGGCCGTGGCGGCCTTCCCCTTCCGCGGTTCCGAGCGGGCGCTGGAGCGGATGCTGCGGGCCGTGCACGACGGGGCGGCCCTGAACGGGCCGCGCAGCGATCTGCCCCGGCTGCTGGAGCGGGTCGCCCTCACCGAGCGGCGCCGCGTCTTCCTCGTGATCGTCGCCGACGAGCTGGACTGGGACGAGCGGACCGCGGCCCTGCTGCGCCGGCTCGCCGCGCAGCACGAGACGATCTGGGTGCAGCTGGGCGACGCGGACCCCGCCGTGGAGGACGCGGACGGGCGCCGGGCGTACGATGTCGCCGGCGGCTGGGCGATGCCCGCGCAGCTGGCCGCGAACCCTTCGATCCGCCGGGAGTACGAGTACCGCACCCGGCTGCGGCGGTTCGAGATGGAGGAGACCTTCGACCGGCACGCGGTCTCCTTCGCCCGGGTGGAGCGCGAGGAGGAGGTCGTGCCGGCCCTGCTGCGCATGCTGAAGGCGAGGTCCCATGTCCGCCATTGAGTCCGCCGTCGGGCCGGCCGCCGCGTCCGCGCAGTCCTCCGGCGGCCAGGAGGGCACGATCATGCCGGTCCTGCCCTACGCGACCGGCTGGCTGCTGCTGGGCTGTCTGCTGCTGCTCGCGATCGCCCTCTACTACCTGCTGAGCTGGCTGCTGACCCGGCCGCGGCCGGTGCGGGAGGTCCCGCCGCCGACGCCGCCGCCGATCTCGATCGAGCAGGCGCGCTTCTCTGCCATGGCCGAGATCGGAGGGATCGAGCACCGCTTCCACACCGGGCAGCTGACGGCTCGTCGCGCGCACGCCGAGCTGAGCCTCGTGGTGCGCGACTTCGTGAGCCGGGCGACGGGCACCCCCGCCGACCGGATGACCCTGAGCGAGCTGCGCCGCACCCCCTACCGGGGCGCTGCGAGGGCGGTGGCCGAGTACTACCCCGTCGTCTTCGGGGCGCGCGACGCCGAGTCGGTGCAGCACGGCCTCATGGCGGCCAGACGGGTGGTGACGCTGTGGCGCTAGCGTACTGGTACGTCACGCTGGGGCTCCTGCTCCTGGCCGTCGCGGTCGCGCTGCTCGCGCGCCTGCTGCCCCGGCGCGGCGGGCAGGGGCGGGTGCCGGTGGCCCACTCGAACCGGCTGACCGGGCTGGCCTCCTACCGGCGGGCCCTGAACCGCCACACCGCGGCACTGACCCTCTCGGCGGTCGTACTCGGCCTGCTCATGACGACCACGGCGGTCGCGGCGGGCCGCTGGATCTACCAGCGTGTGGAGACGCCGGAGAAGTACAACCGGGACATCGTGCTGTGCCTGGACGTGTCCACCTCGATGCTCGAGTACGACGTGGAGGTCCTGGACCGGTACCTGGAGATGCTGCCCGGCTTCTCGGGGGAGCGGATGGCGCTCATGCTCTGGGACTCCTCCGCCGTGCAGGTGTTTCCCCTCACCGACGACTACGACTTCGTCGAGGAACAGCTGACCGAGGTGCGCGACAGCATGCAGGTCGAGTACGGCTCCTTCGAGTACGGCACCGGGAACGCGCCCGGCGCCTCCCTGGTCGGCGACGGGCTCGCGTCCTGCGCGCTCCTCTTCGACGGCCAGCCGGACGACGGCCGCAGCCGCTCCATCATCCTGGCCACCGACAACCAGGTGCACGGCGACCAGCTGGTGAGCCTGCCGGAGGCCGCCGCCTACGCCGGCTCGGAGCGGATCAAGGTCTACGGCCTGGACCCCAACGTCGCCGAGGACCCCTTCGCGGACGAGTACCGCACGAGCATCGTGCGCAACGGCGGGCTGTACTACAAGCTCGCGGACCCGCAGGCGGTGCCCGGCATCGTCGACCAGATCACGAGCGACCAGACCTCGGTCGTGCTGGGGGCGCCGCAGCTGCTCATCGTCGACCGGCCCGCGGGGTGGCTCGTCGCCATGCTCGTCGGCTTCGCGCTGCTGCTGGCGCTCGGCTGGAGGTTCCGCACATGACTTGGAATCCCGTCTTCCCCCTCGCGGTCGTGCTCCTGATCGGGGTCCTGCTGCTGGCGGTCACGATCGCCGGCCTCCTGCGGGCGCGCACCCGGCCCGGCCGCCTGGGCTGGATCTGCCGGATCGCCGTGGCCGTGCTGCTCACGCTCGCCTGCCTGCGCCCCGGGATCGGCTCGACCCGGGCGCCGGTCGTCGAAAGCGAGGCGGACGTGGTGTTCGTCGTCGACACGACCGCTTCCATGGTCGCCGAGGACTGGTCCGGGGAGCCCCGCCTGGAGGGGGTGCGCGAGGACGTCATGGCCCTCGCGCAGCACCACACGGGCGCTCGCTTCGCGCTCATCACCTTCGACCGCTCCGTCCAGCAGCGCCTCCCGCTCACGAGCGATGCGACGGCCCTGCAGTCCGTCGTGACCACCCTGCGCCCCGAGATCACCCGCCACTCGGGAGGGTCCTCGGTGACCGCGGCGGCCGAGGAGCTGCGGTCCGTGCTGCGTCGCGCCGAGGAGAACGACCCGGGTCGGGCGCGCATCGTGTACTACCTGGGCGACGGGGAGCAGACCTCCGACGATCCGCTGGACTCCATGCGGGGCGCCGCCCCGCACATCACGGCCGGCGCCGTGCTCGGCTACGGCACCTCGGAGGGCGGTCCGATGCGCGAGACCCTCGGCGGCTTCGCGACCGGGCAGCCCGGCTACATCCAGGATCCCGGCGGCGGCGACGCGATCTCGCGGATCGACGAGGGGAATCTGCAGACCATCGCGGGCGAGCTGGGACTGGCATACCAGCACCGCACGCCGGATGCGCCCGTGCAGGCGGCGCAGTTCGACGCGCCCGCGCCGACCGGAGCCTCGGAGACGGACGTGGAGCGCTCCTTCGAGCTCTACTGGATCCTTGCGATCGCCGTCTTCCTCCTGCTGCTGCGGGAGGCGTGGGTCCTCACGCGCGGCATCATGGAACTGCGCACCGCACGAGGGGAGCGAACATGAACGACGAGGCACCCGGGACCCTGACCCCGCCCCGACCGCTGCCGGCCGAAGAACGCCCCGCGGCCGACGGCCTGCCCGCGAAGGGGGACGATCTGGCCGCCCGGCGGGATGCCGAGCGGCGCCGTGCCGCCCGGCAGCGCAAACGGCTCATGCTCTGGGCGATTCCCTTCGCCTTAGTGGCGCTGCTTCTGGCGATCAAGTTCCTCAGCATGTCGATCATCGCCTCGAACACGGTCTCCGCCTATCGGGAGGGCGACTACGAGCGGGCCCTCAACAGCGCGCAGCAGCAGAAGATCGTCAACATCGTCGAGCGCTGGAAGGCCCCCTACAACACGGGCACGAGCTACCTTCAGCTCGGCTTCAACGACGAGGCGCGCGCAGAGCTGGAGAGCGCGCTGCCGCTGGCGAACCCGATCGAGCAGTGCGTGATCCGGGCGAACCTCGCGATCGCGATCGAGCGGCAGGGCGACGCGCTCTTGCAGGCCGGGGACCGGGACGGTGCGGTGGTGCTGTGGCGGGAGGCGCTCGCGGTTCTGGAGCAGGCCGACCCCGCATGCGGGCAGTCCGCCTCGAAGGAGTCGCAGGAGGAGTCCTACCAGCGTATCCGCTCGAAGATCGAACCCCCGTCGAGCTCGGAGGAGGGCCCGAACCCGGACCCGGGGACGTCGGACGGCCAGGACGAGCAGACCCAGCAGGACCTCCAGCAGCTGGAGGAGCAGGTGCAGGAGAACCAGAACGACCGCCAGGACCAGATGGAGGAGGAGACGGGCGGCGGCCAGGACGGCACCGATCGCCCCTGGTAGGCGTCTCCGCCGACCCCTGTCGTGGAAGTCGTTCCAGCCGGGTGGACGGTCGGGTGCGAACAGCGGGCGGGGGTGGCCGTTTCATCCGCGTGCGTGGCGGCTTCCTGCGCAGTCCACGGGTTCACGGGCCCGTTCCCGGACCCGCTCAAAGGCTGATGCGGTCCGATCCGATCATGATGGGCGAGCCGTTCGAGGACGGTTCGGTTCTGATGCGCTGAGATATGCGCCTGCCAGGCCTTGGGGAAACGAAACGAGAATCCTCCCGTCGGATGTTCGGTCCTCGCGTACGGATGCAGTCATCATCTGAATGATAATCGATATTCTTGTTGTGCTCGATGATTGTCGTGGGGTGCTGGTAAACTCGCCATGAGATTTCTCTGTACATTTCCCCTCACGGTGTGGAGGCCTGCTTCAAGTTCCCCGTCTCGCCTGTCGTTTCGGGCGAGTCTGCACGTCGGGCGCTCAGGAAACACCCAGCAGAAAACCTTCTCTTGGGCTTGTGGTGTCGTACCGTTCGGGATATGCTGGTGGTGTCCTTTCGGGAGTGTCGGGGAAGCATAGGCTCCCGGAGGGATGGCAAGAGGAGAAGTCGACTGGACGATGCGTGTCCGGTGCTTCTCGAAGCGAAGCATTTCACGTGTGTTGGGGATCGGGGTGATCGGTCGTGGCGGCAACGAAGCGGGTGCGTCGTTCGCGGTGCGCCTCCGACGCCCCGGAGGTGGGGGCGACGTCTCCGGCTGAGACGCTGGCCGAAGCCGCCCGGTGGTTGGCGGGGTTGTTGGGTCCGGAGTTGACGGCGTTGCTGGATGCCCCGGCCGCCGGTCCGGAGCGGGATGTGCCGCTGTGGCGGGCGGAGGCGGTGGCGTCGGTGTTCGCGCGGAACCGGGACCGGCTCGCGCTGCTGTATGCGCTCGCGCAGCGGGCCAGCGCCGCCTACACGACCCTCCTGGCGGGCGTGTTCGAGCAGGCCGAAGCCCACGTGCCGGACCAGGACCTGGAGGGCGCGGGCA
>JAUNLB010000103.1 GCA_030532485.1 Pseudoclavibacter sp.
GCGCAGCTCTGCGCGCGCCTGCTCGACGACCGCCCGGACCTCCTCGAAGAGCGGATGCTCGCGCTCCAGCCCCGTCACCTCGGCGGTCAGACGCGCCGCCTCCGTCGAACGCAAGCGTCGCCGGAGTTCCGCGGCCTGCGGATCCTGCGGATCGTCGAAGCGCAGGCAGGCGCCGATCGCGGCCAGCAGGCCCTCGTGCGCGAGCCCGCGCTCCGCCGCCTCGGCCGCGGGTCGGATGAAGCGCTCCTGCCGCGACAGCTTGCGCAGCGGCTGCCTGCCGACCCGCGCGGGGGTGTCGGGCAGCTGCGGGTTCTCGAAGCGCTCGACGGTCCGGGCGGCGTAGGCCGCATGCTCCTCCGGGGCGAAGGAGAACTTGTCGATCAGCAGCGCGCCGGTCTCGGCGAGCACCCGCTCGAGCTCCGCTCGGATCGCGGGGTCCGCCAGCGCCTCGGCGAGGGTGCGGGCGCCGGCGCGGAAGCCGTGATAGGCGAGCGTCGCGTGTCCCGTGTTGACCGTGAACAGCTTGCGTTCGATGTACGGGGTGAGGTCGTCCACGAAGTGCGCGCCCGGGATCGACGGCTCCCGGCCATCGAAGGGACGGCGATCGATGGACCACTCGTAGAAGTCCTCCACCTCCACGTCCACCCCGCCCAGGTGCTGGGCCGGGACGATCCGGTCCACCGCGGTGTTCGCGAACACCGCGCGCTCCGCCAGCTCCGGCGCCCGCTCCAGCACGTGGCCCGCGAGCGTGTCGCTCGCGCCGATCGCGTTCTCGCAGGCCATGACCACGAGTTTCGGGGCGTCGGCCGAGCGGGCGCGCAGCCCCTCCCGCAGGAGGGGGGCGATGAAAGGCAGCACGTTCGGGCCCACCGCGCAGCTCGCCAGCTCCGCCGTCGCGATCTCCTCCACGAGCTGCGCCTCCTGCGCCCGCGAGTCGAGGGCCCGGAAACGGTCGACCCGGTGCCTGCGGGCATGCGCCCCCACCTCGGCGACCTCGTAGGCGTCGGCGGCCTGCAGCGCCGCGATGAGCTCCGCGTTCACGTCCGCGAAGACCAGCTCGTAGCCGGCCTGGTGCAGGACGAGGCCGACGAAGCCGCGACCGATGTTGCCCGCACCGAAGTGCACCGCCTTCTTCATGTCGCCGCCTCCGCTCACTCGTTCACCGACTGCAGGATCTCGTACAGGGCCCGTTCGTCCGGCGCCTCCAGGAGCCGCTGCACCTTGGCCTCGTCGCTGAAGAGGATCGCGACCTTCTGCAACAGGGCCAGATGACCGCCCTCCTTGCCCGCCACACCGACCACGAAGCGGACCTCCTCGCCGTCCCAGTCGACCGGCTCGTCATAGCGCACGAAGCTCAGCGCGGAGGCGCGGATGCTCTCCTTCGCCTCGTTCGTGCCGTGCGGGATGGCCAGGCCGTTGCCCATGAAGGTGGTCACGCTGCGCTCCCGCTCCCGCATGGCCTCCAGGTAGTCGCCGGTCACCGCACCGGCGGCGACCAGGATCTCGGCGGCCTGGGCCATCGCCTCGTCTCGCGAGGCGGCCCGTCCGTGCGCACGGATCTGCTCGAGCCCGAGCACCTCCGCCTCCCGCTCCCGCACGGCGTCCGCGCCGGCCGCGGGCCCCGGCCCGGGCCGTTCGGCGTCCGCCTCGGGCTCGGCGGGTCCGTCCGCCTTCCGGCGCTGCTCCCGAACCAGTTCGACGACCTCGTCGTAGCGGGGCGAGGCCATGAAGTTGGTGACCGAGACGTGGATCGCCCCCGGCGCCTTCTGCCGGGCCCGATCGGTCAGGTCCTGGTGGGTGACGACCAGGTCCGGGGCGTCGTCCAGATTCGCCACCGCGACGTTCGTGACCGTGATCCCCTCCAATCCGGCCTGCTGGAACTTGCGGCGCAGCACGCCGGCGCCCATCGCGCTGGACCCCATGCCCGCATCGCACGCGAACACGACCTCGCGCACCGGCCGCCGTGCCTCCCCCTCGTCGCCGACCGCACCCGACGCGAGGGCGGACATGTGCGCGGAGGAGGAGCCCTTGTTCGCCTCGGCCGCGGCGATGGCCGCCGAGAGGTCCCCGCCGCCGGCCGCGTCGCGCCGCCGGGAGGCGATGAGGATGGGCGAGGCCACGAGGAACGAGACCGTCGCGGCCACGAGGACCGACAGCAGCACGCCGAACTGGCTGCCCTGCGCGGTCAGCGGCATGATCGCCAGGATCGAGCCCGGCGAGGCGGCGCTCACGAGCCCCGTGCCGAGCATCATGTTCGTGGCCACTCCGGACGCGCCGCCGGCGATGACCGCGAGAATGAGGCTCGGCTTGGCCAGCACGTAGGGGAAGTAGATCTCGTGGATGCCGCCGAAGAGGTGGATGACGACCGCTCCGGGCGCACTGGCGCGGGACATGCCGACCCCGAAGACGGTGTAGGCCAGCAGCACGCCCAGCCCGGGGCCGGGGTTCGTTTCGATGAGGAACAGGACGCTCTTGCCCGTCTCCGCAGCCTGGGCCGTCGCGAGCGGGGTGAGCAGTCCGTGATTGATCGCGTTGTTGAGGAACAGGATCTTGGCCGGTTCGATCAGGATGCTCACAAGCGGCAGCAGCTGGGCCTCGATGAGCCACTCGATGCCGGCGCCCAGCACCCCGGTCAGCCACTTGACCGCAGGACCCACCCCGTAGAAGCCCAGCAGCGCGAGCAGCATGCCCAGGATGCCGGCCGAGAAGTTGTTGACGAGCATCTCGAAGCCCGCCTTGATCCGGCCGTGCCAGAGCGCGTCCAGACGCTTCATCGCCCACGCCGACAGCGGGCCCATGATCATCGCGCCGATGAACATGGGGATGTCGACGCCCGCGACCACGCCCATGGTGGCGATCGCGCCGACCACCCCGCCGCGCGTCTCGTACACCATCCGGCCGCCCTGGTAGGCGATCAGCAGGGGCAGCAGATAGGTGACCATGGGGCCGACCACCCCGGCGTTGGGCTCCCCCTCGGCGTTCACGCCGAAGCCGCCGAGCTCCGGCACCGGCAGCCAGCCGTCCTCGATGAACAGCGCCGTGATGAGCCCCCAGGCGATGAACGCCGGGATGTTCGGCATGACCATCCCGGACAGGAAGGTGCCGAACTTCTGGATCCCCACGCGGAGCTTCTGCACCGGGGAGAGCGGGACGGTCTGTGACATCGGGGCTCCAAACGGCTCGGGAGGGCTCGCCTGTCCGGGCGGCGGGTCGCGCGTCGATGCGGCCCGCACCAACCCTATCGCCGGGCCGGCGAGTCCGCCGCCGGGGCCCGTGTCGGGCCGCCCGGCCGGGCGGGGCGGGGCGGGAGGCGACGGTGTCCGAGCGGGACGGGCCGGACCCGGCCGGGCCCGTAGACTTGGTGCCCGTGCCCGCTCCGAAGACCCCGAACTCGACGCCGTTCGTCGAGATCCAGCGGGCCGACTGGGCCGCGCTCGCCCCGACGAGCGCCCCGCCGCTCACGGAGACCGAGATCGTCCGGCTACGGGGCCTGGGCGAGCCGGTGGACACCGACGAGGTGCGCGAGGTGTACGTGCCGCTCAGTCGGCTGCTCAACCTCCACGTCGCCGGCGCCCGCGGCCTGCACCGCTCCGTCTCCGGCTTCCTGGGCGAACGGGCCGCCTCCACCCCGTTCGTCATCGGCGTTGCCGGCTCGGTCGCGGTCGGCAAGTCCACCGTCTCGCGGCTGCTGCGGGAGCTGCTGCGCCGCTGGGAGGACACCCCCCGCGTCGAGCTCGTGACCACCGACGGCTTCCTGCTGCCGAACCGGGAGCTGGAGCGGCGCGGGCTCATGTCCCGGAAGGGCTTCCCCGAGTCCTACGACCAGCGCGCCCTGCTGCACTTCATCACCCGGGTCAAGTCGGGCGAGCCGGTCGTGCGCGCCCCCTTCTATTCGCACCTCGTGTACGACATCGTGCCGGACGCCGAGATCGTCGTGAACGCGCCGGACGTGCTCATCGTGGAGGGGCTGAACGTGCTCCAGCCCCCCGGCCGGCACCGGCTGGCGGTGAGCGACATGTTCGACTTCTCGATCTACGTCGACGCCCGCACGCAGGACATCGAGCGCTGGTACGAGGAGCGCTTCCTGCGCCTGCAGCGCGGCGCCTTCACGAACCCGCGCTCCTACTTCCGCCGCTTCGCCGAGATGTCGGAGCGGGAGGCCCGGGAACGGGCCCGGGAGATCTGGGCGAGCATCAACGGCCCGAATCTGCGGGAGAACGTGCTGCCGACCCGCTCGCGGGCGCGGCTGGTGCTGCGCAAGGACAGCGACCACTCGGTGCGCTCGGTCCTGCTGCGCAAGATCTGACGCTCCCAGCGTGCGAGCTCGCCCGGAACGTGCGGGAGAACCGCACGTTCCGGGCGAGCTCGCACGTTTCGACCCGGGCCGCGGAACCGGCCCGCAAACAGCGCCTCGCGGGGCCGGCTCAGAGCGCGAGGCGCTCGCGCACCGCCGCGGCCAGGCGCTCGGCGCACGCGCGGGCGGTGCCCTCGTCGAGCGCCTCGACCATGACCCGGACCAGCGGCTCGGTGCCGCTGGGCCGCAGCAGCACGCGGCCGCTCTCGCCCAGTTCGGCGGCGACCCGCTCGACCTCGGCCCTCAGCGCCTCGTCGCTCGCGCAGGCCTCCTTGCGCACCCCCCGCACGTTCAGCAGCACCTGCGGGTAGACGGTCATCACATCGGCCAGCTGCCGCAGCGTCTGCCCGCTCTGCCGGACCCGGGCTGCCAGGTGCAGGCCCGTGAGGATCCCGTCGCCCGTGGTCGCGTGGGCGCGCATGATGACGTGCCCGGACTGCTCCCCGCCGAGGGCGAGGTTCCTCGCGTTCAGCTCGGCCAGCACGTACCGGTCCCCCACCGCGGTCTCCAGCATCGAGACGCCCGCCTCGCGCATGGCGATCTTCAGCCCCAGATTCGACATGACCGTCGCCACCAGGGTGTCGCCGGTCAGCTGTCCGCGCTCCTTCATGGCCAGCGCGAGGATCGCCATGATCTGGTCGCCGTCCACGACCCGTCCCTCGGCGTCCACCGCCAGGCAGCGGTCCGCGTCGCCGTCGTGGGCGACGCCCAGGTCCGCGCCGAGCCGCACGACCGTCTCCGAGAGACGGTCCAGGTGGGTGGAGCCGACCCCCTCGTTGATGTTCAGCCCGTCCGGCTCGTTGCCGATGACCGTCACGTCCGCCCCGGCGTCCCGGAACACGTCCGGGGACACGCCGGCGGCCGCGCCGTTCGCGCAGTCCAGCACGATGCGCATGCCGTGCAGGGCCGGCAGCCCGTCGGTGCTCTGCGGCAGGGTGCGGAACAGGTGCAGCGCGTAGCGGTCCTCGGCGTCGGCGAAACGATCGATCGAGCCGACGCCGGCCCCGGTCGGCCGCAGCATCTCGCCGGCCTCCAGGCAGCGCTCGATCTCGTCCTCCAGCTCGTCCGGCAGCTTGTTGCCGCCGCGGGCGAAGAACTTGATCCCGTTGTCGGGGGCCGCGTTGTGGCTGGCCGAGATCATGACGCCGAAGTCGGCGTCCATCTCGCTGGTCAGGAACGCCGCGGCGGGCGTGGGGATGACTCCGGCGTCGAGCACGTCGACCCCGGAGGAGGCGAGCCCGGCCGCCACCGCGGCGGCGAGGAACTCGCCCGACACGCGCGGATCCCGCGCGAGCACGGCGCGCGGCCGCTGACCGTGCTCGCGCGTGGAACGCGCGAGCACGATCGCGGCCGCCTGGGCGAGGCCGGTCGCGAGCTCGACCGTGAGCAGATCGTTCGCGAGACCCCGCACGCCGTCGGTTCCGAAGAGCCTTGGCATCTCGGACCGCGACGACTAGCGCTTCGAGTACTGCGGCGCCTTGCGGGCCTTCTTGAGTCCGGCCTTCTTGCGCTCCTTGACCCGGGCGTCGCGGGAGAGGAAGCCGGCCTTCTTCAGCTCGGGCCGGTTGTGCTCCCGGTCGATCTCGTTGAGCGCGCGGGCGATGCCCAGGCGCAGCGCGCCGGCCTGGCCGGAGGGGCCGCCGCCGTGGATCCGGGCGACCACGTCGTAGGCGCCGGTCAGGCCCAGCACCGTGAACGGGTCGGTGATCAGCTGCTGGTGCAGCTTGTTGGGGAAGTAGTCCGCGAACTCGCGGCCGTTGACCGTGATCACGCCGGTGCCGGGGGTGAGGCGCACCCGGGCGATGGCCTGCTTGCGCCGCCCGACGGCCGCGCCGGGGACGGTGAGCGCGGGGCGCTCGCCGACGGGGGCCGCCTCCGCGACGGGGGTTTCGGTCGAGTAGCTCGTGGGCTGCTCGATGGACTCTGCGATGGTCGCCATGGTTCGTGTCTCCTTCGGTCGTTCCGTCGCTACTGGGCGATCTGCTCGAAGACGTACGGCTTCGGCTGCTGCGCCGCGTGGGGGTGCTCGGGGCCCGCGTAGACCTTGAGCTTGCGCAGCTGCTGGCGGCCGAGCGAGTTCTTGGGCAGCATGCCCCGGATCGCCTTCTCCACGGCGCGCTCGGGGTGGCGCTCGAGCAGCTCGGCGTAGTTCTGCGAGCGCAGCCCGCCCGGATAGCCGGAGTGCCGGTAGGCCCGCTTCTGCTCCAGCTTGGCGCCCGTGAGCGCGACCTTCTCGGCGTTCACGACGATGACGAAGTCGCCGGTGTCGACGTGCTGGGCGAAGCCCGGCTTGTGCTTGCCGCGCAGCAGGGCGGCGGCGTGGGCGGCGAGCCGGCCGAGCACGACGTCGGTGGCGTCGATGACGACCCAGTCGCGCTGGATCTCGCCGGTGGGCGTGTACGTGCGCATGCGGATGCGTACCTTTCGATCGGAGTGAGGGGTCCGTGAATCCCGCTCGGTCGGAGGGTTCGGGGCACGATCGCCGGGAACCGCCCAGTCGAGGGCTCACTTCGAGGCCGTCGCGTGACGGGCAACCAGAGCAGCCTACGGGACGCGCGCCCCGCGCGCAATCGCGCGCCTCTCCCGACACGGGGCGTCCCGAGGCGGCAGAGCGGAAACGCGCAGCATGCGCCGAAGCAGCGCACACCCCTTATTCCGGGGGCAGGAGTGGCCGGTGCCGCCCCGGCCGAGGACGGGTTCTCGAGCGAGGGCGCACAAAGGCTCACGATGCAGGCGTGCCCCCTCGGAGGCCTGCGGATCAGCGACGGGGAGCGGCGCCTCGGGTCCATCGTGCTCGAGCACGGACGCGACGGCGAGCTCCCCGGCCAGGACATGGAGTCGCTCGTCGCTCCCGAGTCCCGCCGGCTCCTCGCCCGCTCCCCGAGCGCCCTGAACGAGCACCCGCCGAACGCGCACTCCCTCGCAGGGGCCGCCGCGAGGCCCCGAGACGAGGAGGCGCATCGGGTCCCCGCCCGGATGGACACGCCGTCCGGGCGGATGCGTCCAGCACGTCAAGCCCGATCCGACACCCGATCGAGATGCCCGGCTGCCTCCGATCGATATCGGCCCGAAACCGTTGACCGGCCCGGCCGCGCTCGCCGAGCATCGGGCGGAAACGAACGCGCGGCGGTGCGCTCGCCCCGCCGCAACGACCAGGGAGCGAACCATGTCAGAGCTCGACGGCGCCCGAAGCGACGCACCCGTCCTCGAGGCCGATCCACCCCTCGCCCAGTCCCCCGCCCCGCCGTCCGCGCAGGCCGCGGCCCCGACCGGGCCCCCGGCGGAGCAGCCGTCCGCGCTGGGGCTGCGGAAGTTCCGCGACCGGCTGCGCATCCCCCCGGTGATCCGGGCCTGGCGCAGACCCGCGGGGTCGACGATCCGCATCCGCGCCGAGCTGACCCGCACACGGTTCCACTCGGATCTGCCCGAGACGACGGTCTGGGCGTACGAGGGCAGCGTCCCGGGACCGACCATCGAAGTCGCCCGCGACCGCGAGACCCGCATCGACTGGGAGAACGGGCTGGAGGCCGAACACGGCCCCGCCCCGCTCCCCTACGACGTGGTGCGCGTACCGCCGCTCGCCGAGGCGGAGGGCCTCAACGCCGACGTGAACCGGACGCTTCAGCCGGGCGGGCGGGGCACCGAGGTCGCCGCAGGCACCGAGTCCTTCGAGCACATCGCCCGCACCCGGCAGCTGCGCGCCCACACCGTGGTGCACCTGCACGGCGCGCTCACGAACGGCGTGAACGACGGCTGGGCCCACAACGTCGCCGACCCCGGCGAGACGACGTGCTCGATCTACCCGAACCGGCAGGAGGCGGCGGCGCTGTGGTACCACGACCACGCCATGGCCGTCACCCGGTTCAACGTGCACGCCGGACTGGCCGGCTCCTATCTGATCCGGGACCGTCAGGAGCACGGCCTCGGCCTGCCCGCCGGGGACTACGAGGTGCCGCTGCTGATCGCCGACCGGAACTTCGAGTCGGTGCCGGGACCCGACGGCGCCGAGCCGGGCGTGTTCACCGGCCGGATGCTGTACAAGCAGGCCGGTTTCACCCGCACCCCGGACGGCCCGCTGGGCGAGCTGCCGGTGACCGGTCCCTTCAACACGGTCAACGGAACGGTCTGGCCCTTCCAGCGCGTCGAGCCCCGCTGGTACCGCTTCCGCCTGCTCAACGCCTCCGGTTCGCGGGTCTACCGGCTGGCCGTGCACGATACGAGCGAAGAGCGGCTGCCGGAGGGGGAGCCGATCCCGAGCAGCGACCCGCGCTTCGCGGAGCGCCGACTGGCGGACGCCATGGTCGTCATCGGCACCGACGGCGGGCTCCTGCCCGAACCGTACGTGCCGGAGGACGGGGTGATCGAGATGGGCCCGGCCGAGCGGGTCGACGTGCTCGTCGACTTCTCCCGCTTCCCCGGCCGCACCCTGGAGCTGCGCAACGAGGCGGGCACCGCCCTGGCCGCGCAGCCCGGCCAGGCGGAGGCGAGCGTCATGCAGTGGCGGGTGGCGCGCAGGCGCCCCCGGCCCGAGGACACGGCGTGGCGGCCGCCGGCCCGGCTGAACGCGGCGTACCGGCGCTACCGGCACCGCGACGACGGCGTGATCGAGGTCGGGGACGAGACCTTCGAGCACCACGGGCACGTCTGGATCGCTCTGATCCCGCCGAACCTGCGCGGCTCGCTGCACCCCGAGATGTGGGAGCTGGCCGAGATCCCCGAAGGGGAGCCGCTGCCGGAGCGGGACTTCGTGCAGCTGCGCGGGGAGGGCGGCCGCCTCCGCCGTTTCCGGCCGCTCGCCAGGCTCTTCGACGACACCACGACGATCATGATCGAGCGGGACGAGTGGGTCGTGTGGAACTTCCTGCACCTGGGCGGCCCCCGCCACCCCATGCACATCCACATGGCCCAGTTCCAGATGATCGCCCGGCGGCAGTGGGAGCTCGACCCGCAGACGAACATCGTGCGCGGCTTCGACATGGCCACCGGCTCCACCCCGGAGCCGCTGCCCGAGCCGGGCCCCGGCCGGCCCGTCTCCCCGATGGACGCGGGCATGAAGGACACCTGGGTGGTCGGGCCCGGCGAGGTGGTGAGCGTCCTCGGCCGCTTCCGGGGCGCAGCCGGCAGCTTCATGTACCACTGCCACATCATGGACCACGAGGACCACACGATGATGCGGCCCTTCGTGGTGCTGCCGCCCGACGTCATGGCGTTCCACGCGGGACACGGCGGCGGACACGGCCACTGAAACGGGCTCGGCGCCCTCCCCGCCGGATACGGCCGGGAGGGCGCCGTGCGGGGACGGAGTCAGCGGGCCGCCGAGCCGTCCACGGAGTCGGCGGCCGCCGAGGA
>JAUNLB010000104.1 GCA_030532485.1 Pseudoclavibacter sp.
GGCGCCGGGCGCTCCGGCGAGCCCGGGCGCTCCGACGGCGCCGAGGCGGCCGGCGGGCCCGGCGGCCGCGGCGGGGCCGGCTCCGGAGCGCTCATACCGCCCCCTGGGCGGGCGGGACGACCGCGCCGAGCGCCTCGCCGAGCACCTTGGCGGGGGTGACGCCCGCGAACTGGGCGTCCGGGTCGAGCACGAGCCGGTGCCCCCACACCGGCTCGATCAGCGCCTTCACGTCGTCCGGCATCACGTAGGCGCGCCCCTGGGCCGCCGCCCACACGCGGGCGCAGCGCGCCATGCCGATCGCCCCCCGGATCGACACGCCGATGCGAGTGTGGGGCGAGTCCCGCGTGGCCTCCGCGAGGTTCGCGATGTAGTCGGTGACCGCGCGGTCCGTGTGCGTCGTGGTCACCGAGGCGGACAGGGCCAGCACGGCGTTCCCGTCGATCACCGGCTGCAGGCGGCTGGAGCGGTCCGGCGCCGCCGCGCCCTCGAGCACCTCGACGAACTGCTCGTGCGGCGGGTAGCCGATCGAGGTCTTCATGAGGAAACGGTCCAGCTGCGCTTCCGGCAGCCGGTAGGTGCCCGCCTGCTCGATCGGGTTCTGCGTGGCGACCACCATGAACGGGCGGGGGGTGGCGTAGCTGCGGCCGTCGACCGTGACCCGGGACTCCTCCATCACCTCCAGCAGCGCCGACTGCGTCTTCGGCGAGGCCCGGTTGATCTCGTCGGCGAGCACGATGGAGGCGAAGATCGGGCCGTGGTGGAAGTTCCAGTTGCCGCCGGCCTGGTCGAAGATGGTCACGCCCGTGATGTCCGAGGGGAGCATGTCGGGCGTGAACTGGATCCTGGAGTGCGGAGCCGCGACCGCCGCGGCGATCGCGCGGGCCAGCGCGGTCTTGCCGGTGCCGGGGGCGTCCTCCAGCAGCAGGTGGCCGTCCGCGAACAGGCAGGTGAGGGCGAGCCGCACGACGTGGGCCTTGCCCAGCAGCGCCTCGCCGACGGTGTCGACGAGCCGCGCGAAGGTCGCCGCGAACTCGCGCGCCTCGTGTTCGCTGATGGTCATCTGGATCCTCTCTCGGTGGTCGCGGCGGGGCCTGCGTCCCGCTACTCGCAGGAGATCTGGACGCGGCCCTCGCGCACCTCGCTGGTGAAGCGGGCGGGATCGGTGATCGCCGTCCGCCAGGGCGTGTCGATCGGGCGGCCCTCCTGGCCCTCGGCGCGGTGCTCCCGGCCGGCGGGGTCGCGGTAGACGCACGTCACGTTCCGGCCCGGCGCCGCCTGGTCCCGGTAGACGATCGTCACCTGGCGGCAGTCCGGGGCCGCCGGATCGCAGGGGCGCAGCTGGAACTCGGGGCCCGGCGGCAGCCGCAGCTCCACGGGCGTCCACGAGTCGGCGCAGCGGCCGAGGTCGTCGCAGGCGCGGAACTCGAGGCGGAAGACCTGCCCGGGCTGCCCGGAGCGCACCGCCTGGTTCCCCTGCATGGTGCTCACCGCCCCGTTCTCGCGCAGCTCGACGCGGGCGATGGGCCGGCCCCGGGCGGCGGGGGCCGGGTTCACCGTGAACACCGCGTCGGCGCCGTGCACCGCCCCCTCGGCCTGCAGCGCCCCCGGCACCTCGTAGAAGGGTTCGGAGGAGGTGCCCGAGACCTCCGGCGAGGTGCGCGAGCCGGTCGGCGAGTCGCCGACCGCGCGGGCGGTCACCGTCGCCGCCTGGCCGGCCGTGAAGCCGCCCAGCTCCATGCCGTTGCGGTACGGGACCCAGGAGCCGGAGGCGGGGTCGAGCACCTCCAGGCGCAGCTCGCCGGCCCGGTAGCCGCCGCCGTCGCGGGCCTGCACGCCCGTCACCGAGACCCGGCCGTGCCCCGCCATCGAGACGGTCGGCGCCGTGGGCGGCGCCGGCGCGTCCAGCGGCCGCAGCTCGTTCGAGGAGACCGGCGAGGAGGGCCCGGCCGCCTCCGTGAACGCCGCCACCGAGACGCTGACGGGCGTCCCCAGCGGCGCATCGAACACGAGCTCCTCGCTCGGGTAGGGCACCTGCAGCGTGCGCCCGTCGCTCACCCGCACCTCCGCGCCGGCCAGGGGCCGGCCGTTGCCGTCGCCGTAGCTCCAGCTCGCGCGCAGCTGCGCCGAGCCGTTCCCGGCCGAGATCTGCACGAGCGAGGGCGAGGAGACCGGCGAGGGCTTGCCGAAGGGCACCGCCTCGCCGCTCAGGGCCGAGGAGGAGGAGGGCTTGCCGGAGCTGTTGAAGGCCTGCAGGCTCGCCCGGTACGCCTCCCCGTTCTTCAGGCCGGAGAAGACGGCCCGCAGCTCGCCGTTCGCGGGGATCTTCTGCTGTTCCCCGCCCGGGTGCAGCGTCACGACGTACTCGGTGATCGGCGAGCCCTGCGAGACGCCCGGCGGGAAGCTCGCCTCGACCGCCCCGTCCATCGGCTTCAGCGTCGGCGGCGAGGGCTGCTCGGGCTGCACGTCCGTCAGCACGGGCGCGGACCACGCCGAGGGGTCCGAGGGGCCCACCTCGTTGACCGCCACCACCTGGAACTCGTGCGAGACCCCGTTCTGCAGCCCGGTGACTGGGCACTCGGTGGCCGGGCACTCCGCCGTCACCCCCGAGCTGGAGACGACCCGGAAGGAGGTGATCGGCGCGCCGTTGTTCGCCCCCGGGGTGAAGCTCACGACGACCGTGCCGGGGCCGGCCACCGCGGCCGACACGTCCGTCGGCGGCGCAGGCTTGTCCCGCACCGTGAGCCTGGCGGTGGCGGTCACGTGCCGGGAGGGGTCGCCGGTCGCATCGCCCAGGACGTAGCTGACGGCCAGGGTGCCGAGCATGTCCTCGGCGGGGGTGACCTCCATCGTGGTGCCCTGCACGTTCACGGTGCCCTTGCCCCGCTCGATCTGCGGCGAGCCGACGATCTCGAAGGGCTGATCGGGGAAGGGGTTGATCACGTACTTCTTCAGCTCGATCTGCTCGGTCCGCCCGGGCCGGGCGGTCGTGATCGCGGGGTCCGAGGCCTGGATGAGCGGCCGGGTGGAGGCCTGCACCGTCACCGGGAGCGCGCCCGACACCTCGCCCGAGCCGTCGTCGACACTCACCTCGATCGCGCCCAGCTCCCCGTAGGGGTGGCGCTCGGTGAGCGAGACCGAGAGCTCGCAGCCGCTCAGAGAGGCCGAGATCTTCTCCGGCAGCCGGCCCAGGCGGTAGCCCATCGACTCGGCCGGGGTGCCGTCGGGGTCCTCCACCATCGCGCACACGTTCGCGACGACCGCCTCCTCGCCGGCGGCGACCGCGATGGGCGAGGGCGTGAACACCGGCGGCCGGTTCCGATCCGAGACGATGCGCACCGGGACGCTCACCGTGGCCGTCAGGGTGCTGCGGTCGGCCTCGGGGTCCCCGTCGGCGACCTCGAAGGAGACGGCCGCGTTCCCGCTCGCGTCCGGCGCGGCCGTCACGCGCAGCGAACGGTCCCCCGGCTCCGCCTCGGCCACCGAGAGCCCGGAGGTGGCGACCACCCGTTCCGCGTCCGCGAGCTGCGGCGCCCGGCCCGGCCGGACCACGAGCACGTCCTCCAGTTCGAGCGTGAGCTCCTGGCCCGCGCGCAGCTCCACCGGGACCGCCTGGGCGTCCACCCTCGGCCGCTCGACCGATGCGCCCGGCACCGAGACGGTGGCGTAGCCGATCTGGCCGTCCACGTCGCGCACCCCGTAGACCACGACCCGGCGCGTGTCCTGCACCGGCACGACGAGCTGCTCGCCCTCCACCGACACGCCCGGCTCGTCGCTGAGGACCTCCAGCTCGGAGCGGTCCCCGTCCGGGTCCAGGTCGTTGGCGAGCACCGGCACCCGCACCCGGCCGCCCTCGGCGGCGTCGGCGTCGGACTGGTCGACCACGTCGTCGTTCGGCTCCGGCGGGCGCAGCGGCGCATCGGGGGAGGCGGTCACCGTCAGCAGCCCCTGCGCCTCGCCGCCCCGGCCGTCCTGGACGCGGGAGCTCACCGTCGTCGCCCCGCCCTCCGGCGGGGTGCGCACGGCGATCAGATCGTCCCGCTGCTCGACCGAGGGCGAGCCCCCCTCGGCGACGGCGAGGCTGCCGGGCACCAGGGACAGGGCGTCCCCGTCCGGATCGGAGTCGTTCGCGAGCACGTCCACCGAGACGGTCCGGTCGGGGCGCACCAGCGCGGTGTCCTCCACCGCCGCCGGCGGCTGGTTCACCGAGGAGGGCGGCGCGATGCCGACCCGGACGCGGGCGGTCGACTGGGCGCCGTACCGGTCCTCGACGAGATAGCTGAACACGTCCGTCCCGCTCGCGTCGGCGGACGGCGTGTAGCTCAGCCAGGAGGGACCGACGCTCACCACGCCCTTCTCCGGGGCGAGCTTGAGCCCGGCGAGGGTCACCGAGTCGCCGTCCGGGTCGATCCCGTCCATGGGCACGGGGATCCGCACCTCCTCGCCCGCCACCGCCCAGGCCGAGAGGTCCTCGGGCAGCGGGGCCGAGTTCGCCTGGCCGTCGTCGGCGATCACCTCGACCTCCACGGTCGAGGAGGCGAAGTTGCCGGCCTCGTCCTCCACGTTGTAGGTGAGCCGGTGGTTGCCCGGCTCCGGACCCGCCCGGAAGCGGACCCGGTCGCCGGTGACGAACGCCAGCCCGTCGGCGTCGTCCACGAGCCGGGGGCTCAGGCTCAGGGGCAGACCGTTGACCGAGCGGTCGTTCTGCAGCACCTGCACCGAGCCCACGTCCCCCGCCCGCACGCGCAGCCGGTCCGGCTGGGGCTCCGGCGGCTGGGAGGCGTCCTCCTGGGCCACCGGCAGCACCCGCACCTTCGCCGAGGCCGAGCGGGAGCCGTTGGAGACCGTGTAGCCGATGTCCAGCGGCTCGCGGAAGGGGCGCTGCGAGGTGATGCGCAGCAGATGGTGGTCGATGAGCGAGACGCGCACCGGCGCGTCGTCCGGCACCTCGATCGATTGGACCACGAGCACGCCCCCGCCCGGGTCGAAGTCGTTGTTCAGCACCGCCGAGAGCGAGGCGCCCCCGCCGGGCAGCAGGGCGAGGTCGTTCTGCACCACCGGCGAGGAGTCGGTCTCCCGGGGCAGCACGTCGACCCGGACCACCCCCGTGGAGGAGTTCGGCCCGTCGGTCACGGCGTAGCTGAAGTAGTAGCTGCCCTTGGCGCTGGCGACGAACTCGAAGCCGCCGCTGTCCAGCTTCGGGGTCACCGACACGCCCGGGGGCGCGGCCGAGACGGAGACGAGCGAGAGACGGTCCCCGTTCGGGTCGACGTCGTTGTCGAGGGGCGAGATCGTGGTGCTCTCGCCCTGCCGGACCACCACGAAGTCGCCGTTCGCGAGCGGCTCGATGTTCTGCGCGTTCGGCCGCACGTCCAGGTGCACGACCCCGGTCCGCGCGTCCCGGCCGTCGGAGAGCTCCACCGTGATCGGCACGACCCCCGGCGAGGAGCCGAGGTCCCGGATGATCAGCGTGCCCTCCTGGCGGAACTGCACCTGCACGCCGTCCGGCGCCTTGGCCGACTGCAGGTAGAAGAGGTCCCCGTCCGGGTCGAACCAGTCCGGCATCACGTTGTAGCGGACCGTCGAGCCGGAGGCGACCACGGTCGTCGGCTCCCGCTGCTGCACGGGCGCCTCGTTCTCGGACCAGGGCCGGACCGTCGCGGTGACCGTCGCGGTGTCCGTGCCGCCCCTGCCGTCGGCGGCCTGGTAGACGAAGCCGTGCGAGCCGCCGGCCCCCTCCGGCACCTCGATCTGCAGCGCGGCGCCGCCGCGGGCGGGCGAGACGGCCATGCCCTGGGGCGGTTCGGAGACCGCCCCGGTCAGCAGATCGCCGTCCGGGTCCGAGTCGTTCATGTGCACCGGCAGCAGGGTGCTCGCGCCCGGCCGCACCCCGAACTCGTCGTCCTTCGCGTCCGGCGGGCGGTTCTCCGCCTCCCGGTCCGGGTCCGCCACCTCGTCGTTCGACTGGACCGAGTCCTCCTGGGTCTGGTCCCGGGACTCGTCCGCGTCGATCTCGTCCCAGTCGGTGACGAGCACCATCTCGTCGTCGGGCAGCCACACGGTCCCGTCGCCGGTGTCGTTGAGCACGATCACCTCGCGGTTGACCCGGAACACCGGCGAGGCCGCCCCCTTCAGCGAGTCCACCGTCATCGACTGCGTGAGCGACTCGTCCGCGCACCAGCGCAGATAGGCGCCGCTGCCGCCCCACGCACCGTAGGCGCAGGAGCCGACGACCGCCGGCACCGCGGGCTCGCCCGGGGACTGGGTCTGCGCCGTGGTCATGCTCTGCACCTGGCCGGAGGACAGCTCGATCCGGTACAGGGTCGTCGCGTCCGCGAGCAGCACGGAGTCCGCCTCCGGGCCGGGCTGCTGGAGCAGCGCCTCCGCGCTGGGCAGGGGGACCGGCGCGAGCCCGGGGATCAGCAGGGAGCCGCTGGAGCGGTCCAGCACGATCGGGGTGTCGCCGACCACCGTGAAGTCCACCTCGGCGCCGGCCGTCAGATCCCGCAGCTCGTGCGTCTCGGTCTCGTAGCCCTGCCCCTGCGGGCGGATGCGCAGCAGCAGCTGCGCCTGCGGGGAGACCCCGTAGACCGTGCCGTCCAGCCCCGCCGCCAGGCGCCCGCCGGGCAGGGAGGTCTGCATCGCCGTCTCGGGCACGAGCGGCAGGGCGCCGGCGTCCGCGGCCGGCATCGCCCACACCAGGCCGGACTCCGGGTCGATGACGCCGAGCTGCTCGGCCCCCTGCACCGTCTGGAAGGCGAATCCCGGCGTCGCGACCGCGCCCAGGGCGGCGGTGCCCGGGTCGATCGCGGCGATCGAGCCACTCGAGGCGCTGGAGAAGACCACCTCGTCCTCGGCCTGGGTGATGTCGAAGCGGTCGGCGTCGACCTGCAGGCCGTGCTCGAGGGTGCGGGCGGGATAGTTCAGGTGGGCGACGAGCCCGGACTCCTCGTTGGTGACCCACACCCCGCCCGCGTGCAGATCGACCCGGGCCTCCGGCAGCCCCGGGTGCAGATACGCCAGCACTCCCACGACGAGGGCGAGCAGCGCGCCGATCACGACGGGCACGCGGGAGCGCAGGGCCCCGCGCCAGCGCCGGATCGCTCGCCGCGCAAGGCCGCGGATCGGTCTCGCCGCGCTCACCGCACCCTCCCGAATCAAGCATGTCGAACCGTCCGGCCGCGGACGCGCCCGCCTCGTTCCCTCAGGCGCCCTCGGAGGTCTCGGACTTGCAAGGCAATCTAGTTTCCGATCGCCCGGACGGCAAACCCGGCGGGGCGAAATTTCGTGAGATTTACTCTTTTCAAGACCGGCCGCGCGACATCATCCCCGAGGCGGACGTCGCGTCGCCCGAGAGTCCCATACGATGACACCGGCAAGCACTTCCGCCGTCCGGGGAGCACCCACCGCACGCCCCGCCGCAAAAGAAAGAGCAATGCAGTGACGAACCCCCCGATCAACAACCTGGTCCAACAGCTCGAGGCCATCCGGGTTAAGATGCGGGAAGCTCAAGAGAGGGCATATAATTCGATGCGAGAAGCCCTCTTCCTGCAACGCCACGGCGGCGCGTGCCAAAAAGACGACCCGAATGGCGTGCTGCACATCGAGGTGAACGAGAAGGGCTCGCCCGTCGAAATCAGAGTCGAGTCGGGCTGGGAGCACTTCTACCAGCCCGAGGAGCTTTCGGCCGCGCTGACGGGAGTCGCCCAGGCCATCGAGCACGAGCGCGACAAGCGGGCCCAGGAGTACCTGGAGCGGAACCCGGATGCCATCCACGAGATCACCGCCCAGGAGATCGAGGCGGCGTTCAGCAGCGCTCGAGGACGGGCCCCCGGCGGTTCTGGGGATCCGACACAGGTCATCCAGGACATCAACGACCGGGTGCCCGAGATGCACCAGGAGGCCAAGGAGTTCAGGGGCGCCCAGACCGCACAGACGGAGCCGCCCGTGCGAGTGGTCGTCATCGCGGAGACCCTCGTCACCATTCGCGTGAACGGGGATTTCGCCCAGGAAGCGACGAACACGAAACTCAACGCGGAGATCAGCCAGGCTATCGCCCGAGCCATGGAACCGGACGCCGAATCGGCCGCCGAGTCCCTCCAGTCCAAGCTTCTCGGAAACAGCGCCCAGGCCAGGGCTGCGGCCGAGACCATCCTGGCCAACTTCAAGATGCGCGCCAAGAAAAGCTGAGGAACCAAACGCTGGGGACTCCGACTGAGAAACGGACAGCGAAGGCGGTGAAGCCATGATCAAGAACAGGATCTCCTCTTCAGGAGCGGCGCCCAGGCGAAGCGGGCGAGTCCTGATCGACCGACGCGGCTCAACGGCCTCCTGCCCACCGGATTCCACCGAGACGACATGAGATCTTCCTGTCGCGGACGGAGAGCATTCCCGAACACGAGCCGTGCGGGAACGAGGCAGCGCTCCCCCGATCGACAGCAGCAACGAGACGAAAGAAGAGAAAAGGACGGTAGCAGAGAATGACGCACCCCCCGCAGGATCAGCCGCGTCGAGAATCCAACACCTCAGGTCAGTCCAACGCCTCGGGTCAAGGGACGAGCGCCCCCCTGTTCGGAGCCCCCCCGGGGAACCAGGAAGAGACACTGATCGACACCCGGCTTCCTGTCGATCCGCACCTCGGCGTCCCCTCGCAACCGGGAGACGGCTCTGCCCCCTCTTCCGCCGGCATGAGCGTCGACGGAGTCGTTCCCGGCGGAACCCGTTCGGCAGAAAGCGGGAACGGGGCATCCGGCGGCGGAGCCCCGTCGGGGAGCGAAGCGACCGGCGGCGATTCGGTGCCCGGTGGAGGGGGCACCGGTTCAGAAGGAACCGACTCGCTGCCCGGGGGCCCCGCACCTGACGACCTGCCTGGATCCGCGGAAAGCTCCGGAATGGGCTCCATCAGGGCGGGTGGACACGAACGCGCCTCCACACCCTCCGAGTCGAACGCTCCGGAAACAACGGTCGGCGAGAGCCCGGCCACCGTCGAATCAGAAGACACGGTTCCCCCTGAACTTCAAGACTTCCTCAAAAGCGTCCAGCCTGAAGGCAGTGACGGGCACATCCCACTGGTCGATCAGGGGGAGCGGCCTGCGAACGACACGCCCGATTCCGAGACGCGTGGCGCTGACGAACCGGTGGGTGGCGGGACCGACCCCTCCGATGAGGAGGAGCTCACCCCCGGTGTCGATGGCGGCGGCGACGGGGACATCAATATCGACATCAAAGCCGACGGAGACGTCAACGTCGATGTCGACAGCGACGGAAACGTTAACATCGACGTCGAGGCCGAGGGAAATGTCGACATCAAGGTTGATAACGATGACGACGACGAGCTCGATGGCCTCGGCGACCCTACTGGAAACAGTGGAAGCGGTGTGACACCTGGCGGCCCCACGAACACTCACGGCGGTGACGGCGGGCGCAACGTCACTCCTGGCGGTCCCGGCGGCGGCAGCCCCACCGCTCCCACCACTCCAGACGGCGGC
>JAUNLB010000105.1:0-3667 GCA_030532485.1 Pseudoclavibacter sp.
GCGGACGAGGACGGCGGCGCCGGAGAGGGCATCGCGCGCATCGGGGTGGCCGGCGGACACGGGGACGTGCTCATCGGCTCGGGTCTCATCCGGCGGCTGCCGGAGCTGCTGCCGGGGCTGCTCGGGGACAGGGTCGAGCAGCTGCTCATCGTGCACCCCCCGTCGCTGGCCCGGATCGCCGAGGAGGTGCGCGACTCCCTGGCCGAGGGGTACGGCAGGGTGCTGATGGCCGAGATCCCGGACGCCGAGAGCGCCAAGCGCATCGAGGTCGCCGCCTTCGTCTGGAAGATCCTGGGCCAGGCCGACTTCACCCGTTCGGACGCGATCCTCACGATCGGCGGCGGCGCGACCAGCGACATCGGCGGCTTCATCGCCGCCGGCTGGCTGCGGGGCATCCCGGTCGTGCACGTGCCGACGACGGTGCTGGCGATGGCGGACGCCGCGATCGGCGGCAAGACCGGCATCAACACGGAGGAGGGCAAGAACCTCGTCGGCGCCTTCCACGCGCCGGCCGGGGTGGTGGTCGACTTCGACGTGCTGGCCGAGCTGCCCCGCAACGAGCTGCTCGCGGGCCTCGCGGAGGTCGTGAAGTGCGGCTTCATCGCCGAGCCGGAGATCCTCGAGCTGATCGAGGCCGAGCCCCGGGCCGCGACGGACCCGGATTCGCCGGTGTTCCGGCGGATCGTCGAGCTCGCGGTGCGGGTCAAGGCCCGGGTGGTGGGGGAGGACCCCCGCGAGGCCGGCCGACGGGAGATCCTGAACTACGGCCACACGCTCGGACACGCGATCGAGCACGCCGAGCGCTACCAGTGGCGGCACGGGGCGGCGATCTCGATCGGCATGGTCTTCGCAGCGGAGCTCGCGCGGCTGTCGGGGCGCCTATCGGACGAGGAGGCCGACCGGCACCGCCGGGTGCTGGAACTGCTGGGCCTGCCGGTCTCCTACCCGGCGGGAAGGTGGCCGACGCTGCTGGCGACGATGCGGCGGGACAAGAAGGCGCGGGGCAGCATGCTGCGCTTCATCGTCCTCGACGGGGCGGGCAGGCCCACCGTCATGAACGCCCCCGAGGAGTCGCTGCTCTTCGCCGCCTACCAGGAGACCGCGAGCCGCTGAGGAAGCCCTCGACAGGAGCTGTGAGTTCCGGCAGAATGGGGGACGGCCCGACCTACCGGTCGGGGAATTCCATTGGAAAGGAAGCAGAGACTCATGACGCAGCCCGCCCCCTACTCGAGCGGTCCGGTCGCCCCCGGAGGCGGCGGCAAGACCAACGTCCTTTCGATCGTGGCACTCGTGACCGGCATCCTCGGCCTGGGCATCGTGCCGGTCATCTGCGGCCACATCTCGCTCAAGCAGATCCGGGCCACCGGCGAGGACGGCAAGGTCATGGCGATCATCGGCCTGGTCCTCGGCTACATCACGCTGGTGGTTGGGGTCCTCCTCGTCATCATGACCATCGTCGGTGCGGGGGTCGTGGCCTCTCAGTCGGGGTACTGAGCGCAGCGCTTCGAGCGGGCCGAACGCGATGCTTCGCGCTCGGCCCGCTTCGTTGTTCTAGCCTTGGTCCAGGCGAGGCATCCGGGTGAACGGGAGACGGGGAGGAACGGGCATGAGCGAAGAGCAGAACGGTGCGCGGGCCGTGCCGCCCGCCCCTCTGCCCCCGGGGGCGTTCGTGCCGATGCCGCGCCCTGCTGACGGCCGGGCTGTCGTGAGCGAGTCCGCGACCCCTGTGCCGGTGCTCGTGCTCAACGGGCCGAATCTGAACCGGCTGGGCACCCGGGAGCCGGAGATCTACGGACGGGAGACGCTCGAGGAGATCGTCCGGGCCATGCGCGAGGCCGCTCCCGACTTCGCGATCGACGCCCGGCAGTCCAATAGCGAGGGCGTGCTGCTGGACTGGTTGCACGAGGCGGCCGACGCCCGCACCCCGGTCCTCCTCAACGCGGCCGGCTACACCCACACCTCGGTCGCGCTGCACGACGCGGTCACGCTGGTCACCGCCCAGGGGGTGCCGGTGATCGAGGTGCACCTGTCCAATCCGCACCGGCGCGAGGAGTTCCGTCGGGTCAATTTCATCTCCAGCGCGGCGAGCGGCACGGTGGCCGGTTTCGGCCGGGGATCGTACCTGGCGGCGCTCACGGCGCTGCGCGAGCTGCTGCGGGCACGCTAGGATCGTCCGTCGGGCCTCGGCGAACCCGCCGGGCGCCCGCGAGGACAGACCAGGAAGCAGCTCGTCCGCAGCACGCCGCCGCGAATCCCCCGGGCGCCCGCGAGGACAGAGCACGCGCGAGCACAGGAGCGATCGATGGCAACCACCGCGGACATCAAGAACGGCGTCGTCATGAAGATCGACGGCCAGCTGTGGCAGGTCGTCGAGTTCCAGCACGTCAAGCCCGGCAAGGGCGGGGCCTTCGTCCGCACCAAGATCAAGAACGTGGTCTCCGGCAAGGTCGTGGACCGGACCTACAACGCGGGCGCGAAGATCGAGACGGCCACCGTGGACCGCCGCGACTACCAGTTCCTCTACCGCGACGGCGAGGACTTCGTGTTCATGGACATGAGCGACTACGACCAGCTCACCCTCGGCCCGGGGATCGTCGGGGACGCCGCCAAGTTCATGCTCGACCAGCAGGAGGTGCAGATCGCCCTGCACGAGGGCGAGCCGCTGTACATCGAGCTGCCCGCCTCGGTCGTGCTGGAGATCACCTACACCGAGCCGGGGCTGCAGGGCGACCGCTCGAACGCGGGCACGAAGCCCGCCACGGTCGAGACGGGCGCCGAGATCCAGGTGCCGCTGTTCCTGGAGACCGGCACGAAGGTCAAGGTGGACACCCGCACGGGCGACTACCTCGGCCGCGTCAACGACTAGGCGGGCGCGATGGGCGCCCGCACCAAGGCCCGTAAACGGGCCGTGGACATGCTCTTCGCCGCCGATCTGCGCGGTACGGAGGTGGCGGAACTGCTCGCGCAGGAGGCGGAGCGGGCCCGCGAGGAGCCCGAGCGCGAGGCCAGCTGGCGGTACGCGCGGCAGATCGTGCTGGGCGTCATGGAGCACCGCGAGCAGATCGACGAACTGCTCTCCGGCTACGCGAGGGGCTGGACCCTGGATCGCATGCCCGCCCTGGACCGCGCGATCCTGCGGGTCGGGGTGTGGGAGATCCGCTGGAACGAAGAGGTGCCCGCCGCCGTGGCCATCAGCGAGGCGGTGGAGGCGGCCGGCCAGTACTCGACCGACGACTCGCCCCGCTTCGTGCACGGCGTGCTCGCCCGCATCGCCGAGACCGCCTGAGCTCGGGCGCATTCGGGTCGACTCCGGTCGCAGGCCTTACACGTTCCTCCCGGAACCGGGAGTGCAGCGCCCGTGCGCGCACGAAGCGGGGAAGGAGCGACGATGCGAGTGCGTTCCGTCGGCCGTGCGGTGCGGGCGAGCGCCGCTGTGACCGCGTCTCGGCTGTTTCGGCCGATCGGCAGGCTCTCGCTCGTTCTCGTGTGCGCCTGTCTCATGTCGCTCATCGGAGCGGTGTGCGCGCTGCTCGTGCTCGTCGCGGACGAGCAGTCGAATCCGATCGGCTTCCGCAGCGGGTTCCTCGTCGTGGGGACCCCCGCGCCCACCCGGGGCCCCCCCCACCGCGGGGGGGGTTCGGGGGGCTGCCGGGTGCCCCACCGCCTC
>JAUNLB010000105.1:3677-9461 GCA_030532485.1 Pseudoclavibacter sp.
CCCGGGGTGGGCGCCCGCGGGGTGCTCCTCGGGGGGCCCCCCCCCCCCCCCGCGGCCCCCCCCACGACCCTGCGGGCGATATCCGAGGAGAGCGGGATCCCCATCGCCATCGAGGTGGAGACGACGAGCGGGACGCGGATCGTGCGGGACATCTACCTGAGCGGCGCGGTGGAAGACGGGCCGTTGCGTTATGACGAGCGCGGCGGCTACCCGAGCGTCGTGCCCTGGATCACGAGCGAGGTGCACCCGATCGAGGAGCTGCCCGCCGATCGGGTGAGCGGCTTCTACTATCTGAACGTTCCCGCCGCATCCGGGCAGGGGATCCGGGAACGGCTCGAGGCTGCGGGCTACGACATCCAACGGACGGCCGAGGCGCCTGCCATGTGGCAGCGGGTGCTGTTCGGCGAAGTCTTCATCGGCCCCGTCGTGTTCGCCGCGCTGGTGCTGGTCTTCGCGCTCTCCCTGCACGAGCTGCGGCATCGCCGACGGGCCGCGGCGGTGCGCGAGATCCAGGGGCACCCGCCTCGACTGGTCGCGGCCCGCGAAGCGGGCCGGCTCCTGCTGGCCTGGACGGTCCCCTCGGCGCTGCTCGGTGCGCTGCTGTTCTGGCTGCGGCTGGTGCTGACCGGCACCGTGCTGCCCGCCGAGACCACCGCCTTCTGGCTCGGCACCCCTTTCGCCCTGGCCGCGGCGGCCCTGTGCGCCGCAGGCCTGCACGCGCTTCAGACGCGCACGACGACCCTGGGGGCCGTCATGTCCCGGCGTTTCACCGCCTCGCACGAGTTTGCGCCCGTGTTCGCCGTGCTCGTGCTCATCGCGCTCGCGGCGGGCAGCGTGCTGCCGGTCCTGAGCGTGCAGCGCAGCGAGCTCGCCCAGGTGTCGGCGATCGCGCAGCTCGCCAGGGACACCCCGGATGTGCAGCAGATCGTCCTCCGCTCGACGGCCGGGGACGAGGCGTCGAGCGATCTCGCACGGCAGCGACTGTTGCCGCTCGTGAGCGAGGAGCGCGCTGCGGGCAGGGTGCTGATCCGAAGCGTCATGAGCCTGCCCTCGCAGACGCCGCCGATCCGGGACGGGCTGGTCCGAGGCGAACAGGACGCCGTGCTGGTGAACCAGGCGTATCTGGACCGCTTCGCCGGGTACGACCCCCGAATCGCCGGGCTCGCTCGGCTCACGCGCGATCGCTCGGAGGCGACACTGTTGCTGAGCGATCGGATCGCAGTCGATGCGGAGGGGCTCGCCCGCAGCTGGAGCGAGCAGCTGACGGTGCGTGTGCGGGCAGGCGATCCGCAGGGGCCCGAGGCGGGGGAGCTCGAGGTGCTCCGATTTCCGGGCGCGGTGCGGCTTCCCGCCTTCAGCACCCTGGGAACGCTGGGGAGCGTGGTCCCGGAGGTCGAGGCGGTGCTGCTGCTGCCGAGCGCTCCCGAGTTCGATGTCTGGCTCAGCCGGCTCGTTTTCGGCGACTCGCTGGCCTTCATGGACGACGGCGGACTGCGGGCGAAGATCGAGGCGAGCGGCGCCGCGGAACTCGTCAACGGCCCGAACTCGGTCTCTTCGAGCTGGGCCGAACTCGCCGCGCAGTATCTGAAGCAGTACCTGAGCGCCTGCGCGGGCGCCGCGGTCGCGCTCGGCACCGTGATCCTGGCCGCCTGGTCCGCCGCGATCGCCTGGGCCCGGGTTCGGGGGCGCAGGGCCACGCTGCTGCTGGCGCGGGGAGGCTCGAGGCTCCGAATCGCGGCGTCGCCGACGATCGCCTGCGCGCTGCTGCTCGCGCTCGGCGTGCTCGCGGGGGTGCCGGCGACGCTGCAGTTCGGCCCGCCCGGCGTCGGGGACGTGCTCTTCGGGCTCCTGCTCGTGCTCGCGCTCGCTCTGCCGACCTCGGTGCTGCTCGCCGCGGCACATCTGCGGCGCCTGCGGGCACGCATCATGCGGACGCTGTGAGCCGGAGACGTGCTGGAGACGTACGGAGAGGAGCCGGGATGTGTGCAGGCGCGGCGGGCGGCGTGTGTCATATCGGCCCTGCGGGTCGGAAGAGGAGGCGAGGACCGGGATGAGAACAGGTGCGGCGAGGGAGCGGAGACCACGGGGCGGGACCGGCATCCTGGTCGTTCGGGGGCTGGTCAAGCGCATCGGCGGACGGGTCGTGCTCGGCGGGATCGATGCGCGCGCCGATCCGGGCGAGGTCGTCACGCTCGTGGGTCCCTCCGGTTCCGGCAAGTCCACGCTGCTCGCCTGCGTCGCGGGCCTGGAGCCCTTCGACGAGGGCGAGGTGCGGATCGGCGAGGTCTCGCTGGCCGGCGCGAGTCGCGCCCGGCGGCGAGAGGTGCTGGAACGGGACATCGGGATCCTCTTCCAGAACTACGGTCTGGTGGAGGAGTGGACGGTCGAGGAGAACCTGGGCGTGGTGCGGCGCTTGCGGAGGCGCTCCCGGCTCGAGCGCAGCGAGGCGATGGTCGAGGCGCTGGAGCGGTTCGGGCTCGACGAGGGGGTGCTCGACACGCGGGCGGCGACCCTGTCCGGCGGCGAGCAGCAGCGGGTCGCGCTCGCCCTGCTGCGGCTGCAGTCCCCCCGGCTCGTGCTCGCCGACGAGCCCTCCTCGGCGCTCGACGACGACAACTGCGCCCGGCTGCTCGACTTCTTCGACGAGCACGCGCGGGGCGGCGGGGCCGTGCTCGTCGCCACGCACGACGCCCGCATCGTCGGCCCCTACGGCACCGGTCTGCGCCTGGTCGCCGACGGCACGCTCGCCGAGGTCAGCTGAGTCGAACCGCTCGGCTCCCGCGTCGGCCGGTTTCGGGCGGACCGGCCGGCGTGCCCCGACGCGCCTCGGCGAGCGGGCTCAGGCCGTCCGACCGGGTGCGCCGGGCGGCGGGGCGTGGGGCTCGGGGGTCTGTCCGGAGGCGGGCAGCGCCTCCGGGGGCGGGGGGACCGGGCGGGACCGGGCGCTGTTCGCGACCGCGGTGCGCAGCGCGGTCTCGAAGGGGCCGGGCCGGCCGGCGCGCTCGAGCAGCAGGCAGAGCACGACGGTGCCCAG
Organism: Pseudoclavibacter sp.; assembly: GCA_030532485.1. Lineage (GTDB taxonomy): Bacteria > Actinomycetota > Actinomycetes > Actinomycetales > Microbacteriaceae > Pseudoclavibacter. The sequence continues at coordinate 6,712 of JAUNLB010000105.1, forward strand.
CCACACGCCGACGGCGATCGCGGCGGCGAGCGCCGGGCCGGGCCGGAAGTCCGCGCCGATTACGGCGGGGACGATCACCAGCACGAGGCCGAAGAGGACCGTCTGGCTCAGGTAGGCGGTCATGGAGCGGCGCCCCACCGCCGACAGCACGCGCCTGAGCCCGCGCAGTTCTCCCTCGGGCCTCGCTCCGCCCGCGTACAGGGCCAGCAGCGCCAGCCAGCCGCAGGCGCCCGCCAGGCCCGTCAGCTCGACCAGGGAGGTGTCCGCCGCCCAGGCGGCGCTCGCCCCCGTCACGGCCAGCACCTTGTGCAGGGCCCCCAGGGCGGCGATCGCCAGACCCCCCGCCCCCACGCCGAGCAGCAGCCGGCGGTGACGTTCCGGATGGGAGAGCAGATCGCTGTCGGCCAGCCGGGCGCCGAGGAAGACGGCGGGCAGCGTCATGGTCAGGAACATGACCGTCAGCGTGATGAGGGCCCAGAACCCCGGGTTCAGCAGGAACCACGGAACCTCCTCGGGGAACGGGGAGGGCGGCAGCCCGCTCGCGTCGGCGCCGCGCCCGGACACGGTCCCGCCCCCGCCGGACAGCTGGAAGAACAGGGACACGGACAGGGAGAGCAGCAGGACGAGCACCGGCAGCAGGGCGGCTGCGAGCAGGCGCCGCCGGCGCTTGCGCGCCAGCCAGCCGGCGAAGACCACCGCGACCAGGCCGTAGCTGCCGATGACGTCCCCCGCGAAGAAGACGCTGTGGAGGCCGCCGAACAGCAGCATCCACCAGCCGCGGCGGCGCACCAGGCGGCGGGCGTCCACCGTCGCCAGCTCCTTCGCCCAGGCCAGCTGCGCCTCCGTGGGGGCCTGCGCCGCCCGGGGCCCGAGCGACTCCAGATAGCCGCGGGTGCCGCTCTCGATGCGCCGGTTGATCATGACCATCAGACCGAAGCCGAAGAGCAGCGCGAACAGCGGCATCGCCCGGCGGTCCACGAGCATCGCGCGGATCGCGAGCCAGACCGCGTCCGCCGTCGAGCCGGACGATTCGGACAGGCTGCCGGACAGCACGAGGCCCGTCCAGAAGGGCACGTTCGCCACCGCGATGAGCAGCAGCATGAACCCGCGGGCGACGTCGGGGGCGGGGTAACGCGGCCGATTCGTGAAGGAGCTGGTCAGGCGCATGTCTCCCGAGCGTAGTTCCGCGCCCGGCGGCCACGGCGTTTCCTGAGCGGTCCCCGCGGAAGGGAGAGCGGACGGGAGGAAGAGGAGGAAAACAAGGGCTCCTCGCCACCGCCTCGCGGTGCTAGGCTGATGCCTCGTCCGGCAACCTTTAACGCCGTCCGGCGAGGCGGGGAAGGGAGGGCGAGGTGACGCACCGCGTCGTGCTGCAGCACGATGACATCGCCCGCGCGCTCATGCGCATCGCGCACCAGATCCTGGAGCACAACCGGGGGGCGCAGGACCTCGTGCTCCTCGGCATCCCCACCCGCGGGGTGCAGCTCGCGCGCAGGCTGGCCGAGAACCTGGCCCGCATCGACGGCGGCGGTCTCGACCCCGAGGCGATCTGCGGGGCCCTGGACGTGACGATGCACCGCGACGATCTGCGCCGCGGCCCGCAGCGGGCCCCGCAGCCCACGCGCATCCCGCTTGCCGGCGTGGACGGCCGCACCGTCGTGCTCGTGGACGATGTGCTCTCCTCCGGCCGCACCGTGCGCGCGGCCCTGGACGCGCTCGGCGCGATCGGCCGGGCCCGCGCGGTGCAGCTGGCGGTGCTCGTGGACCGGGGGCACCGGGAACTGCCGATCCGCGCCGACTTCGTGGGCAAGAACCTGCCCTCCGCCCGTTCCGAGCGGATCGGCGTGGAACTCGCCGAGACCGACGGGGCCGACCGGGTGGTCATCACGGGGGGCGGGGCATGAGGCATCTGCTCACCACGCGGGAGCTGAGCCGCCGGGACGCCCTGCTGCTGCTGGACACGGCCGAGGACATGGCCCAGGTGGGCGAGCGGGAGGTCAAGCGGCTGCCGGCGCTGCGCGGCGTGACCGTCGTCAACCTCTTCTACGAGGACTCCACCCGCACCCGCATCTCCTTCGAGGCGGCCGAGAAGCGCCTGAGCGCCGACGTCATCAACTTCGCCGCAAAGGGCTCCAGCGTCTCCAAGGGGGAGAGCCTCAAGGACACGGCCCAGACCCTGCACGCGATCGGCGCGGACGCGGTCGTCGTCCGTCACCCCTCCTCCGGCGCCCCGCGGCTTCTGGCCGAGCGCGGCTGGATCGACACCCCCATCCTGAACGCGGGTGACGGCACCCACGAGCACCCCACCCAGGCGTTGCTGGACGCCTTCACCCTGCGTCGGCGCCTGCACGGCGAGGCCAGCCGCGGCGCGGATCTGGCCGGCGCCCACGTGGTGATCGTCGGCGACGTGCTGCACTCCCGGGTGGCCCGCTCCAACCTCTGGCTGCTGACCACTCTCGGCGCCCGGGTCACCCTCGTCGCCCCGCCCACCCTGATGCCGGCGGACACCTCCGGCTGGCCGGCGCGCACCGGCTACGACTTGGACGCCGCGCTGGCGGACGATCCGGACGCGGTCATGTGCCTGCGCATCCAGGCCGAGCGCATGCAGGACGCCTTCTTCCCGAACACGCGCGAGTACGCGCGGGGCTGGGGGCTGACCGCCGCGCGCCTGCGGCGACTGGGGCCGCAGGTCGCGGTCATGCACCCCGGCCCCATGAACCGCGGCCTGGAGATCACCGCCGAGGCGGCCG
>JAUNLB010000106.1:0-7809 GCA_030532485.1 Pseudoclavibacter sp.
GCCGCCGCTCCCGGGCGCCGCTTCTGACCACTGAACGTTCCACCGATCGCGGAGGCGAGATGAGCTACGAGGACACCGAATCGGGCCGGGCCCGGCTGAACGCGGCCCTGCTGGCGGGCAGCGCGGTGGGCGCGACGACCCTGCTGCTGACCGTGGCACGCGTGAACGAGCGGGACCTGACCTTCCGCCTCTCGCCGATCACGACCTTCGTGCAGGCGGTGGGCGTCTACCTCCTGCCGAGCCTGGTACTGCTGTTCGTGATCGTCGCGCTGGCCGCGGCGGGGCTGCTGCGGCGCTGGCACCTGGCGGCCGCGGCGGGGCTCGCGGGCGGCCTGATCGGCGGGATCGTCGGCTACGTGCAGCGGATCCTCTCCGGCGGGCTCCCGCTGAACGGGGAGGCCTGGCAGGCGGTGCTGCTGGAGTTCTTCGGCGGCCACTTCGCCTTCCTCGCCTACGCGACGCTGAGCTCGGCGGTCCTGGTCCCGATCCTCATGCGCCGCGGGCAGCGGGACGATCGGGCGGCGGGGCCGCTGGGGCCCAATCCGGCCGATCCGCGCAGATTCGCCCGGGCCGAGGAGAAGCTGGCCCTGGTGCGGGTGCCCTCGCCGGCCAGCGAGGAGGCCGAGCTGAGCTTCATCGAGCGCGAGCCGGTGGACGCGGAACTCATGAACGAGCAGTGGGAGGCCTATGCGGCGGTGCTGGAGGAGCACGGCTGGGCGACCCGGGAGGTGGCGGCGGCCCCGACGATGGCCGACTCGGTGTTCACCGAGGATCAGGCGGTCGTGCTGGGCGAGATGGCGGTGCTCGGCCGTTCCGGGGCCGCCTCGCGGCGCGGCGAGCTCGCGGGGGTGCGGGCGGCGCTGCTGGAGGAGGGCTTCGTGCTGGAGGAGATCGAGGCTCCGGGCACGCTCGACGGCGGCGACGTGCTGGTGGTGGGCGACACGGTCTACGTGGGCTCCTCCTCTCGCACGAACGCCTCGGGGATCCGGCAGCTGCGGCGCATCGCGGGTTCGCTGGGGTATCGGGTGACGGCGGTGCCGGTGGACGGCGCCCTGCACTTGAAGACGATCGCCACCGCCCTGCCGGACGGTACGGTGCTCGCCTGGCTCCAGGCGCTGCCCGAGCCGGGGCTGTTCGAGCGGGTGCTGGGCGCGCCCGAGCCGCTGGGCGCCTCGGTGCTGCCCCTGGACGGGGAGACGGTGCTCGTGTCGGAGGCCGCGCCGCGGACCGCGGAGCTGGTCGAGCGGCTCGGCTACCGGGTGGTGCGGCTGGACATCAGCGAGTTCGAGAAGCTCGAGGGCGGCGTCACCTGCCTCTCGCTGCGCGCCGTGAGCTGAGCGCCGCCCGAAGGGGTGGCATGAGGTGGACTCGCCCATCTCCGTCTCCGTGGACTGTCCAGCGATGTGGGATTCTGCTGGATCTGGACAGGAGCCTCGGTCTCGCCCGAGATGCCGGGGCACGCTCCCCTCCCGATTTCGATCCGGAGTTCTGCTCGAGCGAAGGTAGCTCAGTCTTGCGCTAGGCTGAGTGTTTACTGAGCCTCCCGCAGCCCTGCTCGCGGAGCGCTCGGCACGTTCGATCGAGAGGACCACCTTGCTGAATCCCGCCATCCCCGTCCCCAGGGGGAGCGGAGCCCGGCCCGTCGCCGCGTTCGTCGCGTTCCTGACGTTGCTCGCCTCCCTCCTTCTCGGTGTGAGCGCGCCTCCGGCTCATGCCGACGTCAACCCGAACATCACGGTCACGAACCTCGGTCTCATCCGCTCGGACGTGAACGGCGGCAACTCGCCGGGCGTCATGCGGGTCGAGGACGTCGCCAAGCTCAGCTTCGACTGGGACGCCAGCAACGCGAACCCCACGAACGGCGACTCCTTCGAGATCGGCCTGCCCGCGGTGTTCGACAACCTCGAGTTCCCGCAGACCCTGCCGCTCTCGGTGCCCTATCAGGGCGCCCCGACCCAGATCGGCAGCTGCCAGCTGACCCAGAAGCAGATCACCTGCACCTTCAACGAGAAGGTCGACGAGCTGAAGGGCAAGGGCTTCGGCGGCTTCAAGGGATCCGGCAGCGCGCTGCTCAAGGCCAAGCAGACCACGGAGCAGGCCACCGCCGAGTTCACGGTCAACGGCGTGCGCCAGCAGCTCGCGATCCCCGGCGGCAAGATCCTGGAGAAGGCCGCCGCCGTCTACTTCGCCAACCGGATGAACAAGGTCGCCGGCATCATCAACGCCAAGTCGAACTACATCTCCTGGGAGATCAGCTTCGGCGCCGACTACATCGAGCAGAAGCTCAAGGAGTCCGGCCAGGACGTCACCTTCGACGGGCAGACCCGCCAGACCTTCACCTTCGTCGACCGGCTCGGCCCGGGGCAGAAGTTCATCGACAACCCCGCCGAGTTCATCCTCATGATGCGCAACAGCGCCCAGGAGCCGGACTCCAAGGGCGTCGTGGTGACCGATGCCGCCGGCACCGACCGCTCGCTGAAGTACGGCGACTTCGACCTGAAGGCGGACGTCGACGGGCAGACGGTCACCTTCACCGTGAGCGGCCCCTTCGCCAAGCAGACGAACTACAAGGTCTACTACGGGGTCCGGCCGGCCACCGAGAACGGCCTGGTCCAGCAGGGCTTCAAGTACACGAACGAGGCCGATCTGCTCGGGACGACGGCCAGCGCCCGCTTCGAGCGCTACTACTCGCAGTCCTTCTCCATCAACGTGAAGATGGACCCGGGCTTCGGCGGCTTCGACGTCACCAAGCTCCTGTCCGGCAACGCCGCGGGCAAGATCCCGCAGGGCACGACCTTCGACGTCAAGGTGAAGTACACCCTGCCCGGCAACGCGACGACCGACAGCTACCCGAACTGGCAGGCGCCCGGCGAGGTGAAGCCGGACAAGACCGGCGGCGAGACGAGCTACACCGTCACGGTCGGCCAGAAGAACACCTACAACGGCACCTTCCCCACCGGCACGGTCATCGAGCTGAGCGAGGACCCGGCCACGGTCTCGCCGGCCACGGCGGGCGTCGTGTGGGGGACCCCCGTGTTCCGGGCCGGCAACAGCGCCGGCGAGCGCTTCACGATCAAGGAGCGCGTCTCCACCGCGATCGAGCTGACCAATCCGGTCGAGCCGGGCGAGGGCACCTTCACGGTGGCCAAGACCGCGACCGGGTACGAGGCCGCGGGCAAGCAGTTCACCTTCGACTACCAGTGCACCGACGGGCAGTCGGGCAAGCTGACGGTCCCCGGCGACGGCTCGGCGGTCCCGGCGGGCGTGCAGTTCCCCCTGGGCACCGAGTGCACGATCACCGAGGACGCCGCCTCCGCGCAGGTGGACGGCTACGATCTGGCCGCTCCGGCCGCCCAGACGGTGACCATCCAGGACGCGGACACGCCGCTGGCGGTGAGCTTCCAGAACGCCTACACCCGGCAGACCGGCACCTTCACGGTGGCCAAGACCGCGACGGGCTACGACGCGGCGGGCAAGGACTTCGACTTCGAGTTCCGCTGCGACGACGGCCAGAACGGCCGGCTGACGGCGAAGGGCGACGGCGTGGCCGTGCCGGCCGGGGTCCAGTTCCCGTTGGGCACCGAGTGCACGATCACCGAGCAGGCCGCCTCGGCCCAGGTGGACGGCTACGAGCTGGCGGCCCCCGCCGCGCAGACCGTGACCATCACGGACGCGCAGACGCCGCTGGCCGTGAGCTTCCAGAACGCCTACACCCGGCAGACCGGCACCTTCACGATCGCCAAGACCGTGACCGGCGACGGCGCCGCCGCCACCGACTTCTTCACCTTCAGCTACGAGTGCACGGACGGCTCCAACGGGCTGCTGAACGTTCGGGGCGACGGCACGCCGACCTCCAGCGGGCCGCTGCCGAGCGGCACCGAGTGCACGATCGCCGAGGACCCTTCGGCGGCCGAGCGCGAGGGCTACGCGGTGGAGTCCACGATCTCGCAGAAGCGGGTGACGATCGGCAACGGCACGGTCGTCGCCGTGACGGCGAACAACGCCTACACCCGCGAGACCGGCACCTTCCGGGTGGTCAAGGCCGTCAACTCCGATGACGGCGCGGACCACAGCGGGAGGACCTTCGAGGCCCGCTACGTCTGCACGGACGGCAGCGAGGGCACCCTCCGGCTGCCCGGCGACGGCACCCCGGTGGACGGCCCGGTCCTGCCGACCGGCACCGAGTGCACCGTGAGCGAGAACGAGGACGGCCGGCAGATCGAGGGCTACTCGGTCGCCACCGCGATCGACGCGCCCACCTTCCGGATCGCGAAGGACGCGCCGGTGACGGCGACGATCACGAACTCCTACACCCGCCAGACCGGGGGCTTCATGATCGCCAAGAACGTGACCGGCGACGGTGCGGGCTACGCTCCGGCCGAGTTCGTCTTCGACTACCAGTGCACCGATGCGGCCGGCGAGCCCACGGTGAACGGATCGGCGAGCGTGGCGGCCGGGCAGACCGTCGCGGTGGAGCAGGTGCCGACCGGTTCCTGCCGCCTCACCGAGCAGGCCGCACCGGTGGGCAACGCCCAGCTGGCGACCCGCCTGACGGTGGACGGCGTCCCGGTGGACGGCGCCACCGCGACCGTCGAGGTCCGTGACGGGGCCACCGTCATGATCGCGGCGGAGAACGCCTACACCCTGGACCGCGGCGGCTTCCGAGTGGTCAAGACGGTGAGCGGCGACGACGCGGAGGCGCACGCCGCCCGCCAGTTCGTCTTCGACTACCGCTGCACCGACGGGGCCGTCGGCACCCTGAGCGTGCCGGGCGACGGCACGCCGGTCGCCGCCGGGGACCGGCTGCCGGTCGGGACCGAGTGCACGGTGACCGAGCGCGGCGCGTCGGCGCAGGCCGACGGGTACGACGTGGTGGTGCCGCCGGCGCAGACGGTGACGATCGAGCAGAAGGATCAGACGGTCGAGCTGTCGTTCGAGAACCGGTACACCCGGCACACGGGCACCTTCCAGGTGGTCAAGACCGTGACCGGTGTGGAGGGTCAGGACGGCAAGGAGTTCGTCTTCGACTACCGGTGCACGGACGGGACGGCCGGAAGCCTGACCGTCCGTGGTGACGGGGTGGCGGTGCCGCTGGGCTCGCAGCTGCCGACCGGGACCGAGTGCACGGTGAGCGAGCAGGCCGCGTCGGCGCAGATCGACGGGTACGACGTGGTGGTGCCGCCGGCGCAGACGGTGACGATCGAGCAGAAGGATCAGACGGTCGAGCTGTCGTTCGAGAACCGGTACACCCGGCACACGGGCACCTTCCAGGTGGTCAAGACCGTGACCGGTGTGGAGGGTCAGGACGGCAAGGAGTTCGTCTTCGACTACCGGTGCACGGACGGGACGGCCGGAAGCCTGACCGTCCGCGGTGACGGCACGGCCGTGCCGGCCGGGGTCCAGCTGCCGCTGGGCACCGAGTGCACCGTGAGCGAGCAGGTGGCGAGCGCCCAGATCGACGGGTACGAGGCGACGGTCCCCGCCGCCCAGACGGTCGCGATCCTGCAGCGCGACCAGTCCGTGGAGCTGCGCTTCGAGAACCGGTACGTGCGCCACACGGGCACCTTCCAGGTGGTCAAGACCGTGACCGGTGTGGAGGGTCAGGACGGCAAGGAGTTCGTCTTCGACTACCGGTGCACGGACGGGACGGCCGGAAGCCTGACCGTCCGCGGTGACGGGGTGGCGGTGCCGCTCGGCTCGCAGCTGCCCACCGGCACCGAGTGCACGGTGAGCGAGCAGGCGGACGCGGCCCAGATCGAGGGCTACACCGTGACCCTGCCCGAGGCGCAGACGATCCGGATCGAGCAGAACGGCCAGACGGTCGAGCTCGGCTTCGAGAACGCCTACGCGCAGGTCCCGGCCCCGACCCCGACCCCGACGCCGGAGCCGACGCCGGAGGGCACGCCGCTGCCGCCGCTGAGCCCGGAGGCGACGCCGCCGGCTGCGGACGGCGGGCTGGCCAGCACGGGCGGTGAGCCCGCGGGCCTGGCGGCCCTGGGGCTGGCGGCCCTGGCCGCGGGCCTGGCCGTGGTGCTGATCCGCAGGCGCCGAGCCTGAGGCACGAAGCGGGGCCCGGTCCGAACGGACCGGGCCCCGCTTCGTTCGCCGGGGCGGCGGACGGTCAGAGCCTGCGCTCGCCGATCGACTCGCCGTACTCGGTCTCCCCGGTCACCTCGAAGCCCATGGTGCGGAAGAACTCGCCGGGGCCCAGCTCGCCCTCCTCCCAGACGGCGACGACCTTGTCGAAACCGCGCCGCCGCGCCTCCTCCAGCACGGCCTCCACCGCGAAGCGGCCCACGCCGCGACGCTGGTAGTCGGCGTCCACGTTCATGCGCAGGATCGTGGCCCGGTAGATCTCGCTCGGGGCCTCCGGGTCGAAGTTCGCCATGATGAAGCCGACGACCGTGTCGCCCAGGGCGACGACGCGGGGCCAGGCGGTGTCCTGGTTGACGTACGCCTCGGCGATCGAGTGCGAGACGGGCGCGACGTAGGCGTCCTGGCCAGGCTTCAACGTCAGCGTGTTCGCGGCGACGACGTTGTCAGCGGACAGCTCTTGGAGGTGAAGCTCGTTCATGGCGGCACGCTACCAGTCCCGGGGCCCCGGTGGCTGGACGAGTTCCGAGGGTGTGGCGCGGCGGGCGGCGGATCGGCTCGCCTCCGGACGGGCGCCGACGCGGCACGGCCCCCGGGTGCGATCCGGCGCGGAATGGATAGGCTGAATCCTGCGCAACATGACAGCCTCACGGCACCGGGCCGTGTGCGAAGGAGGAGCCCCGTGGCGAAGATCAAGGTCGAAGGCACCGTCGTCGAGCTCGACGGCGACGAGATGACCCGCATCATCTGGCAGAAGATCAAGGACGCCCTGATCCACCCCTACCTCGATGTGCACCTCGAGTACTACGACCTGGGCATCGAGAAGCGCGACGAGACCGAGGACCGGATCACGGTGGACGCCGCCAACGCCATCAAGAAGCACGGGGTCGGCATCAAGTGCGCGACCATCACGCCCGACGAGGCCCGGGTGGAGGAGTTCGGCCTCAAGCAGATGTGGCGCTCGCCCAACGGCACGATCCGCAACATCCTGGGCGGCGTCATCTTCCGCGAGCCCATCATCATCTCCAACATCCCGCGGCTCGTGCCCGGCTGGAACAAGCCCATCGTCGTCGGCCGCCACGCCTTCGGCGATCAGTACCGGGCCACCGACTTCGTCTTCCCCGGCGAGGGCACCCTGACCATGACCTTCACGCCCAAGGACGGCTCCGAGCCGATGTCCTTCGAGGTCTTCCAGGCCCCGGGCGCGGGCGTGGCGATGGGCATGTACAACCTGGACGACTCGATCCGCGACTTCGCCCGGGCCTCGTTCAACTACGGCCTGAGCCGCGGCTACCCCGTCTACCTGTCCACGAAGAACACGATCCTGAAGAAGTACGACGGCCGCTTCAAGGACATCTTCCAGGAGGTCTTCGACGCCGAGTTCGCCGAGAAGTTCGCCGAGGCGGGCCTCAGCTACGAGCACCGGCTCATCGACGACATGGTCGCCGCCTCGCTCAAGTGGGAGGGCGGCTACATCTGGGCCTGCAAGAACTACGACGGCGACGTGCAGTCCGACACGGTCGCGCAGGGCTTCGGCTCGCTCGGCCTGATGACCTCGGTGCTCACGACCCCGGACGGTTCGATCGTGGAGGCCGAGGCGGCCCACGGCACCGTCACCCGCCACTACCGCCAGTGGCAGCAGGGCAAGCCGACCTCGACGAACCCGATCGCCTCGATCTACGCCTGGACGCGCGGCCTGGCGCACCGCGGCAAGCT
>JAUNLB010000106.1:7819-9345 GCA_030532485.1 Pseudoclavibacter sp.
CTCGACGGCAACCAGGAGCTCATCGACTTCTGCCGCACCCTGGAGGAGGTCGTGGTCCAGACCGTCGAGTCCGGCAAGATGACCAAGGACCTGGCGCTGCTCGTGGGGGAGGGCACGCCCCACCTGACGACGGACGAGTTCATGGACGCCATCGCCGAGCGGCTGCGCGAGCGCCTGGGCGCCTGAACCGTCGCGCCCGCCCGCCACGGCGCCCCGGACCGGACGGTCCGGGGCGCCGTGGCGTCTGCGCCGCCGCGAGCGCGAAACACTATACGCATAGAGTGTACTCCCTGTGTATAGTGTCGGCATGGACACCCGATCGACCGTGCTGGGCCTCATGGGCGCCGGCTCCGAGTACGGATACGAGTTGAAGCACAGCTGGGACCGCTGGTTCGGGGCGATGAAGCCCCTCGCCTTCGGCCAGGTCTACGGCGTGCTGGCGCGCCTGCTGCGCGACGGCCTCATCGACGCCGTCGGATCCGAGGCGGGCGGCGGGCCGGAGCGCAAGCGCTACCGGTTGAGCGAGCGGGGGCGCGCGGCGCTCGACGCCTGGATGTTCGAGCCCGAACAGCCCGAGCGCCCGGTGCGGGCCGAGCTGTTCGCCAAGACCGTGATCGCGCTCCTGCTCGACGAGGACGCCGAACGGCTGCTGGACCTCCAGCGGGCCGCCCACACGGCCCGCATGCGGGAGCTGACCCGCGCCAAGCGGGACGCGGATCTGTGCACGGTGCTGCTGGCCGACCACGCCCTGTTCCACATCGAAGCCGATCTGCGCTGGATCGAGCTGACGGGCGCGCGGCTGGCGGAGCTGCGCAGCCGGGTGCGGGACGCATGAGCGCGCCGGTGGCGGAGCGCGGCGAGCCCGTGCTGCGGGCCCGAGGCCTGGAGCTGTCCTTCGGCCGCAGCCGCGCCCTGCGCGGCGTGGACGCGGAACTGTCGGCCGGGGAGGTGCTGGCCGTCACCGGCCCCTCCGGCTCCGGCAAGTCCACCCTGCTGCACGTGCTCGCCGGGGTGCTCGTGCCCGATGCGGGCAGCGTCGAGCACGAGGGCCGCGACATCGCGCGGCTGGGCGAGGCCGAGCGCTCCCGGCTGCGGCTGCGCTCCTTCGGCTTCGTCTTCCAGTTCGGGCAGCTGCTGCCGGACCTCTCGGCCCTGGACAACGTCACGATCCCGCTGCTGCTGGCCGGGGTGCCCCGGCGGCGGGCCCTGGAGCGGGCCGGGCGGCAGCTGGAGCGCCTGGGCCTGGCCGAGCACGCCGGGCGTCCGCCGGGGGAGCTGTCCGGCGGGCAGGCCCAACGGGTCGCGGTGGCCAGGGCCCTGGTCGGCCGGCCCCGCGTGCTGTTCGCGGACGAGCCCACCGGGGCGCTCGACTCGCTGGCCGCCGAGCGCACCCTGGAGCTGCTCGGCGCCTGCGCGCGGGAGAGCGGGGCGAGCGTGGTGATCGTCACCCACGACGCCCGCACCGCCGCCTACGCGGATCGCGAGCTCGTGCTGCGCGACGGCCGGGTCGTGGCGGGCTCGGACCC
>JAUNLB010000107.1 GCA_030532485.1 Pseudoclavibacter sp.
GATGCCCGCATAGGAGAGGTTCCCGATGAACATGACGGCGGGCATAATGGTCCCCGACAGGAACTGGGCCGTGAAGCTGGCCCGGTACAGCGCCTCGTTCTCCTCGGCGAAGACGCGCCGCGTCTCCTCCTCCCGGCCGAAGACCCGGACGAGCGCGTGCCCCGAGAAGGCCTCCTCCACCCGGCCGTTCAGGCGCCCGGTGCGCGCCCACTGCTCGGCGAAGCTCTTCTGCGAGCGCGGGCCGACGATCCCCATGACCACTCCCGTGAGCGGCAGCGCCACGAGGGCGACCAGGGCGAGCTGCCAGGAGATCGAGAACATCATCACGAGCACCCCGACGACCGTCAGCAGGCTCGTGATCGCGCTGGACAGGGACTGCTGCAGCGCCTGGTTCAGATTGTCGATGTCGTTGGTCACGCGGCTGAGCAGTTCGCCGCGCCGCACGCCGTCGAAGTAGGACAGCGGCAGCCGGTTGATCTTGTCCTCCACCCGGCTGCGCAGACGGTACAGGGCCCGCACCATGACGCGGTTCATGAGGTACCCCTGGAGCCACATGAGCAGCTCCGAGGCGATGTAGACGGCGAGGACGGCGAGCAGGATCGAGCCGAGCCGCTCGAAGTCGACCCCCTGCCCGGGGATGATCGGCATCGCCTCGAGCATGTTCGCGAAGGAGTCCTGGCCGTTCGCCCGCAGCTGCGCGACGATCTGCTGCTTGTCGGCCCCCGCCGGCAGCTGCGCCGAGACGACGCCCTCGAAGATCGTGCTGGTCGCCTCCCCGAGCAGCCTGGGCGCCGCGACCGCGAGCGCGACGGCGCCCGCGCCCGCGGCCGTCACCAGGGCGATCGTGCCGGTGAAGGGGGCGAGCACGCCCAGCAGCTTGCGGAAGCTCGGCCAGAAGTCCTTCGCCCTGCCCTGCTGCATGCCGCCGTCGTGCATGCCGCCCCCCTGTCGGCGAGCCGCCTCGGCGCGCTCGAACTCCTCCAGCGCGGCCTCGTTCGGCTCGGCCGCGGGGCGTGCCCCGACGGGGTCGTGCGGACTGTTCATGCGCGCTTCTCCGTTCCCGAGCAGACCACCGGTCCGAACGTCCTGCGCATCCCGTGGTGCGGTCCGCTCATGTGCGCTCCTCCGCTCCGAGCTGGGATTCGACGATCTCGCGATAGCTTCCGCAGCGCTCCAGGAGCTCCCGATGGGTCCCGTCGCCGACGATGCGGCCGTCCTCGAGCACGAGGATGCGGTCGGCGTCCCGGATCGTGGAGACGCGCTGGGCGACGACGATCTTGGTGACCTCGGGCAGCTCCCGCCACAGCGCGCTCCGCAGACGGGCGTCGGTCGCCAGGTCCAGGGCCGAGAAGGCGTCGTCGAAGACGAGGATCTCGGGGCGCCGCACGATGGCGCGGGCGATCGCCAGGCGCTGGCGCTGGCCGCCGGAGACGTTCGTGCCGCCCTGGCTGATGCGGGCGTCCAGGCCCCGGGCCCCGGCCTCGACGAAGTCGCGGGCCTGGGCGATCTCCAGCGCCCGCCACAGCTCCTGCTCGCTCGCGTCCTCGCGGCCGAGGCGCAGGTTCGAGGCGATCGTGCCGCTGAACAGGAAGGGGCGCTGGGGCACCAGCCCGATGCGCTCCCACATGCGCTGCTGGTCCGCTTCGCGCACGTCGACGCCGGCGATGCGCACGGTGCCCGAGCTCGCGTCGAACAGGCGCGGCAGGAGGTTCACCAGGGTCGTCTTCCCGGCGCCGGTGGAGCCGATGATCGCGACCGTCTCGCCCCGCTCGGCTCGGAAGGAGATCCCGTCGAGCACGGGCCGGGCCGCGCCCGGGTACCGGAATCCCACCTCCTCGAATGCGACCGTCCCCGGCTCGGGGAACTCGGTCACGGGCCGCGCGGGCGGCCGCAGGCTGCTCTGGGCGGCGAGCACCTCCCCGATGCGTTCGGCCGAGACGGCGGCCCGCGGGACCAGGACGATCATGAGGCTGGCCATGAGCACGCCCATGAGGATCTGCATGAGATAGCTCATGAAGGCGAAGAGCGTCCCGATCCCGATCGTGCCGCGCTCCGCCTCGATGCCGCCGAACCAGAGGACGCCGACGACGGCGACGTTGAGGACGAGCATCGCCAGGGGGAAGAGCAGCACGAACAGCTCCCCCACCTTGCGGCCGACGGTCGTGAGCTCCAGATTGGCCGCGTCGAAGCGCTCCTGCTCGATCCGCTCGCGCACGAAGGCCCGCACGACCCGGACGCCGGCGAGCTGTTCGCGCAGCACGCGGTTGACGGTGTCGAGCCGCTGCTGGTACGAGCGGAACAGGGAGGTCAGGCGCAGGGCGATGAGCGAGACGGCCAGCAGCAGGACGGGGACCGCGACGGCGATGATCCAGCTGAGCCCGAGGTCCTGCCGGACCGCCATGACGATGCCGCCGATCGCGAGCATGGGGGCCGCGACGAGCATGGTCGCGCCCTGCATGACGAGCATCTGCACCTGCTGGACGTCGTTCGTGTTGCGGGTGATCAGCGACCCCGCGCCGAAGGCGCCGATCTCGCGCTCGGAGAACTCGCTCACGCGCGCGAAGACCTCCGCCCGCAGATCTCTGCCCAGGCGCATCGCCGCGGCGGCGGCGAAGCCGGTCGCGACGATCGAGCCGGCGATCTGGCCGAGCGAGAGCAGGAGCATGAGCGCGCCGTGCCGCCAGATGTAGTCGGCGTCGGCGCGGGCGACGCCGTTGTCGATGATGTCGGCGTTGATGCCCGGCAGCGCGAGGGCGGCCAGGGACTGCAGGAGCTGGAAGACGAGCACGCCCGCCAGCAGGTGCCAGGAGCGGCGCAGACGCCGGAGGAGGAGTTCAGCGAGCACGGCGGCGCTCCTCGTCGACCAGGCCGTGCAGCAGCACGGCGCGGATCTCCTCCGGGCTCGCCCGCCGGCCCGGGGTGCCCCAGCGGGTCCCCGCCGTGGAGCACAGCGAGAGCAGCAGTTCCGCGGCCGCGTCCGTGCCGACGCGCAGCTGCGCGGCGAAGGGCGTGAACCGTCCGGCCACCTCCTCGTGCAGCCGGACGAAGCGGCGGAAGATCTCGGGCTCCTCGGGGCGGATGAGCGAGCCGAGTGCGGCGGTGGCCCGGGACATGCGCGCGAAGCGGGGCACGAGCACCCCCATCGCGGCGTCGACGAGCGCCTCGACCGTCTCGAAGCGCTCGGCCAGGCCCTCGCAGGAGAGGGACTCGAACAGCTCCCGCTCCAGCACGGCGCGGAGCAGGGCCTCCTTGTCGTCGAAGCTGCGGAAGAGCGTCCCCTCGGCGACGCCCGCCGCCTCGGCGAGCCGCCTGGTGGTGATGGTGAGCCCGTGGTCGAGGACGACCGGGAGGACCGCCGCGAGGATCTGCTCGCGACGCGCTTCGGCGGACAGGCGGGGGGTCATGACGACACCGTAGCGGGGGGGGCGCTCACTCCGCGCGATTACCACCCCGGGGGTCCGGCCGGCCGAGCCCGGGGCCCGGGCGGGAGACGCTCAGGACTCCGGGCCGGCGGGGGTGGCCTGGTGGAAGCGCAGCCGCCAGGCGCCCTCGTTGGCCGCCTGCCGCACGAAGCACCACAGGGAGGCCCGCTCGGCCTCCGCTCCCTCGCACTGCGTGCGGTACCGCACGAGCCGGACCCCCGCGGCCACGGCCTCCTCCCGGAAGCCCCAGGCCCGGAACGAGGGCGGCAGCGGCGCCAGCCCCCGCAGCACCGCCGCCCGGTCGTAGCGCCGACCGGAGGCCCCGAGCTCCTCGAAGTCCTCGTGCAGCAGCTCGTCCGCCCGGGCCGGGTCCGTGCGGGCGGCGTCCTGCAGCAGCTCCCGCTCCAAGGGGACGACGATCACCTCCCCGTCCGCATCCGGCTCGCCCGCCTCGCCCCACAGGTCGAGCTCCGCCGGCGCGGCCGGGACCCCGGGGGCGGGGACCGCAGGAGGCGCAGGGGCCGGCCCCTCGTCCTCGGCCGCGGCCGCCGCGGCGGCGAAGCCGGGACCGGCGTCCGGCTCGCGTCCGGCGGCGAACGCCGAGGCGGCCGCCCGGGCCCGCTCGTCGGCGGCCTCGTTGAGCCCGTGCCCGGCGTGCCCCCGCACCCACTCGAAGGCGACCTCGCGGCCGGCCAGCGCCGTCCCGATGCGCTCGAGCAGCTCCCGGTTCTGCACGGGGCGACCGTCGGCCTTCCGCCAGCCCCGGCGACGCCAGCCGGGCATCCACTTCGTCACCGCGTTGATGACGTACTGCGAGTCGCACAGCACGCGCAGCGGCTCGTCCGCCCCAGCGGTGGCCTCCAGCAGTTCGGCGACCGCGGTGAGCTCGCCGATGTTGTTCGTGCCGCTCGCCGCGCCCCCCGCCGCCCAGCACGCCGGGGAGACGTACCAGGCCCATCCGGTCGGGCCCGGATTGCCGAGCGAGGAGCCGTCCGCGGCAGCGATGATCGTCATGCCCCCATCGTGGCAGCGTCGGCGCCGGCTCGGTCGAGCCGGGCCGCGCGCCGTCCCGTCCGGGCCGGGGTCCCGGCTCGCAAGAGGCGCAGCACCCAGGATTCATATAAAGAAATACATGATCTTTTGGGGTGGAAGGCCAAAAACCCCGTTCCTCCGGCCCCCTAAGCTGGTGAGCCATGGCCCGCATCACGAAGCTCCTCATCGCCAATCGCGGCGAGATCGCAGTCCGCATCATCCGGGCGGCCCGTGACGCGGGCATCCCCTCGGTCGCCGTGTACGCGGACCAGGACCGCGACGCCCCGCACTCGCGGCTGGCCGACGAGGCCTATGCCCTGCGGGGCACGACGAGCGCCGAGACCTACCTGGTGGGCGAGAAGCTGCTGTCGGTCGCCCGCCGCTCGGGCGCGGACGCGATCCACCCCGGCTACGGCTTCCTAGCCGAGAACGCCGACTTCGCCCGTGCCGTGCAGCGAGCGGGGCTGATCTGGATCGGCCCCGGCCCGGAGGCCATCGAGGCGCTGGGCGACAAGGTCACCGCCCGGCACGTGGCCGAGCGGGTGGGCGCCCCCCTCGCGCCCGGCACCCTGGAGCCCGTCTCCGGCCCGCAGGAGGTCCTCGACTTCGTCGACCGGCACGGACTGCCGGTCGCCATCAAGGCGGCGCACGGCGGGGGCGGCCGGGGGCTGAAGGTGGCGCGCACCCGGGACGAGGTGCCCGAGCTGTTCGAGTCCGCGACCCGGGAGGCGGAGGCGGCCTTCGGCCGGGGCGAGTGCTTCGTGGAGAAGTACCTGGACCGGCCCCGGCACATCGAGACCCAGTGCCTCGCGGACGCCCACGGGAACGTGGTGGTCGTCTCCACCCGGGACTGCTCGCTGCAGCGCCGCCACCAGAAGCTCGTCGAGGAGGCCCCCGCGCCCTTCCTGAGCCAGGAGCAGCACGCGCTCGTCTACGAGGCGTCGAAGGCGATCCTGAAGGAGGTCGGCTACGTCGGGGCGGGCACCTGCGAGTTCCTGCTGGCCGCCGACGGCACGATCGCCTTCCTGGAGGTCAACACGCGCCTGCAGGTCGAGCACCCGGTCTCCGAGGAGGTCACCTCGATCGACCTGGTCCGCGAACAGTTCCGCATCGCCTGCGGCGAGCCGCTCGGCTACGGGGACCCGGAGGTGCGCGGGCACTCGATCGAGTTCCGCATCAACGGCGAGGACCCGGGCATGGGCTTCTTCCCCGCCCCGGGCACGATCCAGCTGTTCAAGCCGCCGGGCGGTCCGGGCGTGCGGGTGGACTCGGGCGTGCGGACGGGCGACGTGGTGACCGGCGCGTTCGACTCCCTGCTGGCCAAGCTCGTCGTCACCGGGCGCACGCGCGAGGAGGCGCTCGCCCGCTCCCGCCGGGCGCTGGCCGACTTCGAGGTGGCGGGCATGCCCACGGTGCTCCCGTTCCACCGGGACGTGGTCGAGCAGCCCGCTTTCACGGCCGAGGACGGCCGCTTCGGGGTGTTCACGCGCTGGATCGAGACCGAGTACGAGAACACCCTGGAGCCCTGGAGCGGGGAGAGCGAGAGCGCCCTCGCGGGGAGCGAGCGACGGACGGTCGTCGTCGAGGTGAACGACAAGCGCCTGGAGGTCTCGCTGCCCGAGCGGCTGCTCGGCTCGGCGGGCGTCGGCCACGGCGGCGCGGCCCGCACGATGGCCGGCCACGCACCCCGTCGACGCACCCCGAACGCCGTGCGGAGCGAGAGCGGGGGTGAGGTCTCCTCTCCTATGCAGGCGACGATCGTCAAGTTCGCGGTGGAGGAGGGCCAGCGGGTGGTCAAGGGCGATCTGCTCGTCGTGCTCGAAGCCATGAAGATGGAGCAGCCCATTCAGGCGGCGCGCGACGGCGTCGTCCGGGGTCTGCAGGGGGCCCCCGGCGAGACGGTCCCGGCCGGCACGCGGCTCATGGAGATCGTCGACCCGGACTGAGCGGAGACGGTCGCCGCATCGTGATCATTCCACGGGGTGTCCTCCGGAGCACCGCCGATCCACTATGGTATTGACTGCCGCGCGCGCAAGCTCTCGGACTTCCTCAACCTTCCCCCAAGTTTCCTAAGGATGTTTCGCGCATGAGTCGACAAGAAGAACTCAGCCAAGTCATCGCCGGGATCCGACGCTCCATTCCGGAGCTCACCGGCGTGATGATCGCCTCCAATGACGGTCTCGCCATCGCCCACGACTTCCCGGCCGCCGAGTCGGACCGCATCGCCGCGATGGCAGCCACCGCCCTCGGTCTCGGTCAGCGCGTGACGGAGCGCTCCGACCTCGGCCAGCTGGCCGAGTCCGTGTTCCGCGGCGAACGCGGCTACCTGGTCGTCTACTCCGCCGGCGACCAGGCCGTCCTCGTGCTGGCGGGCCCCTCGACCAGCAACCTCGGCCTCATGCGCCTGGAGGCGCGGGCCGCCTCGGCTCGGATCCAGCGGTCCCTGCAATGAGCGACGCCGAGACCCTGGACATGGTCGCCCTCGCCCGCGAGGCGCGCGACCAGATGCCCCCGAACGCCGCGTTCCGCGACGTCGACGAAGCCGTGCTCGCGCAGCACCGCGACTTCCTCACCGCTCTGGAGGGACGCATCGTGCAGTCCTTCTACGACACGGTCTACGGCCACCACGCGACCGCCGCGGTCTTCCGCGACGGCGAGCGCCCCGCCCGCGAGCAGAGCCTGGGCGCCTGGTGGCGGCGCACCGCCCAGGGCCCCCACGACGAGGAGTACTTCAGCTGGATGGCCATGGTGGGGCTCGTGCACGTCGTGCGCGGCGTCTCGAACCCCATGATGATCTCCATGGCGGACCACGCCTCCCGCGAGGTCGCCGCCGCCGCCCGCGACTCGCAGCTGCCGCCCGAGGAGGCCGACCGCCTCAGCGAGTCCTGCCGACGGCTCCTGTCGACCGTCTCCGGCGTCATCACCTACGGCTACGACCGCGCGGTCGAGAACGCCCTGTTCGAGATCGCGGGGATGCCGCCGGCTTTACTGCACCGGCTGCGCGACCAGTCGGTCGGAGAATCCCTCGAGCACGCGCGCAAGGACCTCGCGCGGCCCGCCGGCTGACGGGGCGCCCATGAGCTCCCCCAGGCACGGCAGGGCACGGGTCCTCGCCGCCGCCGCCGCGCTTCTGCTCACGGTGGGCGCGGCCGGCTGGACCTCGGCCGCCCTCCGGGTGGCGGAGGCGGAGTCGCGGGTGCGCGCGGCGCTGGACGCGAGCGGGCTGGAGACCGTCGAGTTCACCATGCGCGGACTGGACGTGGAGATCGAGACCGCGCCGTCCGAGGAGAGCCTCGTCGAGGCCGCCAGGATCATCGGCGGCCTCGACGGCCTCGGCAGGCTCGACGCCGACGCGGTCCGCCTGGACCCCGGAGCCTCGGCGCCGGAGGCGCACCAGGCCCCGGCCCCGGCTCCCGATCCGGCGCAGGCGCCCCCCGCCGCCCCCGCCCAGCCCGTCCTGTTCGCCCCCGACTCGGCGCTCGTGGACGAGACGGGGCGGGCGACGGTCGCCCTGGTCGCCGAGTACCTGCACGCCAATCCGGGCGTTCGGGTGACGATCGTCGGGCACACCGCGCCGCTCGGCGACGCCGAGACGAACGGCACCCTCTCGCACGATCGCGCGGACGCGGTGGCGGCCCTCCTGGTCGAGGGCGGCGTCGCGCCCGAACGCATCGCGACCGAGGGGCACGGGGACATGGAGCCCGTCACGACCGACCCGCGGGACCCCGCCTACCAGGCCAATCGGCGGGCCGATTTCGTCTTCGTGCACGAGGAGGAGCAGTCGTGACCGGCTGGACCGCGCTCGTCGTCACCACGGTGGCGCCGCTCCTGGCGACGGCGCTCGTCGCGGTCCTGCTCGGCTTCTGGGTCGGCAGGGGCTCGGGCCGCAGGGCCGAACGCGAGCGGATCGCGGCCGCGCCGGCGGCCCCGGCCCCCGGCCCGCGGGAGGACGGGGCCGCCCGGCCCCTGGCCCCGAGCGCGCCGGACGCCTTCGCCCCGTATCCGGACGCCCCGCGCGCGCCGGAGGGGCCCGCCGAGGAGGCGGAGCCCTTCCCGCAGGCCGCCTTCCCCGGCTTCTCCGCACCGCAGACGCCCCAGGCGTTCCCGACCGGCCCCGCGACCTTCGAGCCGGTTCCCGTGGAGGCGGACGGGCCCGCCCCGGTGCGCGCAGAGCCCGAGGAGTCGGCGCCGGGCGAAGCGGAGGAGGCCGGGCCGGCCCGCTTCGAGCCGCCCCGGTTCGGGTTCGAGCCGGACGCCGACGAGCCGGGCACGGCCGCGCCGGACACGCTCGGACCGGACACGACCGAATCGGGCGCCGACGAGCCGGGCGCCTTCGAGGCGGAGGCCGGGGAGCCCTCCCGGCCGGTCGTCCGCCGCTGGCCGGGCCTGAACGCCCAGGCCGCGCTGCACGCCGGGGCTCCCCGCGCGGGCGCGGCGGGGCCGCTCGATGCGCCCCCGCCCTTCCCGCAGCTGTCCCCGGCCGCCCTCGGGGAGCCCGCCCCGCTCGACCCCGAGCGGATCGGCGGGGGCGAGGAGCGCCCGGAGCCCGCCGAACGCCCCGAGCACGCGGAACCAGCGCAGGCCCCCGCC
>JAUNLB010000108.1 GCA_030532485.1 Pseudoclavibacter sp.
GGGACACGGAGACGGAGCCAGACCCGCGGACGGCTCCGCCCTGCTCGTCGAGTACGACCGGTCCGCCTTCACCGCCCGGCGGGCGCAGGCGCTCGCCGGGGCGATCGGGCGGCTGCTGGAGCAGCTGGTGCGGCGGGAACCGGAGGTCCCGCTCGCGAAGCTGGAGCTCCTCGCCCCGGCCGAGCGGGCCCTCCTGGCCGGGCCGGGCGCGGGCGAGGGCCACGAGCTGCCCCTGGAGACCTTCGGGGCGCACTTCCTGCGGGCCGCCGAGCGCTATGCGGAGCGGCCTGCGCTCACGGTCGACGGCGTCACGATCGGCTACCGCGAGCTGGCGGCCCGGGCGCTGGCGACGGCCGGGCGGATCCGCGCCGCCGGGGCCGGCCCCGAGGACGTGGTCGCCGTGGCCACCGGACGGAGCGCGGACATGGTGATCGCCCACCTGGGCGTGCTGCTGAGCGGGGCCGCCTTCCTCGCCCTGGACCCGGAGGCCCCGGCGGCGCGCACCGCGACGCTCCTGCGGGAGCTGCCGCCGGCGCTCGTGGTCCTCAGCGGCTGTCGGCCGCCGCTGCCCGAAGCGCCCGCGCTGCCCGTGCTGCGCCTGGACGAGCCCGGGCCCGCGGCTCCCCCGCCGTCCGCACCGACCGCCCCGGCGGCGCTCGACGCGCTCGCCTACATCGTGTTCACCTCCGGCACCACCGGCACCCCCAAGCCGGTCGGGGTGAGCCACCGGGGCGTCACCAAGCTCATCGCGACCCAGCGCGCCCGGCTGGGCAGCGCCGCCGGGCAGCGCGTGCTGTACTACGCCTCGCCCACCTTCGACGCGGCCTTCTGGCAGCTGTGCGGAACCCTCTGCGACGGCGGGGAGCTCGTGGTCGTGCCGGACGCCTGCCGCCTGCCCGGCCCGGAGCTGGTGTCGTTCATCGAGCGCGAGCGCATCGACCTCGTCTCGGTGCCGCCGAGCGTGCTCGGGGCGCTGCCGCCGCAGGCGCGCCTGCCGAAGCGGGTGCGGCTGGTCGTCGGCGCCGAGCGCCTGCCCGCGAGCCTCGCCCGCCGCTGGGCCGCCCGGCATCCGCTGGTCAACGCCTACGGGCCGAGCGAGGCGACCGTGAACACCTGCCTGCACCGCTGCGGCCCGGACGAGGAGGAGCCCGTGCCGATCGGCCGCATCGACCCCGGGGCGCGCGGCTACATCGTGGACGCGAGCCTCCGGCTGTGCCCGCCCGACTTCCCCGGCGAGCTGCTCATCGGCGGCGAGGGGGTCGCCCGCGGCTACCTGGGCGATCCGGCGAAGACGGCCGCCGCGTTCATCGCCGACCCCTTCGTCCCCGGGGAGCGCTGCTACCGCAGCGGCGACCGCGCGGTGCGGCGCGCGGACGGGGCGATCGAGTTCCTGGGGCGGCTGGACGACCAGATCAAGCTGCGGGGGCTGCGCATCGAGCCCGGCGAGATCGCCGCGGCGCTGGAGGAGCTGCCGGGCGTGCGGCAGGCCGCCGTCCTGGTCCGGCCGGGGTCCGGGGACCGGCCGCAGCTGGTCGGCTACCTGGTGCCGGAGGGCGCCGACCGCCCCGGCGGGGAGCAGGAGGTGCGCACGGCGCTGCGGGAGCGGCTCTCGGCGCATCTGGTGCCCGAGCGGATCGTCGCGATCGAGCGGATCCCCCGCCTGCCCTCCGGCAAGCTCGACCGGCGGGCGCTGCCCGAGCCGCCGGCCCCCGAACGGCGCGCCGTCCGCGAGGACGATCCGGGGCTGGCGGCCCTGTGCGCGGCCTTCGCGACGGCGCTGGAGCTGCCGCGGGTGCATCCGGACGACGACTTCTTCGCCCTCGGCGGCAGCTCGCTGACCGCCGCGAGCCTGCTGCACGAGGTGAAGGTCCGCACGGGGCGCGCCCCCGGCTTCGCCGAGCTGCTGGCCGCCCCCACCCCGCGGGGCCTGGCGGCCGCCACGCAGCACCCCGACCCGCTCGGGCCGCTGCTGGAGCTGCGGCCGCAGCCCGCCGCCGAGGCGCTCGCGCCGGTCTGGTTCCTGCCGCCGCTGGCGGGCATGAGCTGGTGCTACGCGCCGCTGCGCCGCTGGCTGGACCCCCGGCGCCGGATGGTGGGGCTGCAGACGCCGAACCTGTCCGGCGAGGAGCCGGCCGAGGAGGACTTCGGACGCCTGACGGCCCGCTGGGCGGACGCGATCCGGCTCGAGCGGGCGCAGGCGGCGCCGGCGGCGCCCGTGCACCTGGTCGGCTGGTCCTTCGGCGGGGCGGCCGCGCTGGGGGTGGCCGCGCAGCTGCAGCGGCGCGGCGTGCCCACGGGGCTGGTCGCGATGCTCGACTCCTACCCGGTCGCCGAGTGGGCGGAGCGCGCGCCGAGCGAGGCCGAGAGCCTGCGCTCGGCGCTCGGCATGCTCGGGGTGGACGTGAGCCTCGCGGAGGCGGAGCGGTTGGACGCCCGCTCGGCCGCCGAGCTCATGGCCCGGGCGAACCCCCTGCTGGCGGGGCTCGAGTCCTTCGAGCCGAAGCGGATGATCGACAACTTCCACGCGGGCCCCCGCTTGGAGCGCAGCGCCGTCTTCGGCGGCTACTCGGGGGATCTGCTCGTGTTCACGGCGGAGCGCACGGCCGCGGCGATGGCGAGCGATTGGCGCGCCTGGCGGCCCTTCGTGGACGGCCGGGTGCGGCGGGTGCCCGTCGACGCCGCGCATCAGGACATGGTGCGCGAGCGGGCCCTCGAGACGATCGGCCCCGCCCTCGAGGAGGCGCTGCGCGGACTGGCGTGAGACGGGCCCGCGCCGAGCCGCTCGGCCAGGAGCATCGGGGCCGCGAACGACGTCCGCAGCGGGCCCCGGCCCCGATGGGGGAACGGGCCGACGCAGCGCCCTCAGCCCTCGAGCAGCTCCGCCAGTCCGTCGACCGTGAGCCGCTCGGCGATGTCCGCGAACTCCAGACCGGGCCGCTCTCGGCGCAGCAGCGTGGCCAGCTGGAAGGCCCGGACGGAGTCCAGGCCGTGCTCGCGCAGATCCTCGCCGCCGCCGACCGCGGCCGCCTCCTCGCCGATCAGCTCGCCCAGCCGCTCCCGCAGCCACGCCCGCGCATCGCGCTCCATGCCCACGCCCGCCTTCCTTCCGTACCGTTCCGTACCTGGCCGTTCCATACGCACATGCTCGCCCGAAGCGTGCGGCGCTACCGCACGCTTCGGGCGGAGACGCACGTTTCGAGGGGGTCGGCGGCGCCGAGGGCGCGCTCCATGGTGCGCAGCTTCGCCGCCGTCTCCTCCCACTCCGCCTCGGGCTCGGAGCCCGCCACCACACCGGCCCCCGCGTGCAGGAGCAGGCGCTCGCCCAGACGCTGCCCGGCCCGCAGAGTCACGGCCCACTCGCCGTCCCCGGCCCGGTCGCACCACCCGGTCGCCCCCGCGTAGAGTCCGCGCTCCAGCGGCTCGGCGGCGCGGATCTCCGCGAGCGCCGCCGCCACCGGGGCCCCGCAGATCGCGGGGGTCGGGTGCAGGGCCGCCGCGAGCTCCACGACGCTCGTGGCCGGGTCCTCGAGCACGCCCTGCACGGAACTCGCCAGGTGCCACATGGTCTCGGTGGCCACGAGGGAGGGCTCGGCCGGGACGATCACGCGCGCGCACAGCCCGCGCAGGACCTCGGCGATGTGCCGCACCACCACGGCGTGCTCGGTCCGGTCCTTCTCCGAGGCGAGCAGCTCCAGCGCCTGGGCCCGGTCGGCCTCCGGCTCCGGACGGCGCGGCCGGGAGCCCGCGAGGGGCAGCGAGGCGACGAGCGGCCCGGTGCGGCGCACGAGCAGCTCCGGGCTCGCGCCGAACAGGCCCTCCGGCCCGTCCGCGAGTCCCGTGTCGTAGGCGAAGGCGTGGACCCGCGGATCCCGGCGGCGCGCCTCGCGCATGGCCGCGAAGGGGTCCACGCCCCGGGCGGGCAGCTCGACCGCCCGGGCCAGGACGACCTTCTCCAGCTCGCCGGCCCCGATGCGCTCCAGCGCGCGCCCGACGGCGCGCAGATAGCTCTCGCGCGGCACGGACTCGTGCGGGACGCGGCCCCCCGGCGCCCCGGCCCGCGGGTCCCGAGGCTCCGAGGGGTCTGCGCCCGGCTCCCCCGCCCCCGGCCCGGTCCGGAGCCGTTCCGGGCGCACGAGCGCACCCGGGCCGCCGGGCTCGAAGGGCAGCCAGCCGATCAGCACCTCCCCGGGCGCCAGCCGCTCCCGGGCGGCGGTCACGGCCGGCGGGGTCAGCGGGCCGTCGTAGCGCTCCCGCACCCCCTCGCCGAAGAACTCGCGAGCGGGCGAGGCGAACCAGAACCGTTCAGCGGCCAAGCGAGGCACCTCCGTCGATCAGGATGCGCTGCCCGGTCATGTGCCGGGCGGCGTCGGAGAGCAGGAAGGCGACGAGCTCGGCGACATCGGCGGGCTCGGCGATGCGGCCGAGGGGGATCGGTCCGCGGAAGCTCGCGGGGTCCCCGCCGACGATGTGCGGCGGCGCGTCCGGGCCGTCCCAGAGCGCACGCTGCATGGGCGTGTCGGTCGCGCCGGGGCAGACGACGTTGCACCGCACGCCGTGCGGGGCGAGCTCCAGGGCGGCGGCGAGGGCCAGCTGCACGGCGCCCGCCTTGCTCGCCCCGTAGAGCGCCATGCCGGGCCGGGGCACGACCGCCGCGTCGGAGGCGATCGCGACGATCGCGCCCCGCCCGCGCTCCCGCATGCGGCGGCCGAGCGGGCCGAGCACGTTCGCGGTGCCGAGCAGATTCGTGCGCACGAGCTCCGCGAGCGCCCCCGCCGGGGCCTCGAGCGCTCCGCCGGTCCGGTGCACGCCGGCCGCGTGCACGAGCAGTTCCGGCGCCCGCCCCGCGGCCGCGGCCCGCTCGCAGGCCGCCGCGTCGCCCACGTCGACCGCTTCGACGCCGGGCGGGCCGCCCGCCCGGTCCCAGCGGCGCACCCGCGCGCCCTCCCGCTCCAGCAGCCCGGCGACCGCCGCCCCGATGCCGCCGGCGGCGCCCGTGACGATCGCCTCGCGGTCCGTGAAGCGCGCGCTCATCCGGCGGCCCCCGCGGCGCCGGCGGCGAGCGCGGCCGGAGCGCGGACCCCCAGGGTTCGGGCGAGCTCGCCGGCGATCTCGCCGCCGCGCACCGCGACGGTCGACAGCAGGGTGGTGGACAGGCCGTGCACGCCCTCGTCCAGGCGGACCCGGTACATGCGGTCCACCTCGGGCACACCGTCGCGCAGTCCCGCGAAGATCCGCTCGGGCCGCTCGACGAGCGCGGCCGGCGATGCGGGCCGGTAGCCGGTCGCCAGGACGAGCGCGTCGACGCGCTCGCGGCTCCGGGCGCCGTCGCGCAGATCGCGCAGCTCCGCCTCCACGCCCCCCTCGCGCTCGGCGCAGGCCACGAGGCTCGTGAGATTGCGCAGCAGGAAGCGCGGCTCCGGGCCGCGGCGCTGCTCGTACTCCAGTCGGGCCAGCTCGTGGATGAGCTCGGCGTCGACCACCGAGTAGTTCGTGTTCCGGTGGGCGCGCAGCAGGTGGGCGCGGCCGGCCGGGCTCGCGGCGTAGAACTCGTCCACCGCCTCGGGGTCGAACACCCGGTTCACGAAGGGCGAGTCGTCGGCGGGGGCGAAGCCGTAGCCCTGCATGACCGCGAGCACCTCGCTGCGCGGGAAGGCGTGCAGCAGGTGGCGGACGGCCTCGGCGGCCGACTGGCCGGCGCCGACGACCATGAAGCGGTGCGCTTCGCGGGCGCCGAACGCCTCCAGGCGGGGCAGCAGATGCTCGGTGTGCCAGATGCGGGCGCCCTCCTCGACGCCCTCCGGCAGCCTGGGCCGCAGGCCCATGCCCGCCACCAGGTGCCGGGCGTGCCACAGCTGTTCGCCGGCCGCCACCACGAAGCGGCCGAGCCCGGCGTCCCAGTCCACGGAGCGCACGCGGCGGCCGTAGCGGACCTCGCAGGGGACCCGGTCGGCGGCCCAGCCCAGGTAGTCGCTGAACTCGGCGCGGGTGGGGAACATCGTCTTCAGGTTCGTGAACGACGACAGCCGGCCCTGCTCGTGCAGGTAGTTGAGGAAGCTCGCCCAGTGGGTGGGCCGCCGGGGCGTGACCAGGTCCTTGGTGAAGTTGATCTGCATCGTCGCCTCGGGCAGCAGCATGCCCGGATGCCAGCGGAAGCCGTCCTGGGCCTCCAGGAAGACGGCCCGTCCGCCCAGCCCCTCGTCGGCCAGCGCGTAGGCGAGGGCGAGCTGGGCGGGGCCGAAGCCGATGCCGAGGACGTCGACGGTGCGGGCGGTGCTGAAGCTCATGCGTTCCTTTCCCGAATCATATGCCGGGCCGGCCCCAGCGACGCTCACGACGCGGTCCCCGCGAAGGCCTCCAGCACGACCTCGGTGTCGACCACCCGCGCGGCCCGGCCCGCGAGCCACGCGATCGCCCCCTCGTGGTGCGCCCTGGAGAAGTCGGCCTGGGCGTCGGCGACGGGGAAGGCCTGGCGCTCGGTCATGAAGGCGTGCGCGGCGGTCAGCTGGCAGCCGATGTGGGCGTACACGCCGACGAGCACGATCTGGTCCCGGCCGTGCCGGCCGAGCACCTCGTCCAGCGAGCTGCCGAGGAAGGCGTTGTACCGGGTGCGGGTGACGACCTCGTCCCGCGGCCGCGGCGCGAGGGCCTTCAGGATGCCCGCCTGCTCGCCGTCCGGGATGCCGGCTCCCCACACCTCGCCGAGCAGGCCGCGCTGGGCGGGCGTCTGGGCGGCCGGCTGCACCGTGTACACGACGGGCACCCCGGCGCCGCGGGCGGCCGTCAGCAGGCGGCGGATGTTCCCGACCAGGGAGCGGAAGGGGTCGGTCGCCGGGTCGAAGGCGGACAGGAAGTAGCGCTGCACGTCGTGGACGAGCAGCACCGCCCGGGCGGGGTCGATCCGCCAGCCGACGACGGAGTCCGGCAGCTCGCCGGCTCTCGGCATGGGGTAGGGGGCGATCTTCGGGATCGGCACGGCGTCCTCCTCCGGCTCTCAGCTCTCGGCCCCGGCGCCGGGGCCGCGCCGGTTCTTGCCGACCCCCGTGCGCTCGAGCCCGTCGACGAAGCGCACCCGGTCGGGCAGCTTGTAAGCGGCCAGCCCCTTCTCCCGCAGGGCCTCGCGCAGCTGCGCGGCGCTCGTCGAGCCGGCCTCGCGCAGCACGACGCTCGCCTGGATGCACTCGCCGAGCATCGCGTCCGGGACCCCCTCCACGACGGCGTCCAGGATGCGCGGGTCGGCGTGCAGCAGCCGTTCCACCTCCTCCGGCGAGACCTTCTCGCCGCCCCGGTTGATGACGGCCTTCGCCCGCCCCACGACGGTGATCCGGCCCTCCCGGTCGAGCCGGACCAGGTCGCCGGTCCGGTACCAGCCGTCCGGGGCGAAGGACTCGCGGTTCGCCCGGGCGTTCCGGTAGTAGCCGCGGATCGTGTAGGGCCCCCGGGTCTCCAGCGCCCCGACGCGGCCGGGGCCGAGCACGCGCCCGGCGGGGTCGACGACGCGCAGCTCGTCGGCCTCGCTGATCGGCAGCCCCTGGGTCCGGGTGCGGACCGCCTCCTCGTCATCCGGTCGGGTGTAGCTCACCAGCCCCTCGGCCATGCCGAACACCTGCTGCACGCGCGCGTCGAAGGCCCGCTCCAGGGCCCGGGCCGTCTCCGGGTCCAGCCGCGCGCCGCCGGACTGGACGAGCCGCAGCCGCGGGAAGCTGCGCGGCTCCGCCTCCTGGGCCATGAGCCACACGCGGGCCAGCGGCGGCACGAGGGGCACGATCGTCGCCCCGGCGGCGGCCAGCAGCGGCAGGCAGGCGCCGGGGTCCGGCCGGGCCGCGAGCACGACCGAGCCGCCCGCGTGCCACACCCCGAGGGCGCCCGGCGAGCTGTAGGGGTAGTTGTGGGCGGCCGGGATCGCCACGAGCATGACGTCCTGCGGCCCCAGCCCGCAGATGCGGGCGCTCTCGCGCACGCTGTAGAGGTAGTCGGCGTGGGTGCGGGGGATGAGCTTGGGCACCCCCGTGCTGCCGCCGGACAGCTGGAGGAAGGCGAGGTCCTCGCTCGCCGGGCCGGCGGGGAGCTCCTGTGCTCCGGGCTCCCCCGGCTCCTCCGAGGTCCCCGGCTGCTCCGGCAGCCGCCAGGCCTCCACCCCCGCGGCGCCGGCCGGCTCCGGCTCGTCCTCGGACAGGACGAGGACGCGCCTGCGCAGCGAGGGGCCCTCCAGGGCGGCGAGCTTCCCGGCCCGCTCGCCCGGATCGACCCCGGGGCCGGCGGAGGCGACGATCGCGACCGGTTCGGCGATGCGGCAGAACTGCTCCAGCTCGAGGCGGTCGTGGGCGGGCAGGGCCATGACCGGCACCGCCCCGATGCGGAACAGGGCGAACTGCACGAGGTAGAGCGCCACCCGGTTGTCGATCTGCACGATCACCCGCTCGCCGGGGGCGATGCCGGCCCGCAGCATGCGGCGCGCGACCGCGTCGACCTCCGCGTCGAACTCCTCGTAGCGCAGGCTGCGGCGCTCGTCGCGCACGGCGGGGCGGCCCGCGTAGCGGCGGGCGCGTTCGCGCAGGAATCCGCCGAGCGTCTCCTCGGTCCAGTAGCCCCGTTCGCGGTAGCGCCGGGCCAGCGCCTCGGGCCAGCGGGTCAGATCTGCATCGCACATCGTCGTTTAGATTACCCTTGCCTAAGTAACACGCAAGTACCGCGTCCGGGCCGTCCCGATCCGGCCCCCGTCCTCCCCGAGAGCGAGCCCGCACCGATATGCCCCCTCCCGCCGCACCGCCGCCCGGCCCCCTGCGCATCCGGGCCGAGGCGGTCTCCGAGATCGAGGCCGACGGCCGGGTCCGCATCGCCTTCACCGCCGCGGGCGCCGCCCGGCCCGGGGTCTGGTCCCCCGCCTTCGGCCGTCCCGCGCCGTTGCCGCTGGAACCGGACGGGCCGGGCCGCTGGCGGCGCGAGGTGCGCCTGCCCGCCGCCGCGGGCGCCAGCTGGGCCGGACTGGCCGAGGTCCGGGCCGCCCGCCCCTCCCGGGCGCGGCGCCTGGGCG
>JAUNLB010000109.1 GCA_030532485.1 Pseudoclavibacter sp.
CGGCTCCCGGCCCCGGCCGCGGCGGGCCGGCAGGACCCGGCGGCCCCGCAGGGCCCTCGGGCGGCCGCAGCCGCCTGGACGACACGAGCCGGCGTCGGCTGCTGACGATCGTCATCGCGGTCTGCGGCGCCGTGCTGCTGCTGGTCTCCTCCCTCATCATCTCCAACTCGCTGCGCACCCGCGGGGGCGATCCCTCGAGCAGCGCGCCGAGCGCGAGCGAGCAGAGCCCCGCGGCGGAGCAGAGCGAGGAGCCCGTGCCCGAGGAGGAGGCGGGCCCTCCGCCCGCGGTGCTCGACCCGAGTTTCGAGACGACCCGCTTCGAGAACGAGTCGGGCAATCTGCGCTGCATCGTCTCGCCGGAGTACGGGGTGGTCTGCCAGCACTCGAGCCCGAGCCACGCGGTCCCCGAGCAGGTGTGCGGGCAGGCCGGGGCGAACGGCTCGGTGGTGGGCCTGGACTCGCACGGCTACGGCTTCCCCTGCATGACCCAGGACATCGTCCGGGGGCTGCCCAAGCTGGACTTCGACACCCCGCTGCAGGTCGGCGAGTTCACCTGCTCGATCAACTACCTGACCGGGGTCAGCTGCACGAACGCGGCCGGCGACTCGATCAGCCTGGAGAACTCGGTCGGGGTGACCACCCAGGGCCGCCAGTCCACGACCCCCCAGCCGACCTTCGACCCCCAGGCCCTCTGAGTACCGGGCCCGATCGGCTTCCTGCGCCTCGGCCTCATCCGGTACCGTACAGGGGAGCGCCTCGTGGGTGCGGGGCCGGGCCGGAGGAGGTGCGGGCGATGACGAAGGTGCACGATGCGGCGGCCTATGTGCTGCGTCAGACGCCCGGGGGCATGTCGACGATGAAGCTGCAGAAGCTCCTGTACTTCGCGCAGGGCTGGTCGCTGGCCCTGCTCGACGAGCCCCTCTTCGAGGAGGAGTTCCAGGCCTGGCAGCGCGGACCGGTCTGCTCCGAGCTCTTCACGAGCCACAAAGGGCAGTTCAGCGTGGAGCGCCTGCCCTCGGGCAGCCCCGAGCTGCTGGACGCACGCCGGCGGATCGTGGTCGACGCGGTCCTGCGCAACTACTCGGGCATGACGGGCATACAGCTCAGCGAGCTCAGCCACCTCCCCGAGGGCCCCTGGGCGCAGACGCGGCGCGAGCACGAGGTGCCCGAGGGCGCCCGCTCCCAGGCCGTCATCGATCGGGAGCGCATGACCCGCTACTTCCGTGAGACCCTCGGGGTGCCGGCACCGCCGCTCTCCTCGTAGCGGCTCGTCACGCCGCGGCATACCGGGGCTCCGCCTCGCCCCCGTCGAAGCGCAGCCGGGGGAGTTCGCGCGCGGGCCTTGTGCTTCTGTAAACGTCGGTTACTATTGAAGCGTCGTGTACCGCCGGTGGCGCCGCCACCCGATGCGAAGGGGTCGAGATGGGCCGTTCCCTGCACGAGCAGCGTTCGCGCGCGACGCGGGCGGCCATCTTCGTCGCCGCCCACCGGATCTTCATGGAGCGGGGCTTCGACGGGGCCGGCATCCGCGACATCGCGGCCGAGGCCGGGGTCAACCCGGCCATGGTCATCCGGCACTTCGGCTCCAAGGAGCGCCTGTTCGCCGAGACGATCGACGTCAGAGCGAACTGGCGCGCCCTCGCCGAGGCGCCCGTCGAACAGCTGGGCCGCCGGATGGTCGCGGCGATCCTGCGGGAGCGGGAGGACATGCTGCCGCGCTTCGCGGTGATGGTGAAGGCCTCCGGGCGCGCCGAGGTGCTGGGCGTGCTGCGCCGCACGGTCGAGGAGGCGATCGAGGAGCTCGTCCTGCCCAGGCTCACGGGTCCCGACGCCCGCCTGCGGGCCGGGCTGTTCATCGCCCAGGTGTTCGGCCTGCTCTGCGCGCTCGCGCTCTACGAGGACGAGGCCCTGCGGGTCGCCGACCCGGAGGCGCTCGTCGAACGATACGGATCGGCGCTGCAGTGCCTGCTCACACCGTGAACCCGGTGCCCTGCGGCTCAGCCGAGCGCCGCGCCGACGATCTCCCGGGCCTGTTCCTGCACGAGTCGCAGATGCTCGGGTCCGCGGAAGGACTCGGCGTAGATCTTGTACACGTCCTCGGTGCCGCTGGGACGGGCGGCGAACCAGGCGTGCTCCGTGACCACCTTCACCCCGCCGAGGGCCGCGCCGTTGCCCGGCGCCTCGGAAAGCCTGGCCACGATCGGGTCGCCCGCCAGCTCCTCGGCCGTGATCGCATCGCCGTCGAGCCGGCCCAGCCGGGCCTTCTGCTCCGGCGTCGCGGCGGCGTCCACGCGCTCGTAGGCGGGCTCGCCGTAGCGCTCCACGAACTCGCGGTAGCGCTGCGAGGGGGTCTTCCCGGTCACCGCGATGATCTCCGCGGCCAGCAGGGCCAGCAGGATGCCGTCCTTGTCGGTCGTCCACACGGTGCCGTCGCTGCGCAGGAAGGAGGCGCCGGCCGACTCCTCGCCGCCGAAGAGCAGCCGTCCGGAGCGCAGGCCCGGCACGAACCACTTGAAGCCCACGGGCACCTCGACGAGGGGACGGCCGAGCCCGGCGACCACCCGGTCGATCATCGAACTGGACACGAGGGTCTTGCCGATCCCCGCACCCGCCGGCCAGTCGGGCCGGTGCCGGACCAGGTGGTCGATCGCGACCGCGAGGTAGTGGTTCGGGTTCATCAGGCCCGCGTCCGGGGTGACGATGCCGTGCCGGTCGGCGTCGGCGTCGTTGCCCGTGAGCACGTCGAAGCGGTCCCGGTTCGCGAGCACCGAGGCCATGGCGTGCCGACTGGAGGGGTCCATGCGGATCCTGCCGTCCCAGTCGAGCGTCATGAACGCCCAGCGCGGGTCGACCTCGGGGTTCACCACGGTCAGCTCCAGCCCGTAGCGCTCGGCGATCGCCTGCCAGTAGCGCACCGAGGAGCCGCCCAGCGGGTCGGCGCCGATCCGCACGCCGGCCCGGCGGATCGCCGCCATGTCGACGACGTGCTGCAGATCCTCCACGTAGTCGCCCAGGTAGTCGTGGGGCTCCGCGCCGGAGACGTCCTCCCGGCGGCGCACCTCCCGCAGCCCGGAGGCGATGAGCTCGTTCGCCCGGGCGGCGATCCAGCCTGTCGCGTCCGAGTCGGCGGGCCCGCCGTGGGGCGGGTTGTACTTGAACCCGCCGTCCTCGGGCGGGTTGTGGCTCGGGGTGACGACGATGCCGTCCGCCGTATCGCCGTGCCCGGCCGCGTTGTAGCGGAGCACGGCGTGCGAGAGGGCGGGGGTGGGCGTCCAGGACCCCGCCCGGTCGGCGAGCACCCGCACGCCGTTCGCGAGCAGCACCTGCAGCGCGGTGCGCTCGGCCGGCTCGCTCAGCGCGTGCGTGTCCCGGGCGATGAACAGCGGCCCGGTGATGCCCTGGCCCGCCCGGTACTCGACGATGGCCTGCGTGATCGCGAGGATGTGCCGCTCGTTGAACGAGCCCTTCAGGCTCGTGCCGCGATGGCCGGAGGTGCCGAAGACGACCCGCTGGGCGGGATCCGAGGGATCCGGCTCGACCTCCGCGTAGGCGCGCAGGAGGGCGTCGGGATCGATGAGGTCTTCGGGAAGGGCGGCGGTGCCTGCTCGCTCGTGCATGCTCCCAGTCTTCCACTCGCCGGCTGTGCGCCGCGAGGGGTTCGGGGGAGGGGGCCGCGGCGCCCTCCCCGTTCCGTTCCACGTCCACCGCGAGGAGGTTCGCACACATGTCCAAACCGGTCCCGGGTCCCGTCTCCAAGCCGGTCGTCGGCACGCTCCACACGGTGGACGGGCGGACGCCCGTGCAGTCGAACATGGCGCTCGCCGCCCGGTACGGCGAGTTCTTCCGCCACGACATCCCGGGGCAGCCGCCGCTCTACATCGCCACTTCGCAGCGCCTGAGCGCCGAGCTGTGCGACCAGTCGCGCTTCGACAAGCGCGTCCACCGGCCGCTGCGGGAGATCCGCTCCTTCGCCGGCGACGGGCTGTTCACGGCCCGCACGCAGGAGGAGAACTGGGGCAGGGCCCACCGGATCCTCATGTCCTCCTTCGCGCCCATGGCCCTGCGGGACATGTACGACGGCATGGCCGACATCGCCGAGCAGCTCATGCTCAAGTGGGAGCGGCTCGGACCGGAGGCCGAGATCGACGTCGCCCACGACTTCACTCGGCTGACCCTCGACACGATCGCCCTGTGCTCCTTCTCCTACCGCTTCAACTCCTTCTACTCGCAGCGGATGCACCCCTTCGTGGACGCCATGGTGCGGGCGCTGCAGGAGTCCGGCGACCGCACGCGCCGCCTGCCGCTGCAGAACGAGCTGATGCTCCTGCACCAGCGCCGCTTCGCGCACGATGTGCGCACCATGCACGAGGTGGCCGACGAGCTGATCGCCCACCGCCGCAGCCACCCCCTGCCGGACGGGCGGCGCGACATCCTCGACGACATGCTGCGGGCGAGCGACCCGAAGACCGGCGAACGGCTCTCGGACGAGAACGTGCGCTACCAGATGGTCACCTTCCTCATCGCCGGGCACGAGACGACCTCGGGTCTGCTGAGCTTCGCGCTCTACGAGCTGCTGCGGAACCCGGAGACGACCGCCCGCGCCCGGGCCGTGGTCGACGAGGTGCTCGACGGCCGCTTCCCCGAGTACGAGGATCTGCCACGGCTCGGCTTCCTGGACCAGATCCTGCGCGAGACCCTGCGTCTGTGGCCGACCGCGCCGGCCTTCGCCGTGTACCCGTACGAGCCGACCACGATCGGCGGCACGGCCCCCGGCGCCGAGGACGGCTACGCCGTGCGGCCCGAGGACACGATCCTCGTGCTCGTCCCGGGCCTGCACCGCGATCCGGCCGTGTGGGAGCAGCCGGACCGCTTCGACCCGGACCGCTTCGGCTTCGAGCGGGCCCGGGAGATCCCCGAGGGGGCCTGGAAGCCGTTCGGGAACGGTCAGCGCTCCTGCATCGGCCGAGGCTTCGCGCTGCAGGAGGCGCAGCTCGTGCTGGCGCTCCTGCTCCAGCGCTTCGAGTTCGACTTCGCCGATGCGGGCTACGAGCTGCGGGTCAAGGAGACCCTGACCCTCAAGCCCGACGGCTTCCTCGCCCGCTTCCGGCCCCGCACGGACGGCCCCGCTCCGCGCGCCCGCGGCGTCGGCGAGGCGGCCGGGCGGCCCGCCGCCGAGGGGGCGCCCCAGTCCCCCGCCGCCGAGCGGCACGGCACGCCCCTGCGGATCCTCTTCGGCTCCAATGCGGGCACGGCCGAGGCCTTCGCGGGCCGGCTCGCGGCCGAGGGCCGCCGCCGCGGCTACCAGCCGAGCCTGGCGCCCCTGGACGAGGGGGTGGACGCCCTGCCCCGGGAGGGCGCGGTGCTCGTGGTGACCTCCTCCTACGAGGGACAGCCGCCGGACAACGCGCGGGCCTTCGTGTCCTGGCTCTCCGAGCTGCCCGACGGGGCGCTCACCGGCGTGCGTACGGCCGTCTTCGGCTGCGGCAACACGGACTGGGCGCGCAGCTACCAGCGCATCCCGAGCCTCGTGGACGAGGGCTTCGCGCGAGCCGGGACGGAACGGGTGCTCGAGCGCGGCGCCGCGAACGTCCGCGGCGACTTCTTCGGCGACTTCGAGGCCTGGTCGGAGCGGCTGTGGCCAGCGCTGGCCGAGCGGCTGGGGGTGGTCGGCGCCGGCATGCCGGCCGAGGCCGCCGGGCTGCGGGTGGAGACCGCCGACCCCGGCCGCCGCTCCCTGCTGCGCGAGGCGGAACTGGAGTTCGGCACGGTCCTGCGCAATGTGGAGCTCGCCGACGCCTCGCGCCCCGAGGCGGGCAGCAAGCGCCACCTGGAGATCCTGCTGCCCGAGGGGTGCGGCTACCGGACCGGCGACTACCTGGCGGTGCTGCCCAGCAACCCGGCCGCGACGGTGGAGCGGGCCCTGGCCCGCTTCCGCCTGGCCCACGATGCGCGTCTGCGCATCAGCGGCGACGCGCGCGGGCTGCCCGTGGACGAGCCGGTGTTCGCCGGCGAGGTGTTCGCCTCCTACGTGGAGCTGTCCCTGCCGGCGGGTCGGCGGCAGCTGGAGCGCCTGGCCGAGGCCTGCCCCTGCCCGCCGGAGCGGGCTCAGCTGCTGCGCCTGGCGGAGCCGGGGGTCTACGAGGCGGAGGTGCTCGGTCGACGGCTGTCGGTGCTGGACCTGCTGGAGTGCTTCCCCTCCGTGCAGCTGCCGCTGGAGGCGTTCCTGGACATGCTGGTCCCGCTCAGCCCCCGGCGCTACTCCATCTCCTCCTCCCCGCTGTGGAGCGAGGACCGGGTGACGCTCACGGTCGCCCACCTGCACGGGCCGGCGTTCTCGGGACGGGGCGAGTACGAGGGGGCCGCCTCCACCCTGCTGGCCCGCGCCCGGCCCGGTAGCCGGGTGCCGGTGAGCGTGCGCCCCGGGGCCGCCGGCTTCCGCCCGCCGCAGGACCTGCGGGCCCCCGTGATCATGGCCTGCGCCGGCACCGGCATCGCCCCGTTCCGGGGCTTCCTGCAGGACCGGGCCCTGCGGGCGCAGGCAGAGGGGTCGGCCCCCGGGCCTGCGCTGCTCTTCTTCGGCTGCCGGGGCCCGCAGCTCGACGACCTCTACCGGGAGGAGCTCGACGCCTGGGAGGCGGACGGGGTCGTGGAGGTGCGGCGGGCCTACTCGCGGGCGCCGGAGGACGGCCCCCACGGGCCGGTGCGCTACGTGCAGGAGCGCATGTGGGCCGACCGCGAGCGGATCGTGCGGCTCGTGCGCGACGGCGCCACCCTCTACGTGTGCGGCGACGGCAGCCGGATGGCACCGGCGGTGCGGGAGACGTGCGCCCGCATCTACGCGGAGGCCGAGGGGGCGAGTCTGGATCAGGCGCAGGAGTGGCTGGAGGTGCAGGAGCGCGAGCACGGCCGCTACGTCTCGGACGTCTACGCCTGAGCCGTCCCCCGTCGGGCCCGGTCGAGGGCCGGGCCCGGCGGCGGGGCTTAGGGGCGCACGCTGCGCTCGGCGATCGCGAGCACGGCGCGCCGGGGCAGCAGACGCCCGAGCAGCCTGGCGGCCAGGGCGTTGCCGAGCCCGTCGACGACGCTCGGGGCGTCGCCGCGCAGAGCCCGCATCGTGCGGTCCACGACGCCGCGGGCGGAGCGCTTGCGCCCGACCGCGGCGGCTTCGCCCGCCACCTGGAAGAAGGCGGTGTCGGTCGCGCCCGGGCAGACCGCGAGCACCCGCACCCCGTCCCTGCGGGTCTCGGCCCACAGCGCCTCGGTGAAGGAGAGCACGAAGGCCTTGGTGGCGGCGTAGACCGCCATGTGCGGGACCGGCTGGAAGGCCGCGGTGGAGGCGATGTTGACGATCGCACCCCCGCCGCGCCGGCGCATCCCGGGCAGGTACCTGGCCGTCGTGCCGGCGAGGGTCGTGCAGTTGAGCCGGATCTGCTCCTCCAGCCGGCCCGGGTCGCTCTCGGCCACGTCCCCGTGGCTCGCGAAGCCGGCGTTGTTGACGAGCACGTCGATCTCCAGGCCGGCCCGCTCGGTCAGTTCCGCCAGCCGGGCGGCGGCGTCCGGGGTCGCGAGGTCGAGGGGGAGCACTGCGACGGCGACGCCGTGCCGCGTCCGCAGTTCCTGCGCGATCCGCTCCAGCCGCTGTGCGTCGCGGGCGACGAGCGCCAGATCGCGCCCCTCGGCGGCGAAGCGGCGGGCGAACGCCTCGCCGATGCCGGAGGATGCGCCGGTGATCAGGACGGTCATGCGATCTCCAAACTCCGAACCGTATGGTCGGTCTTTTTTCTGGATAGGGGTCTCCGTGGTGTCCGGGCCCGCCGGACCGGGCGGTCGCTGCGGCGCTTGCGGTCCTCAGGCCTCGAGGCCGCCGATGAGCAGTCCGAGCAGTGCTCGCGCCCGGCGGGCGAAGCCCTCGGCGTCCCCGGCGGCGACGGCCTCGCTCGTGGTCTTCAGTCCGTCGAAGGCGCCGACGAGGATCACGGCCGCGTCGCGAGGCGAGGGCTCGGGGCGCAGGGAGCCCTCCGCCTGCCCGCGCTCGACGACGCCCGCGAGCAGCTCGACCCACTCGTGGACGGGCCCCGTCTCGGACTCTTCACCCGCCTCGGCGCGGATCTGGTTCGCGAGCCGGACCGCGTCCCAGCCCGAGCCGCTCGCCGTCGTGAGCTCGACGAGGAGCTCCGCGACGGCCCGCAACCGCTCCGGCGCCGCCGAGGGGGCCTGCGGCCCGTCCAGCCGCTCGGCAGCGAGGGCGAGCCAGCGACGCTTGTGCTCGTCGACCACTGCGCGGGCCAGCTCCCGTTTGGCGGGGAAGTGGAAGTACACGGCGCCCTTCGTCATTCCCGTCGCCCGCACGATCTCATCCATGCGCGCCCCCGCGTAGCCGTGGCGGGCGAACACCTCGCCGGCCGCGGCGAGGATCTCCCGCCGACTCGCCTCGCCCTTGGCCGTCGGACCGGTCATGCCGCCTCCTCGTCGTCTGTGCGCCCATCGCTCGCGCGCATCCGCCGTCCCACTATAAAACCGACTGGTTGGTATGTAAAATGCGGCGCGCCGCCGGCTCGCCAGGCTTGATACCGCTCGCTTCGCCGTCGCTCGCGACCACCGCGGTCGACGAGGCGGAATGCGCGAGAAATCAGGAGATATGGTCGTTTTACGCTTTGAATGTCGCAGGTGGCCGCTAGGATAATTCAGGGGCATTCATGTGCGTTCTCTAGTCTCGCCGTGAACTCTGTTCGAGTGGTTCTTCAGGACGGCTCTCGGCCCGTCCTCCCAGGCGATTCCTGTGCGTCGACGTCCAGGGAACACCCAGGGTGAAATGTGCTGTCGGGCTTGTGGCGTCGTACCTTTTGGGATATGCTGGTGGCATCCTTCCAGGGGTATCGGGGAAGCATAGGCTCCCGGAGGGATGGGAGTACGAGAGCCGGTCGGACGATGTGTGTCTGGTGGTTCTCAGAGTGGTTCACTATATGTTTGGGATTGGGGTGATCGGTGATGGTGAAGGCGGTGGGGCGGG
>JAUNLB010000110.1 GCA_030532485.1 Pseudoclavibacter sp.
CGACACCCCCGACCGGCTCCGCCACCTCATCCAACAACGACACCCCGAACCACACACCTGACACCCGGCCCGACCCGAGCTGGACCCGCGCGCGGTGCGACCAACGCGCACCGGCTCATCTCAACGCAGCGACCAGACCTCGACACCCGCCACAACAGACACTCCCCACGTGCATGCTCACCCGAACCGTGCGGAAGAACCGCACGGTTCGGGCGAGCACGCACGCTTCGACTCAGACCAGGCGCTGGCGAGCAAGGCCCCGGTCAGCGACTGCTCAGCGGAAGCGGCGCCCCTCGTCCCGACGGACCAACAGCACCGCGACCACCGCGAGCCCCACCGTCCACAGCGCCAGCACGGGCAGGCTCCAGGCGGGGGCCGGCTCACCCAAGGCCAGCTGGACCACCAGGTCCCTGGCCGCCCGCACGGGCAGGAAGCGGGTCGCGAACTCCAGCCACTGCGGGAACATGAGCGGCGGCATGAGCAGCCCGGAGGCGAAAGCCATCGTGAACATGACCAGCTGCGTCACCCCGATGGCCGCCTTCTCGCTGCACAGGGTGCCGATGACGAGCCCGATGAGCGCGGAGGGGACCGCCGTGACGATCACGACCAGGAACGCCGCGATCGCGTCCAACGGCTGGGGCCTGGCCTGGGTGAACAGGAAGCCGACGGCGAAGACGGGGATCGCCGCCAGGACCGCGAAGGTCAGCGTCGAGAGCACCAGCCCCGCGACGGCGGCCGTGGGACGGCCGGGCAGGGTCCGCAGATACGGGCCCCACGCCTTCGCCCGGCGCTGCGCGACGTCCAGGCCGAAGGAGAACAGGCCGTTGGTCATGAAGGCGAAGACGACCATCGAGAAGATCGCCTCCGTCGCGAACTCGTGGTTCTCCCGCACCTCGGCCATCGGCAGCACGAAGAAGCACAGGGCCAGCACCGGGAAGGCGAGCGAGCCGATCACCGACATGGGGATCCGGAAGTTCTCCAGCACGGCGGCGCCCGCGTAGCGCAGGGTCAGGGCGAGGACCCCGGCCGGTCTCGCCTGGGGACCTTCCGACCGGCGTGCGGCGGGGACGGTGGTGGTCGTGGTCATGCTGCTGCTCCTTCGATGTGTTCGCTGCGGGACCGTGCGGCACCGCCGGCCCCGGTGATGTCCAGGAACGCCTCCTCCAGGGAGGCGCCGCGGATCGTCAGATCCGAGAACGGGAGCCCGGAGGCGACCAGGGCCCGGACGAAGCCGTCCGCGTCGGCGGCCACGCCGTGCACCAGCTCCCCCTCGGCCCCGCGCGGCTCGAAGCCGCCGTCCAGCTGTGCGAGCCGTTCGGCGGCCACGCCCCGCACCCCGATCGAGCGCCTGCCGGCCCGGTCGAGCACCCGCTCCAGGGGCTCGTCGGCGAGGATGCGGCCGCGGTCCAGCACCACGACCCGCTCGGCGAGCGCCTCGATCTCCTCCAGGTGGTGGCTCGTGACCACGAGCGTGCAGCCGGCGGCGTTGCGCTCCCGCAGCGCCTGCCACAGCGCGGCCCGGCCCTCCACGTCCAGCCCCGCCGTCGGTTCGTCCAGCAGGACCAGCTCGGGCGACCCGACGAAGGCGAGGGCGACCGCGACGCGCCGCTGCTGCCCTCCGGAGAGCGCGCCGCACTGGCGGCGCAGCAGCGGAGCGAGCCCGAACTCCTCGACGACCCGATCGGTGTCGGCCCGGCCGGGGAAGTGGGCGGCCACGAAGTCGAGCGTCTCGGAGACCCGCAGCACCTCGGGCAGCGCGCTCTGCTGGGGCGTGGACCCCAGGCGCAGCCGCGAGCGCGGATCGCCCGGGTCCCCGCCGAAGAGGCGCACCCGCCCCTCGCTGGGCCTGCGTAGGCCGAGCACGAGGCTCAGCAGGGTCGTCTTGCCCGCACCGTTCGGTCCGAGCAGACCCACGCTCTCGCCCGCGCCGATCCGCAGCTCCACGCCGGCCAGCGCCGGCGCGCGGTCCGAGCCGGCCGCGCCGAAGCGCTTGACCGCGCCCCGCACCTCGATGAGCGGTTCCCGGTCGACGGTGTTCGGGTCTCTGGTCATGATGCGTCTCCGATCAGTTTCAGCAGGGTCGTGCGGTAGTCCTGGAAGGCGGCCCGCCCCTGGGGGGTGATGGACAGGTAGGTGACGGGCCGACGGCCCTCGAAGGTCTTGTCGATGCGGATGTAGCCGGCGGCCTCGAGCTTGGCCAGGTGGGTGGTGAGATTGCCCGAGGTCATCTCCAGCTGCTTCTGCAGTGCGGGGAAGGCGATCTGGTCGCCGGCGCGCTCGAGGCTGCCGTCGAGCGCGGTCATGATGCGCAGCCTCGCCGGGGCGTGGATCACGGGGTCCAGCTCGCTCATCCCTCCCTCCTCGCACGGCTCTCCCACCGGGAGAGGGGGCCGAGCAGCAGGGTGAAGACGAGCAGGCAGCCGCCGCCCAGCGCACCCAGCACGAGGTAGACGTCCGGCACCCCGGCCGCCGCGCCGAGGATCGTCACGGCGATGAGGGTCGCCCCCTGGGCGAACTGCCAGCCGGAGCGCCATACCGCCGCCCCCACCAGGTAGACGACCGCGGCGGTGAACAGGAAGGACGTCGGGTAGAGCTCCCCGAGCAGCCCGGCCCCCAGGCCGCTACCGCGCGCGAGGGCCTGGCCGTAGAGCCAGGTGCCGAGCATCGCGATCGACCAGGACCAGCCGTACATGGCGCCCGCGCTCGCACTCGGCCCGCGCCGGCCCGTGCCCATCCGGACGCTGAGCGTGACGCTGCCGACCACCCCGAGCACCAGCAGGCCCGCCGCGACGATCCAGGACGATTGCGGCAGTGCGGGCAGCCCGTGCCGCGCGGCCCCCTCCGGGTGCGCGGCCCACACCACGAGGCCGCCCAGGAGGTAGACGAGGCCCCACACGAGGTTGAGCAGCCGCACCGGGCCGATCTGGGCGGCGAGCAGCCGCTTGCGCTCCTGCCGGATGAGCTCGGCCATCTCGGCGAGGTCCTGGGCGGGCGCCGCTCCCGGTGTCTGCGTGTCCTTCGTCATGGTTTAACTTTACAATACAAAGTAGTTTGCATCAAGACCGACTTTGCGGGCTCGCGGAGGCCGCGCACGGCGAGCACACGTGAACGGCATGCAGGATCGAAGGCATGCACATCGCCATGCTCAGCATCCACGTCTCCGACCCCGCCGCAGCCCACGCCTTCTACACCGGGCCGATCGGCCTGGAGACCGTCATGGCCGCCCCCGAGGCGAATCTCTTCATCGTGCGCAACCCCGGCGCCGACCACCCCGGTCTGCTGCTGGAGCCCGGCGACAGCCCCGTCGCCGCCGCCTACGCCACGGGTCTGCGGGAGGCCGGGCTGCCGGCCCTCGTGCTCGGTACCGAGGAGCTGGACGCGGATCTGCGTCGGCTGCGCGAGGCGGGCGTGCGGATCGTCGGCGACGTCGTCGACTCCCCGGCCGGACGCTTCGTCCTGTTCGACGACACGGTCGGCAATCTCGTCCAGCTGCACGAGGCGCCGCCCGAGCCGGTCGAACCGGTCGAGTGAGCCGGCCCGCGCGCTCCGCACCCGCGCGAGGGCGCCCGACGTCCAGGCGGCGTCCGGCGGGCGCCCGCGACGCCCCGGGAAACGCGCGAGGGCCCCGCCGTGCGGCGGGGCCCTCGCGATGTGTGCTGCCCGGAGACTCAGACGGCGCTCACGTCGAGCGGGATGCCGGGGCCGAAGGTCGTCGAGACGACGGCCTTCTGCAGGTAGCGGCCCTTCGCGCTCGACGGCTTGAGACGCACGACCTCGTCGAGGGCCGCGCGGAGGTTCTCGGCCAGCTGCTGCTCCGAGAACGAGGCCTTGCCGATGATGAAGTGCACGTTCGCGTGCTTGTCGACGCGGAACTCGATCTTCCCGCCCTTGATGTCCGAGACGGCCTTGGCCGGGTCGGTCGTGACGGTGCCCGTCTTGGGGTTCGGCATCAGGCCGCGGGGGCCGAGGATGCGCGCGAGCCGGCCCACCTTGCCCATCATGTCGGGGGTGGCCACGACCGCGTCGAAGCCGAGCCAGCCGTCCGCGATGCGGGCGATGAGCTCGTCGCCGCCGACCTCGTCGGCGCCCGCCCCGATCGCCGCCTCGGCGTTCGGGCCGGTGGTCAGCACCACGACGCGGGCGGTCTTGCCCGTGCCGTGCGGCAGGTTCACCGTGCCGCGGACCATCTGGTCCGCCTTGCGGGGGTC
This sequence comes from Pseudoclavibacter sp., assembly GCA_030532485.1. Lineage (GTDB taxonomy): Bacteria > Actinomycetota > Actinomycetes > Actinomycetales > Microbacteriaceae > Pseudoclavibacter. The sequence continues at coordinate 4,209 of JAUNLB010000110.1, forward strand.
GACGCCGAGCCGCAGCGCGACCTCGACGGTGCTGTCGAACTTGCTGGAGCCCGTCTCCCGGGCCAGGGCCGCGGCCTCCTCGAGCGAGTACTGCCGACCCTCCTCGATCTTCGCCGCGGCGGCGCGGTACGCCTTGGACTTCGCCATGTGGATTCTCCTTCGAGAGAGTGCGGTGACGAGCCTGGCCGGCTCTCCCGCAGAAACTGAGATGTGTGCGGATCGGGCCCGCTGCCGGGCCCCGCGAGGACTAGTCCTCGACCGTGATGCCCATCGAGCGGGCGGTGCCGGCGACGATCTTCGCGGCCTGCTCGATGTCGTTCGCGTTGAGATCCGTCTTCTTGGTCTCAGCGATCTCGCGCACCTGGGCCATGGTCAGCTTGCCGACCTTGGCGCTGTGCGGCGTGGCGGAGCCCTTCTTGACCCCCGCAGCCTTCTTGATGAGCTCGGCGGCGGGCGGGGTCTTCAGGACGAAGGTGAAGGAGCGGTCCTCGTACACCGTGATCTCGACGGGGATCACGTTGCCGCGCTGCGACTCGGTCGCGGCGTTGTAGGCCTTGCAGAACTCCATGATGTTCACGCCGTGCTGACCGAGCGCGGGGCCGATCGGCGGGGCGGGGTTGGCCTGACCGGCCTGGATCTGCAGCTTGATCAGACCCGAGACCTTCTTCTTCGGTGCCATATGTCTTCCTTCCATGCGAGCCGGCGCCCTCCGGCGCCCCTCTCCCACCGCCCCGGCCGTTCCGGGGCGTGGTGACGTCCGCGCGCGGCGGATGCGCGCGCAAACCTACCCAGTCTAACCGAGAGCGGAGGCATGCTGCGCACGCCGGACCCGTTCGAGGAGGGCCGCCGACGGCGCGGCGTCGCGGCCCGGACCGTGCCCGCCGCGGCCGCTCCCACCGGCGAGGTGCTCGTGCGCGGCCGCAGCCGAGGGGACCGGCTCGACCTTGATCGAGTCCAGGTGCGAGGTGCTCGTGCACGGCCGCAGCCGAGACGAGAGGGGCGAACGCGAACGGCCCGTGCACCGCCTCCCCGTCGGCGTCGAATCGCCCTCGGACGCGAGCCGCGCGAACCCGTTCCAAGACCTTCACGCCCGTCGGCGAGGGGGGCCGCAGGACGGTCTCCGGCGCTTCGTCGCCGTCATGCCGGCCGGCGGGACGCGCGGCGACCGAGCCGCTTCCGCACCCCGTGCGGCGAGGAACCGGCTCAGAGCTTGGTGACCTGGTCGAAGCTGAGCTCGACCGGGGTCTCGCGCTCGAAGAGCGAGACGAGCACGGTGAGCTTGCCGCTCTCCGGCTTGATCTCGCTGATGGAGCCGGTGAGCCCCGCGAAGGAGCCGTCCTTGATCGTGATCGTCTCGCCGATCTCGAAGTCCACCTCGGCCACCGGCGCGCGCTTGGCGCCGCCCTGGCCCGCGGCGACCGGGGCCTTGACCGGGGCCTCGGCGACCTCCACGAGGCTCTTGAGCATGTCGAAGGCCTCGTTGAAGCGCAACGGCGTCGGATTGTGGGCGTTGCCCACGAAGCCGGTGACGCCCGGGGTGTGGCGCACGACCGACCAGCTGTCCTCGTTGAGCATCATCCGCACGAGCACGTAGCCGGGCACCCGCACGCGAGTGACCATCTTGCGCTGGCCGTTCTTGATCTCGACGACGTCCTCCATCGGCACCTCGACCTGATAGATGAAGTCGCTCATGTTCATCGACTCGGTGCGCTGGTGCAGGTTCTGCTTCACCCGGCGCTCGAAGCCCGCGTAGGTGTGGACCACGTACCACTTGCCCGGCTTGAGCCGCAGCTCCTTGCGGAAGGCCTCGTAGGGATCGGGCTGCGCGGACTCCTCCTCGTCCGCCGCGGCCTCGCCGGCCTCCTGCGCCGCATCCTCGCTCGCGTCCGCCTCCGGAGCGGCCGCGAGCGGCGCGTCGCCACCGGCTCCGACCGTCTCCTCCACGGCGTCGCCCCCCTGGGGCGCCGGGGCCTCGGAATCCTGCTCGATCGCGGGATCGAACGGACCGTTCGGGTCGTTCAGCTTGCCGTCAGCCACGCTTCCTCATCTCATTCTCGCCGGGTTCTCGTCTCGGACGCCTAGGGCGCGGGGGTCTGGGCGGGCGGCTCGCTCGGAGCCGGCGTGCCGCCGAAGATCTGGCCGAAGTCGGGCCAGCTCACCTCGGTCCCGGTGCCGAAGACCCAGGAGACGCCGATGCCGAACAGCAGGTCGAGCAGGGTCACGAGCACCATCATGAACACCACGAAGGCGAGCACGACGCCCGTATAGCGGAACAGCTCCTGGCGCGTCGGGGTGACGACCTTCTTGAGCTCGCCGACGACCTCTCCCAGGAAACGGCCGATCGCGCCGAAGGGGCCGCGACGGCCCTCCGAGCCGGCGGCCCTCTTCTCGACCTTCCCGCGCTTCTCGTCCTCCTCGCGGGTGCCGGAGCGGGACTTGCCGCCCGAGACCTCGGACTTGCTTCGCGACACGCCTTGTTTCCCTTCGCAGTTCTGGGGGTGAACGGCGCAGGCAGCCGCATCCGACCGGGTTTGCTCGTGCCTGGACGATACGGCGCTGCGGCACAACACCGATGTGCAGGGCGGACAGGACTCGAACCTGCAACCTGCGGTTTTGGAGACCGCTGCTCTACCAATTGAGCCACCGCCCTCTGCGCGAACCGGTGGGAGCGTCCGCTCCCCTCCGCCAGCCGCGGCGCTCCCGCTCCGGAACCCGGCGGGTCCGATATTTCAGGCGCGCTTCAGCATGGTGCGTTCGGCAACTCGTCGAGCATACGCGAAGGCGGCGGCAGAGCACAAGCCCTCCGCCCGGCCGGGCCGCAGGCCCCGGAAACTATGCTTGGGACATGGCACGCGACACCACCCGACTCTCGCCCCGCATCGCCGCGATCGCCCCCTCGGCCACGCTCAAGGTCGATCAGAAGGCGAAGGCCCTCAAGGCGGAGGGCCGCCCCGTCATCAGCTATGCGGCGGGCGAACCCGACTTCCCCACCCCGCAGCACGTGGTCGACGCCGCCGTGGAGGCGGCCCGCGATCCGCGCAACCACCGCTACACCCCCGCGGCCGGCCTGCCCGAGCTGCGCGAGGCGATCGCCGCCAAGACGGCCCGGGACTCCGGCCTGGAGGTCCCCGCCTCCCGCGTGATCGTCACCAACGGCGGCAAGCAGGCCGTGTACCAGGCCTTCCTCACGGTGCTGGGCGAGGGCGACGAGATGCTGCTGCCCGCGCCCTACTGGACCACCTACCCCGAGGTCGTGCAGCTGGCCGGGGCCCGGACGGTCGAGGTCTTCGCCGGCGCCGAGCAGGGCTACAAGGTCACCGTCGAACAGCTCGAGGCGGCGCGGACCCCCCGCACGAAGGCCCTCCTGTTCTGCTCGCCCTCCAACCCCACCGGGGCCGTGTACGACCCGGAGGAGACCCGGGCGATCGGCGAGTGGGCGGAGCGGCACGGCATCTGGGTGATCTCGGACGAGATCTACCAGAACCTCGTCTACGGCGAGAGCTCGCGCGCGACCTCGATCGTGGAGGCCGTCCCGGGGCTGCAGGAGCGCTGCATCCTGGTCAACGGCGTCGCCAAGTCCTACGCCATGACCGGCTGGCGAGTGGGCTGGCTCCTCGGTCCCGAGGACGCCGTGGCGGGCGCCTCGAACCTGCAGACGCATCTGACGAGCAACGTCAACAACATCGCCCAGCGGGCAGCCGTCGCGGCGCTCACCGGGCCGAGCGAGCCGATCGAACAGATGCGGCTCGCCTTCGACCGGCGACGCCGGCTCATGGTCGACGAGCTCTCGAAGGTCCCCGGCTTCGCCGTTCCCACCCCGGAGGGCGCCTTCTACGTGTACGCGGACGTGCGGGAGCTGCTGGGCCGGGAGCACGGCGGCCGCCGCATCGACTCCTCGCTCCAGCTCGCCGACTACATCCTGGAGCGAGCCGAGGTCGCGGTCGTCCCCGGCGAGGCCTTCGGCCCCTCCGGCTACGTCCGGCTCAGCTACGCGCTGGGCGACGAGGACCTCCTGAGCGGCGTGCGACGCCTGCAGGAGCTCTTCGCCTGAGCCCTCGCGACTCCTTGCAGCGCCTCCGCCCGAGGCCCGGGCGGAGGCGAGTTGGGGGCCCAGGTTCCCCGATTTTGATGACCTCTCCGCCCGAGGCCCGGGCGGAGGCGAGGCTCAGGGCACGGTGAAGGAGATCTGCGCGAGTTTCTGCGAGATGGGCGAGGCGGGGTCGTCGAGGTGGCCGGACGGGGCCACGGCGGTGATCATGACCCGGGTCCCGGTATTGGGCATGTAGCGCGAGACGACCAGCGCCTCGCCGCCCGCCCAGCCCCAGCTCAGGCGCTGCGAGACGAGCTCGAGCCGGTAGCCGGAGCCGGAGATCCAGTAGGGACTCGGCCCGCCGACCGGCTGGGGCTCGCTGCTGAAGAAGTGGTGGGCGTTGGCGATTTCAGCCATCGTCAGGTCCTGGTCCCGATAGTGGCTGGGCTCCAGCTTCCACTGCTGGATGGAGAGATAGCTCTCACCGTCGGGAGCCTTGATCGCGAAACCGAGCTGCCGGTCCCGTTCCACCGGTTTCCAGTCCCCCGGCGCGGGAGTGACGACCGTGAATCCCGGCAGCTGCGCGTCCATGCCGATCGGGATCTCCGAGCCCGGGGCGGGCTGTTGAGGCGAGGAGGTCGCGAAGGAGCTCTCCGGGTCCGCGGAGGGCGCGGCCGCGACGGGGCCGGTGTCGCCGGGTGCGACGAGCAGCTCGTCCGCGGGGCGCACCAGGCTCGCCAC
>JAUNLB010000111.1:0-329 GCA_030532485.1 Pseudoclavibacter sp.
ACGTTTCGAGCGGGGCGGATCGGCGGAGGCGGCGGGGCTCAGGCGTGGAAGTAGCGCTCGCGGTGCAGGGCGCAGCGGGGGTTGAAGGGGGCGGCGCAGTGCGGGCACGCGGCTGCGTCCAGATAGGCCCGGATCGTCAATTCGCTGCCGCACGCCCCGCACAGGATCGCGAGCTCCTCGAAGGCCGAGGCGGGCCAGCGCTCGGGCGGGTGCCCCGCGGTCTCGGCGTGGCAGGCGTGGCAGGGGTAGTACTCGCGGCAGCAGGCGAAGCGGATCGCGACGATGTCGAGCTCCGTGCGGTAGTGCACGCAGCGGGTCTGCTCGTCCAC
>JAUNLB010000111.1:339-8944 GCA_030532485.1 Pseudoclavibacter sp.
GGCCGGCCCGGCACGCGGGGCCGGCCCGGCACCTCTCGTCCTCCGCCTCCGTGTCCGCCACGCCTCAGGCCGGCAGCGCGGCGCGCAGATCGGCCAGCAGGTCCTCGGGGTCCTCCAGGCCGATCGACAGCCGCAGGATCCCCTCGCCCGGCTTCGCCTGGGCGGTGACCGGCCGGTGGGTGAGCGCCGCGGGGTGCTGCACGAGCGAGTCGACCCCGCCGAGCGAGACGGCGTGGGTGAACAGGCGCGTGTGCTCGGCCGTGTGCGCGGCCCGTTCGAAGGAGCCCAGGTCGAGGGCGATCATGGCCCCGGGCCCGGCCATCTGCGTCCCCACCAGCCCGGCGGGGTCCCCGCCCGGCAGCCCCGGGTAGAAGACCCGCTCGACCCGGGGCTCCCCGGCCAGGGCGCGCGCGATCGCGGCGGCGGACTCCTGCTGCCGCCGCACCCGCAGCGGCAGGGTGGCAAGGCCCCGGTGCGCGAGATAGGAGGCCAGCGGGTGGGCGATCGCGCCGGTGACGGCGCGCACCGAGCGCAACCGCTGCGCCCAGGACTCGTCGCAGGCGACGACCCCGCCCAGCACGTCGCCGTGGCCGCCGATGTACTTCGTCGTCGAGTGCACGACCAGGGTGGCGCCCAGCTCCAGCGGCCGCTGCAGCACGGGGGTGGCGAAGGTGTTGTCGACGAGCAGGGGCGCATGTCCCGCGGCGCGCGCGAGCTCCCGCAGGTCCACGAGCTCCAGGGTCGGGTTCGCGGGCGACTCGGCCACCACCAGGCAGGTGTCCTCGCGCACCGCCGCGGCCACCTCCTCGGCGTGCCGCACGAAGGTGCACTCGGTGCCGAGGATCCCCGTCGCCAGCAGGTGGTCGGTGCCGCCGTACAGGGGCCGCAGCCCCACCACGTGGCGGCCCGGGCCGTGCCGGCTCGCGGCCAGCACCGCGGCGGTCAGCGCCGCCATGCCGGAGGCGAAGGCGACCGCCTCCGGCGCGTGCTCGAGCCGAGCCAGCGCCCCCTCGAAGCGGGCGGTCGTGCCGTTCCACAGCCGCTGGTAGACGGCCGAGCCGTCGTCGATCCGTCCGCCGCCGGCGAGCCGCTCGTAGGACTGCCCGCCGGTCTCGACGCCGGGCAGGGGCGTGGTCGTGGACAGGTCCAGGGGCGGGACGTGCACGCCCAGCTCGGCGAAGTCCTCGCGGCCCGCGTGCACGGCGAGCGTATCCGGGCGCAGGGCCTGCGAGGGCAGCGGCTGCGGCGCGTCCGGGCTCGGGGCGGGATCGGTGTGATCGGTCATGCTTCGATCATGCCCTCTCCGCCGCCTGCCTGCCGACGCCCCGCGGGTCCGGAGCCCCGGGCGGGGCGGCCGATCGCGGTCCGTCTACAGCGCGCCGCTGCGCGCCTCGGCGACCGTGCGGCGCACCTCCTCGGCGATGTGCTCGGGCAGCGCGAGCCGGTCCAGCTGGAGGAAGCCGCGCACGATCAGATCGCGGGCCGCGTCCTCGTCCAGGCCCGTGGCCATCAGGTAGGCGAGCTTGTCCCGGGTGATCATGCCGATCGAGGCCTCGTGCGAGAGCTGCGAGGCGGGGCTGTGGGCGATCAGCCCGGGCGAGGACTCGATGAAGCCCTCCCGGCCGATCTTGAGGCCGTCGCAGCCCAGATAGCCGTCCGACCCGTCCGCCCGGCCCACCAGGGTGGAGCGGTTGCGGATGATCCCGCCGCCGGTCACCATGCGGGCGATGCTCTCGGCGTGGGCGCCCTCCCCGTCCAGCTCGATGCGGCTGGTGGAGACGCGCTCGGTGCCGGCCGCCGCGAACACGATCGACTCGTCGGTGGAGACGGCCCGCTCGTGCAGGATCGTGGTGCTCACGGTCTCGTGCCGGGCGACGGGGGAGAGCATGATCGCGGTGTCCGCGTGCACGGCGCCGACGCCCACCTCGGTGGCGCCGAAGCTGGCGACCTCCATCTTCTCGCCCCAGTGCTCGATCGACACGGAGCGGTACTTCGCGCCGGGGCGCAGATAGTTCTCGGAGACCGAGAGGTGCGAGCCGCGCCGCACCGGGTCGGCGGCGGCCGAACCGCTGACCGCCTCGAGCTCCGCGCCCTCCTCGATCACGGTCAGGCAGTGCACGTACTGATGCGCCTGCGGGGTCTCCAGCATCGTGAAGGTCTGCACGGGCAGCCGCACCCGGGCGCCCGCTGCGACGTGCACGAAGTGGCCGACGGGGGACAGGCCCTGCTCGACGGCCCGGGCCAGCCGCTCGTCGGAGTCCGGGCGCACCAGGCCGAAGAGCAGGTCCTGCACCCACTCGTGACGCACGAGGGCCTCGGCGATCGGCAGCACCTCCACCGAGGGGTCCTCCACGTCGATGTGGGCCACCTCGCGGTCCACGACCACGGCGGTCGCGGCGCGTTCGCGCTCCGGCGCGTAGCCGACGCGGGCGAGCGTCTTCTGCTCGGCGTGGCTCAGGGGCAGTTCGGGTCGGGAGACGATGGTCATGCGCGGACCTCCTTGCGCTGGGCCGCCTGGGCGGCCCGGTGGTAGCCGTCGCGGGTGATGGCGGCGAACAGCTCTTTCGCGTCCCCGGCGGCGACGATGCGGCCGTCGAGCATGATGTGCCCGCGGGCGGCTCGGATGTAGTCGAGGATGAAGCCGGTGTGGGTGATCACCAGGGCGCTGCGGGGGCGACCCGCGGCGTCGGGCGAGCCGACCAGCTCGTCGATCGCCTCGCCGACGGCCTGGATGTGTTCCAGATCCACGCCGGACTCGGGTTCGTCGAAGAGACAGACGCGGGGCTGCTGGAGGGCCAGCTTGAGCACCTCCCAGCGCTTCGCCTCGCCGCCGGAGAAGCCCTGGTTCAGGACCCGCCCGGTGAGCGCGGTCATGTCGAGCGACTCGGCGAGCGTCGCCAGCCGCTCGGAGGCGCCCATCGCCTCCACCAGCCCGGCGACCGTGACGCCCTCGAAGCGGGGCGGTCGCTGGAAGGCCATGCCCAGCCCGGCCCGGGCCCGCTCGTCGACCGCCAGCTCGTGGATCGGCCGACCGTCCAATTCGATCGTCCCGCTCGTGGTGTAGGGCGGCAGCCCCATGATCCCGGCCAGCAGCGAGGACTTGCCGGAGCCGTTCGGTCCGAACAGCACGTGCACCTCGCCGGTCCCGACGTCCAGGTCCACCCCCGTGCAGATGCGCGTCCCGCCCGCCTCGACGGTCACCTCGCGCAGGCGCAGCGCCGGCGTTCCGCTCATGGTGCCTCCTCGCCGGGGCCCTCGTCGACCCCACACCACTATGGTAAGCCTTCGCTCATCCAGGCGCGCCGGGAATTGCGGGAGGGCTCCTCAGGCCCAGCCGAGACGGTGGAGCTCCTCGTCGTCGATGCCGTAGAAGTGGGCGATCTCGTGCACCAGCGTCGTGTGCACCTCCTCGCGCAGCTGCTCCTCGTCCTCGCACACCGCCAGATGCGGCTCCCGATAGACGACGATCCGGTCGGGCAGCTCGCCGAAGCCGTACTGGCCGCGCTCGGTCAGCGCGATCCCCTCGTACAGGCCCAGCAGCTCCAGCGAGCCGTCCTCGGGCCGGTCCTCTACGACGAAGGCGACGTTGTCCAGCCCCTCGAACATCTCGTCCGGCAGCGCGTCCAGCTCGTCGATCACGAGCCGCTCGAAGCTCTTCGCGTCCATCTCCACCCGATTATTCTGCCGGGCGGTTCTTTCCCGGACGGGTCGCCGCGTCACCGGAAGGGCCGCCGCATCGGGTGGCGCGGTCTGCCGGGCGGCTCACTCGGCGGTGAGGATCTGCTGGAGCGTCGCGGCGGTGCGGGCCTCCAGCTCGGCGGCGTCGACGTCCACCAGGCTCGGGGTGCGCAGCAGATAGCGGCCCATGAGCAGCCCCAGCACGTGCATCGCCGCGGAGGTCGCCCGCAGCTCGGCGTCCGGGAAGGGCAGGACCGCGGCGACCGGCAGCACCTGCTCCTGCCGGATGTACTCCGCCACCAGCTCCATGTCGCCGCCGAGGGCGTAGCGCATGACGGCCAGCCCGCGGGCCTGTCCGGCGGGGTCCTCCCAGATCGAGAAGGTGAAGCGGGCGATGCGGGCTCCCAGCTCCTCCACCGGCCCGTCCACGATCTCCGGCAGGACCTCGTCCACCTGGGCCGGGGTGCCGACGGCCTCGGAGAACAGGCCCGCCTTGCTGCCGAAGTAGTGGTGGATGAGCGCCGGGTCGACGCCGGCCCGACGGGCGATGGAGCGGACCGTGGCGGCCGTGTAGCTCTGCTCGGCGAACTCCTTGCGCGCTGCCGCGAGGATCTCCTCGCGCATGTCCCCCGTGCCGCGTCGGGGACGGCCGCGCCCGCGGCGCCGCGGGCGCGCGGCCTCCGCGGCGTCCTCGTCCTCCGGTGCACTCATGTGCACAGCGTAGGGGCTCCTGTTCCCGACACGCCGATGCGCGGGGGTGCGACACGCCGTGTCGGCCGCGTCGGGGCGTCCGGGAACCCGTTCGGCGGCCCAGCTGTCCCCGCATGCCGCACCGGCCGCGATGCGGCGATCCGCTCACGCCCCGTCGTCCAGCAGCTCCAGACGGCCCGCGTCGCCGTCCACGAGCACCCGGGCGCCGTCCGGTACGGTGCTCGTCGCGCCGTGCGCGCCGAGCACCGCGGGGATGCCGTACTCACGGGCCACGATCGCCGCGTGGGAGAGGGGGCCGCCCCGCTCGGCGACGACCGCCCCCGCCAGCGCGAACAGCGGCGTCCACGCCGGATCGGTCGCCGGGCACAACAGCACCTCGCCGTCCCGCAGCAGCTCGAACTCGGCCGGACCGCGCACGATCCGGGCGAGGCCCGCGGCCCGGCCGCCGCTCGCGGGCAGCCCCACGACGGTGCGCCCGCGCCCCGCCTCGCCCCGGTCCCACCACACGGCCTCCGCGGCCGGCCGGCGCCGCCCGCGTCGGGCGACGAGCGCGCGCAGCGCGGGATCCGGCTCCCGCAGCGCCGCCCGCAGCTCCGCCGGGTAGAGGTGGCGGACCTCCCGCGCCCGCTCCAGAGCGCCGCGCTCCACGAGCCGCGCCGCCAGCTCGTCGACGGCCGCCCGGGCGACGCAGAAGAACTCCTCGATCAGGTAGACCGTGCCCTCGCGTGCCAGGTGCAGGGCCCGCAGCCGTCCGGTGTTCCGCCGCCACGGCCGCCGCAGCGGTGCGGGCAGCCGCCGTTCCACCGCCGCCGCCGCGCCGAGCGGGCCGGGACGGGGGAAGCCGCGGTGCGAGACGAGGGATACGAGCGAGAGCAGCGCCTCCGGGTCCTCCCGCCAGGAACGAGTGGAGAACGGCAGGTACATGCGCGGGGCGCGGGCGCCGAAGCGTTCCAGGAAGCGTTCCGTCCGCGCCCGGAACGCCGCGCCACCCGGCGCCGCATCGAGCACCGCGGCGGCCTCGCCCGCCGGGGCCGCGTGCAACAGCTCGAGCACGCCCAGCGCGCGGGCTTCCTCGGCGAGCTCCTCGAGACCGTCATTGATCAGCGCGGTCGTGTAGCCGAGGCGCTCGTAGAGATCCTCCACCTCCGGCCGGGGCCGGAGGCGGGCGAGCCGGATGAGCCCCGCCGCGAGCGTCCGGCGCAGCAGCAGCGGCAGCAGGCAGCGACGATAGCGCTCGCCGGTCATGCGGGCCGCACAGGCCAGGGCGTCGTCGAGCAGGCGCAGACAGTCCCCGTCCTCCCGGGCCGGGAGACGTTCGGCCCGTCGCCGCAGCTCCGCCAGGGCGTCGCGCCACCGGAGCTCCTCCAGCGGCCACGGGGTCATCTGGCGCCGCAGCCCCCGCGCGAGCAGGAGCGGCAGGGCGAGCAGCGTGCGCGGGCCCGCGCGGGGCCGGAGGACCCGGGCGCGGACGATCCCGTCCTCGTCCCCGGTCACCATCCGCTCGGCCGGCAGAGGGGAGGCGAGCCCCGCCTCCCGGAGCAGCTCCAGGGCGGCCCGCAGCGTGCCGTGCACCGCCGCGAGGTCCAGCGGGTAGGGGGCGGGGAAGTGCTCGAGCAGGTCTTCGCGCAGCATCCGGGCGATGCGGCCGCGCACGGGCGGGTGGCCGGGATCGCGGGGCGGCGGGGCGCTCGCGGTGAGGGGGCGGGCCTGGAGCAGGAACAGCTCGTCCCCGCAGAAGGCCCATTCGACGTCCCGGGCGTCGCCGCTGTGCGCCTCGACCCGCTCGCCGAGCTCGAGCAGGCGCAGCAGCCGGGCGTCGTCCAGGCAGGGGCGGCTGCGCTGCGCCGCCGGCACCCGGCTCGTACGGACCCCGCCCGCCGGGTCCGCGTCGACGCGCATCTCCTTGGCGCCGATCCGGCGGGAGCGCACGCGGGGCGGCCGACGGGCGAGCCGGAACAGGTCCGGGTCGCCCGAGCCCGAGACGACGCTCTGGCCGAGGCCGTAGGCGGCGCTCACGAGCATCTCGTCCCCGCTGCCGGGCGGGTCGCGGCGCACCGGGTCGGGGGTCGTGCGGGCGCCGACCGTCCGGTCCCCGTTGCCGAGCGGATCGCGGGTGAACAGCACCCCGGCGCAGTCCGCCTCGGCCATGCGCTGGACGAGCACCGCGATCGCCGCGCCCTCGGAGCCGACGCCGCAGCGGCGGCGGTAGTCGACGGCCCGGTCCGACCAGAGGGAGGCCCAGCACTCCCGGATCGCGTCCAGGAGCGCCTCGGCGCCGCGGATGCCGAGCAGGGTCTCCTGCTGCCCAGCGGAACTGTACCCGGGGGCGTCCTCGCTCGTCGCCGAGGAGCGCACCGCCACCGGGAGCGATCCGAGCCCTTCGTAAGCCTCGACCACAGCCCGGCGCAGCCCGGCGGGCAGCCGGGCCGCGCGCACCCGCCGCCGGGCCAGATCGGCCCGGCCCGCGGCCGCGTCCCGCGCGAGCTGCGCGGCGAACGGTCCGCAGACGCCCAGATAGGCCTCGGTGGTCACGCAGAAGCCGGGCGGCACGGGCAGCCCCGCCCGCAGGCATCCGGCCAGATCCGCGCCCTTGCCGCCGACGAGTCGACGGGCCGTGGCAGCCTCTTCGTCGAGTCGCAGGATCATGCCCCGAGCCTAGGCCGTGCCGAGAAGCCGGGTCGACGGGGCGTCGCCCGCGCTCCCGGCGCACGAGGCCGATATCGGCGTCTCCGCCCGCCGCGGCGGCCGGGGAGGTCACGCGCGAGCGGGGGCGGGCCGCTCCGGCGGCAGGGAGCGCAGGCCCCGGGCCGCGATGCGCTCGGTCGCGGGGTGCGGGCTCTGCTCGAGCCAGCGGGCGCACAGACGGCGGGCCCACTCCGGCTCGGACTTGGCGGCGTCGTTGATCCAGTTGCCGACCGAGTCCTGGACGGAGCGGGCCGGGTCGGCGCGCAGCGGCTCCAGCAGGGGCAGGCCGAGCTGCGGGCGGCGCAGCAGCTCGGGGATGCGCTTGGCCCACACGCCCCGGGGCCGCAGCGCCTCGCTCGCGAAGCGGCGCACGCGCTCGGAGGGGTCGGCGGTCCAGTCGGCCAGCAGCCGGATGCTCTCCTCCAGCCGCGCCGTCAGCGCGGGCCTGGCCGCCATCCAGGACCACTCCCGCACGGCGAAGTGGGGGTCGTCGGCGGCTTCGCGCAGCTCCGCCAGCAGGGCCCGCGGCTCCTGGAGCTCGCACGCGACGGCGAAGCAGACCCAGCCGCGGGCCGTGTCCGAGCGGCTCCGGGCCAGGCGCTCCCGCGCGCCCGCGTCGAGCTGCTCGGCGACGGCGGCGCCGGTGCGGCGCATGCGCTCCAGAGGGCCGTGCCTCCGGTTCCGTCGGAGGGTCTCGAGCAGATCGGCCGGGGCGGCGGGCAGGAGCGAGGCGAGCAGGCTCGCGTGGTCGACGGCGAGCGCCTCCTGCAGGGTCCGGGCGGGCTCGCCGGCGTGGAGCTCCGCGAGCCGCTCCGGATCGAGGTGGCCGCCGCTCATGCGCCTCCTCCGGCCGTGCTTCCGGTCCCGTTGCCCGCCGCCGCTCCGGCGGCCGGTCCTCGCGTCATCGTTCCCCCAGTCGAGAAGGCGGTATCTAGTATGCCGCCTTACTATACCGCTTCCGGGCTCGGGCCCCCCGTCCCGGGCTTCTGCGCTCCCGGCGGCGACAGCGCCCGGTGCAGGGCCTCGAGGGTGCGGGCCGCGGCTCGCAGATCCGCCGCGTCGATCCCCGCGGCGGCCTCCGCCAGCCAGGACCGGTAGCGGGGCGCCAGCCGCTCGAGCAGTTCGGCGCCGGCCTCGCTCAGGCGCAGCAGCGCGGAGCGCCGGTCGGCCGGGTCCGCCTGGCGCAGTACCAGGCCGCTGCGCTCCAGCCCGGCGGCGAGCCCGGTGACGGTCGCCTTGGTCACGCCCAGGCGCTCGGCGATCCGGGCGGGGGCGAGCGGTTCCCGCTCGCGCAGGGCGAGCAGCACGGCCAGGCGCCCCTCGGAGAGGTCGTGCGGCGCGAGGAGCTCCGCGCACGCGGCGTCGACGGCGCGGGCGGTGCTCAGCAGGGCCATGATCAGCTGCGACCCCTCGGTGCGGTCCGTCCAGTCGAGCAGCAGTTCGTGTTTCGCGTCCACGGGGCGGAACCCTACTCCGTGCGCTCCCGCGCGGCTCCGGGGCCCGCGGGGACGCTCACCCGCTCCCCGGCTCC
>JAUNLB010000112.1 GCA_030532485.1 Pseudoclavibacter sp.
CCCGGGCCGAACGACGCCTGCGCCTGGAAGACGGCCGCATCCACGACGACACGGAGCCGGCGGGCGAACGGCCCCCGGGCCGTCATTCGGCGCTGCCGGATACGCCCTCGACCGAGCTGCCGCTCGGGCTGCCGACGGAGCCGGGGGCACGCACGGGCACGATCGTCATCCGCCTGGACGAGCAGGGCGCCCCGGCCGGGGAGGCCGGGCCGGCCGCGGCGCACGACGAGGCGGAGGTCGACACGGAGCCGCCGGGCGCCCGGCCCGGCTCCCCGCAGCCCGACCCCGCCGCCTCCCTCCCGGGACGCCTCGGGGAGGGGCCCGACCGGCTCGCGCCCGGCCCCGTGGAGCCTCCCGCCCGGGCCGAGGCCGCGGACGAGGGGCGGACGGGGGGAGAGCGGCGATGAACCTCCTGAGCGGGATCGTCGGCGCTCTCCAGGAAGCCGTCGGGGAGCTGCGCGTGCACCGTATGCGCGTGCTGCTCTCGCTGCTGGGGGTGCTCATCGCGGTGTTCGCGATCACGACCGTGACCGGCTTCGGCGACCTCGTCCGGCAGGTGAACATCGAGGTCTCCGACCGCTTCGGAGGCCGGGAGGCGAGCTACTCGGTGCAGTTCTCCCCGGCCGCCGGCGGCGGCGACGAGCAGTTGCGGGAACGCTTCGAGGAGGCCTTCGGGCGCGCCGCGCAGCGCTACGGCATCGGCTACACGAGCCGGGAGATCCAGTCCGAGATGCACGTGCAGCTGCCGGGCGGGGTGCAGCGGGTGGAGCTGACGGGCGTCGATCAGGCCTACGGCGAGATGCGCCGGGTGCGCCTGGCCGAGGGGTCCTGGTTCGGCCCGGAGGACGGGGAGCTGCTCGCGCCGCCGCTCATCGTCAGCGACAGCGTGTGGCGGGCGATCGGATCGCCGGAGCTGGCCTCCCGACCCACCCTGGAGATCGTCGATCCGGTGCCGATCACCGGGGTGGTCGTGGGGGTGCTGCCGCCCCTGCCCGCGGTCGTCACCGAGGGGGTGGCGGAGACCCACACGGCCTACCTCCTCGCCGACTCCCTGGCGCGGATGGAGGGGGAGTCGGTCGCCGGCCGCGAGAGCACCGCCTCCAGCTATCTGCTGTGGCTGCCGCCGGAGACGGCCGAGGCGCTGGCGAAGCGCATCGAATCGGATCTGGAGTCGGCCATGCGCGACGACGCGACGATCCAGGTGCAGCGCACCGACTACCTGGGGCAGAGCGCCGACGACCCGTTCATGGCGGTGCAGATCCTGGTGAACGTGGTGTCCACGGTCGTGCTGCTGATCGGCGTGGTCGGCTACATCAACCTCTCGGTGGTCACGGTGCGCCAGCGCATCCGCGAGATCGGCATCCGCAGGTCCTTCGGGGCGACGAGCGGGCGGGTGTTCTTCACGGTCCTGCTGGAGTCGGTCGCGGGCACCACCGCGGCGGGGGTCATCGGGATCGGCCTGGCCCTGCTGGTGCTGCAGAACCCGAGCGTGCAGGAGTTCATCACCTACGGCTTCCTGCCCAGCGAGCTCGTGCCCTTCCCGGTCGGGGCGGCCATGACGGGTCTGATCGTGAGCGTCGCGGTGGGCGTGGTGGCCGGCTTCATCCCGGCGCTGGTGGCGACCCGCGTCCGGGTCATCGACGCGATCCGCAGCAACTGATTCCGGCCCCTTCGGCGTGTCGACGGGCGTTTCGCGCGGCACGCGGCGGCACGTCCGTGAAGCCTGTGGCTGGTGGGGCTAGTGTGCACACATGTCCACGACAACGCCCAAGCGACAGCGCGCCTCCTCGGCGGGAGGCAGGACCCGTTCGACTCCGGCGCGGACGAAGAAGCAGCCCGCCGTCGAGCCGGGCGCGGGGGTGCTCACGCGCGCCTGGACGGGCCTCGCGCACGCGGTCGGCGCGGCCGCCCGGGCGCTGGGCCCGGAGCGGGTGGAGCCGGAGCAGCGGCGGGACGGCTTCCCGCTGCTCCTGCTCCTGCTGGCCGTGCTGGGCGGGGCGGTCGTCTGGTTCTTCCCCGGGCGACCCTTCGCCCAGGCCCTCGACGACTACACCTTCGGCGGCCTGTTCGGCCAGGTCTCGGGCGCGCTGCCGGTCGTCTTCGCGTTCTTCGCCTTCTGGCTGTTCCGCCACCCGGCGACGATCGCGGACAACGGCCGCATCGGCACCGGGCTCTTCCTGGCGGTCACGGCCGCCGCCACGCTGTGCCACGTCTTCGCCGGCCGCCCGGAGCCCGCGCAGGGCATGCCCGCGCTCGCCCGCGCCGGAGGCGTGTTCGGCTGGATGTTCGGCGCGCCCCTGGCGACGCTGACCACCCCGGTGGGGGCGACGATCGTGGGCGTCACGGTCTTCGTACTCTCGCTGTTCGTGATCACCCGCACCCCGCCGAACCGGCTGCCCGAACGCCTGGCGGAGCTGTGGGGGTGGCTCTTCGGCATCGAGCCGGCCGAGGCGCAGCACGCCCGCAGGCCCGCCCGCGGCCGCACCGCCGCCGGCGCGGACGGGGAGGACGAGGGCCTGCTCTCGGCGGGGGAGCGGAACGCCGAGCGCACCCCCTGGTGGCGGCGCAACGGCACCGGGCGCGAGGTGGACCCCGCCTTCGACTCGCCCGTCCTCGACGACGCCGAGCCGCGCGGCGTGGACGACGAGGCGATCACGGCGCTGCTGAACGGCCGGGCGCCGGCCCGGGCCGAAGCGGAGGCGCCGTCCGCGCCCGCGCGCTCCGGGCTGCGCGGCCGCGGGCTGCCGCCGGAGGCGATGAGCGAGCCGGCCGAGGACGGCATGCTCTTCGAGCTGCCGACCGCCCCCACGGGCATCCACGACGACTCCGGCGCGGTCGACCCCGACGGCTTCGTCGAGCCGGTCACCGCGCCCCAGGACGTGCCGGCCGCCGACACCGCGGCCGGCATGGACGAGGTGCTGGAGGGCGGCGAGGGGGAGAGCGCGGCATGGGACTCCCGCTCCGCCGAGCCGGTCCCCGGCGAGGCCCCCTACCGCCTGCCCGGCTCGGAGATGCTCTCCCGCGGCGAGCCCGCCAGGGCCCGCACCGAGGCGAACGACGTCATCATGGACGCCCTGGACACGACCTTCCAGCAGTTCAAGGTGGACGCCAGGGTCACCGGCTTCTCCCGCGGCCCGACCGTCACCCGCTACGAGGTCGAGGTCGGCCCCGGCGTCAAGGTCGAGCGGGTCACCCAGCTGGCCAAGAACATCGCCTACGCCGTCAAGTCGAACCAGGTCCGCATCCTCTCGCCCATCCCCGGCAAGAGCGCGATCGGGGTGGAGATCCCCAACAGCGACCGCGAGGTGGTCTCGCTGGGGGACGTGCTCGGCTCCCAGAAGGCCCTCACGAACCGACACCCCATGACGATCGGCGTCGGCAAGGACGTCGAGGGCGGCTTCGTGCTCGCGAACCTCGCCAAGATGCCGCACCTGCTGGTCGCCGGCTCCACCGGCTCCGGCAAGTCGAGCTTCGTGAACTCCATGATCGTCTCGCTGCTCATGCGCTCCAAGCCCAGCGAGGTGCGCATGGTGCTCGTGGACCCCAAACGGGTCGAGCTGACCCCCTACGCGGGCGTGCCGCATCTGATCACCCCCATCATCACGAACCCCAAGAAGGCGGCCGAGGCGCTGCAGTGGGTCGTGAAGGAGATGGAGATGCGCTACGACGATCTGGAGAGCTTCGGCTTCCGGCACATCGACGACTTCAACGCCGCGATCCGGGCCGGGGAGATCGTCCTGCCCGAGGGATCCAAGCGGAAGCTCAAGCCCTACCCGTACCTGCTGGTCGTGGTGGACGAGCTGGCCGAGCTCATGATGGTTGCCCCGCGCGACGTGGAGGACTCCATCGTGCGCATCACCCAGCTCGCCCGCGCCGCGGGCATCCACCTGGTGCTGGCCACCCAGCGGCCGAGCGTGGACGTGGTGACCGGCCTGATCAAGGCGAACGTGCCCTCCCGGCTGGCCTTCGCGGTCACGAGCGCGACCGATTCGCGCGTCATCCTCGACCAGGTGGGCGCCGAGGCGCTCATCGGCCAGGGCGACGGGCTGTTTTCGCCGGCCGGCTCGGGCAAGCCCATGCGCGTGCAGGGCGCCTGGGTCAACGACAAGGAGATCCACGCGGTCGTCCGCCACGTCAAGGAGCAGGCGCAGCCGGAGTACCGCCAGGACGTGCAGGCCGTGGTCGAGCGCAAGGAGATCGACGCCGACATCGGCGACGACCTGGAGCTGCTGCTGGCGGCCGCGGAGCTCGTGGTGACCACCCAGTTCGGCTCCACCTCGATGCTCCAGCGCAAGCTGCGCGTGGGCTTCGCGAAGGCCGGCCGCCTGATGGACCTCATGGAGTCGCGGGACATCGTCGGCCCCTCCGAGGGCTCCAAGGCCCGCGATGTGCTGATCACCCCCGAGGAGCTGCCCGGCGTGCTGGCCCGTATCCGCGGCCAGGACCCGGCTCCGGCTCCCGCGGCGGCGACCCCCGCCGCGGCCCCGGCGGACGGCGCGCCGCAGGACGCGCTCGCCGACCAATACGATGGGCTGGAGGAGGTCGAGGCGCCCGCCGACGAGGACGCCTGGAGCCTCACGGGCCGCGAGTAGCGGCCGCCGCGGCCGGAGCGTCCGCCCGCGGCCCCGGGAGAGGAGCGCCGTGAGGGCACGCATGCTGCGCGCCGGCGACGGGCCGGTCAGCCCGTGGGCCGTGCCGAACCTCGTCACCATGGCCCGCATCGCGCTGGTGCCGCTGTTCGCCTGGCTGCTGCTGGCCGACGGGGGCGCGCACGGCGGGCTGCGCTGGGCGGCCGCGGGGCTGTTCCTGGCGGCGATCTCCACCGACTCGCTGGACGGGCGCCTGGCCCGCAGCCGGAACCTCGTGACGGATCTGGGCAAGCTGCTGGACCCGATCGCGGACAAGGCGCTCACGGGCGCGGCCTTCCTCGGGCTCTCGATGCTGGGGGAGCTGCCCTGGTGGGTGACCGGGGTCGTCCTGGCCCGCGAGCTGGGCATCACCCTGTGGCGTCTCGTGCAGGCGCGCAGGCGGGTGGTGCTGCCGGCCGGACGCGGCGGCAAGCTCAAGACCGTCGCCCAGGCGGTGGCGCTCTGCGCCGCGCTCGTGCCGCTGTGGACCGTGCTGGGGGAGCCTGCGCATCTGCTGAACACCGTCCTCATGTCCATCGCGTTCGCCCTGACCGTCTGGTCCGGGGCCGACTACATCTGGCAGGCGTACCGTCCCGGTGCGCGGAAGGAGACCGAGAGCCCATGATCCAGCCCCCGCTCGACCGCACCCGCGAGCTCGTCGAGACGCTCGCCGGCTCCCAGCTGACGATCGCGGTCGCCGAGTCCCTGACCGGCGGGGCGCTCGTCGCCGAGCTGGTCAAGGTGCCCGGCGTCTCGGCCGTGCTCCTCGGCGGCGTGGTCGCCTACCGGACCGAGCTGAAGCGGAGCCTGCTGGGCGTGGACGCGAAGCATCTGGCCCGGCACGGCGCGGTGGACCCGGACACGGCGGTCATGATGGCCGCCGGGGTGCGCCGCGCCTGCCGCCTCGAGGGGCAGGAGCCGGACCTCGGCATCGCCACCACGGGGGTCGCCGGGCCCGATCCGCAGGAGGGCCGGCCGGCCGGCACCGTCTACATCGGGATCGACGGCCTGTGGGGCTCGAAGCCGGTCGAACTGGACTTCTCCTCGCTCGTGCTGCCGGACGAGCCCGAGCGCAGCCGCGCCCGCATCCGGCAGGCGACGGTCGAGGCGGCGGTGTTCAATCTGATCGAGTACCTGGCCGAGCGCTGAGCGGGCTCGCCGCCTCCGGATCCCGTGGTCCGGTCGGCGGTGCGTCCGGCCGAGCGCGGGGCGGGCGGCGCGTTTCGACCCGGCGGCGGAATAATCCGTCATCGGAGCGTGTTGGGGAGAGTGTTCCCCGGGTTCCCGGGGGATGCGTCCAGTACGCTCGTACACGCACTGCAGAAAGGAGGTCCCGCCATGGTCCTGGTTCGCAAGGAGATCGGCGAAGTCCTCCGGGATGTCCGGCTCCGGAAGGGGCACACGCTGCGTCAGGTGGCGACGCGGGCTTCGGTCGCGCTCGGGTATCTGAGCGAGGTCGAACGCGGCCAGAAGGAGGCGTCCAGCGAGATCATCGCCTCGGTCGCCGAGGCGCTCGACACGCCGCTGTCCGCGGTCTACCGCGAGGTGAGCGACCGGCTCGCCGTGCACGAGGGCTTCCCGGCGGCGATCCCCGACACGGTTCCGGCGGAGCTCGTGCGTGAGCTCGGCGGCACGACCGTCGTCCGCTGACGGCGGGCGGCCGCGCCACGGTCTCGACGGGCCGGTCCCGGGTTGCTCCCGGGGCCGGCCCGTTCGCGTCCCGCGCCCCCTCGCGGCGCGCGGGCCGGCTGCGCCGAGCCGTGACGCCGCTCCGGACGGGGCCGACGCCCTCGCGACGCACGGGCAGGCTCCCCTCTTCCGGTCGCGCAGGAGCAGGGCCATCCGCCGCCCTCGCGACGCACGGGTGGGCTCCAGGCGCTGGGCGACCCGGTCCGCCTGCGGATGCAGGGTCATCCGCCGCCCTCGCGACGCACGGGTAGGCTGAGCGGATGCGCATGAGCGAGTTCGAGCGGGCCGTCGAGGACGAGTTCGGGGCGGCCGAGGGCCGGACGCTGCTGCGCGATCTCGTGCTGGACGGCCTCGGGGACCGGACCGGACGCCAGGCGCTGGCGGCCGGCGCGGAGCCGCGCGAGGTCTGGCTCGCCCTGTGCCGGCAGACGGGGGTGCCCGAATCCCGCCGCCACGGGGTGGGCCGGCCCGAGCCGCGGCGGCGCTGAACCCGTCCCGCCGGGGGCCGGGGCGGGGTCGCTCCGCGGGATCGGCCCGGGCCCGCGTGTCGCTCGAATATGCGTTCGATATGTGGGAGGGTGTGAGCGGTTGCCGCGACCGCGCTTCTCCACGATGCGCAAAGCTTTCGGCGGGAATGTCGGGGGTCTGGCGTAGCGTGCGGGGCATCGGAAACGGAACCGAGACGCCGTGTCCAGGGCGCGCTCCGCATCAGCGCGTCGGACAGCCTGACGGCGACCGACCCACCGGAGGAAAGGAACCCCGACATGCCCAGTCCCGCAGACCGCGAGAAGGCCCTGGAAGCCGCCCTCGCCCAGATCGACCGCCAGTTCGGCAAGGGCTCCGTCATGCGCCTCGGCAGCGACACCCGCGCCCCGGTCGAGGTCATCCCGACCGGCTCGATCGCGCTGGACGCGGCGCTCGGGATCGGCGGGCTGCCGCGCGGCCGCATCATCGAGATCTACGGCCCCGAGTCCTCGGGCAAGACCACGCTCACGCTGCACGCGATCGCGAACGCCCAGCGCAACGGGGGCATCGCGGCCTTCATCGACGCCGAGCACGCCCTGGACCCCGAGTACGCCCAGAAGCTGGGGGTCGACATCGACGCCCTGCTCGTGGCCCAGCCGGACACGGGCGAGCAGGCCCTGGAGATCGCGGACATGCTCATCCGCTCCGGCTCGATCGACCTGGTCGTCATCGACTCGGTGGCCGCGCTCGTGCCGCGCGCCGAGATCGAGGGCGAGATGGGCGACTCCCACGTGGGCCTGCAGGCCCGGCTCATGTCGCAGGCCCTGCGCAAGATCACCGGCGGCCTGAACCAGACCAAGACCACCGCGATCTTCATCAACCAGCTGCGCGAGAAGGTGGGGGTGTTCTTCGGCAGCCCGGAGACCACCTCCGGCGGCAAGGCGCTCAAGTTCTACGCCTCGGTGCGGCTGGACATCCGCCGGATCGAGACCCTCAAGGACGGCAGCGACGCGGTCGGCAACCGCACGCGCGTCAAGGTCGTGAAGAACAAGATGGCCCCGCCCTTCAAGCAGGCCGAGTTCGACATCCTCTACGGCGTGGGCATCTCCCGGGAGGGATCGCTCATCGACTTCGGCGTCGAGCACGGCATCGTGCGCAAGTCCGGCGCCTGGTACACCTACGAGGGCGAGCAGCTCGGCCAGGGCAAGGAGAACGCGCGCAACTTCCTCAAGACGAACCCCGAGGTGGCGGCAGAGATCGAGCAGAAGATCCTGGTCAAGCTGGGCGTTGCCCCCGCCCCGCAGAGCGCCGAGGCCCCCGCGACGGACAACGTCGAATCCATCGAGAGCAAGCAGCAGAAGCGCCGCGGCGCCTGAGAGGCCCGGCGCGGACGAGTCGGCCGGGACGAGCCCGGCGGGGCGAGTCGGGTCCGGCGAGCCGGACCCGGGCGGGCCGACCCGGAGGGAGAGGAGACGAGCGGATGCGCGATGCGGAGCAGCGGCGTACGCGCCGAGCGGCCGGGTCGGCGACCGGGTCCTGCCCGGACCC
>JAUNLB010000113.1 GCA_030532485.1 Pseudoclavibacter sp.
CCGCGACGATCAGGAGCAGCGTGCAGCCCAGCAGCACGTAGGCCGGATAGGAGTGCAGATGCTGCATGAGCTCCGGCGGCAGTCCGTTGCGCGCGGCCGCCGCGTCCCCCGCGTGCGGGCCGGAACCCGTGGTCAGGGCGCCGACGAACACGGTGATCCAGGTCCAGGTCCAGACCAGCACGGCGGCGATGGCCGCGGCGCGGTGCTCGCGCAGCGCGCGGCGCAGGGGGCGGCGGGGGGCCGGTTCGTCGCGCAGGACCCGCACGAGCAGCACCGAGGCGATGGAGACGAGCCCCATGGAGATGAGCATGTGGATCCCGACGGCGCCGGGATGCAGGTCCACGAGCACGGTGACGCCGCCGACCACGGCCTGCACGAGCGTCAGCACGCCGATCCACACGGCCGGCCCCAGCAGCCGCCGTCCGCCGCCGCGGGTGCGCAGCACGGCCAGCAGGGTCAGCAGGGCCACCACGCACAGCACGCCGGTCAGGGTGCGGTTGCCGAACTCGATGACCCCGTGCACGCCCATCTCCGGGGTGGGCACGAAGGAGTCCTCGGTGCAGGAGGGCCAGGTGGGGCAGCCCAGGCCGGAGCCGGTCAGGCGGACCAGGCCGCCGGTGACCACGATGCCGATGTGCACGGCCAGGGTGCACCAGGCCAGCAGTCGCGTGGAGCCGGTCACCCGGTCGGGGAGGAGGGCCCGCAGCGCGGTCCGCCCCCGCAGGGTCACGGTCTCCGACGCGGGCGCCTCGTCGGCGGTCTGTACGGATGCGCTCACGCCTCCGATTCTAGGTCCGCCGCCCGCCGGCCCGTTCGCCGCGAGCGTGAACCGGGCCGCTCGGGCGGCCCCGGATCCGGTGGCGCGTATCGTAGACTGCCCTGGTCGTGCCGGACCCGAGGTCCGTCGCGCCCATCGCATGAGGAAGGAAGAGGAGCCATGTCAGACGTCCTCATCGACCGTCCCGAGCTGGCCGAGCTCGGCAACTACGAGTTCGGCTGGGCGGACCCGGACGAGGCCGGCGCCTCCGCCCGGCGAGGCATCGACGAGGAGGTCGTCGCCGACATCTCCCGCGTCAAGCGCGAGCCCGAGTGGATGCTGCAGCGTCGGCTCAAGGGCTACCGGATGTTCGAGCGCAAGCCCATGCCCGGCTGGGGCGCGGATCTGAGCGGCATCGACTTCGACAACATCAAGTACTTCGTCCGCTCCACCGAGAAGCAGGCCGCAAGCTGGGAGGAGCTGCCGCAGGACATCCGCGACACCTACGAGCGGCTCGGCATCCCGGAGGCCGAGCGCCAGCGCCTGGTCGCCGGCGTCGCCGCCCAGTACGAGTCCGAGGTCGTCTACCACCAGATCAACCGGGAGCTGGAGCGCCAGGGCGTGATCTTCATGGACACCGACACGGCGCTGCGCGAGCACCCCGAGTTCTTCGAGGAGTACTTCGGCACCGTGATCCCGGCCGGGGACAACAAGTTCGCCGCGCTCAACACGGCGGTGTGGTCGGGCGGCTCCTTCGTGTACGTGCCCAAGGGCGTGCACGTGGAGATCCCGCTGCAGGCCTACTTCCGTATCAACACCGAGAACATGGGCCAGTTCGAGCGCACCCTGATCATCGCCGACGAGGGCAGCTACGTGCACTACATCGAGGGCTGCACCGCCCCGATCTACAAGTCGGACTCGCTGCATTCGGCGGTCGTGGAGATCATCGTCAAGAAGAACGCCCGGGTGCGCTACACGACCATCCAGAACTGGTCGAACAACGTCTACAACCTGGTCACCAAGCGCGCGGTCGCCGAGGAGGGCGCGACCATGGAGTGGGTGGACGGGAACATCGGCTCCAAGGTGACCATGAAGTACCCGGCCATCTACCTCATGGGCGAGCACGCCAAGGGCGAGACCCTCTCGGTCGCCTTCGCGGGGCCCGGCCAGCACCAGGACACGGGGGCCAAGATGATCCACTCCGCCCCCCGGACCCAGTCGGCCATCGTCTCCAAGTCGATCGCCCGGGGCGGCGGCCGGGCCGGATACCGGGGCGAGGTGCGGGTGGACGCGAACGCCCACCACTCCTCCAACAGCGTCGTGTGCGACGCCCTGCTGGTGGACACCGTCTCCCGCTCCGACACCTATCCGGCGATCGACATCCGGGTCGACGACGTCGCCCTCGGCCACGAGGCGACCGTCACGAAGGTGTCCGAGGAGCAGCTGTTCTACCTCATGAGCCGGGGTCTGCCCGAGACCGAGGCGATGGCCATGATCGTGCGGGGATTCATCGAGCCGATCGCCCGCGAGCTGCCGATGGAGTACGCCCTCGAGCTGAACAAGCTCGTCGAGATGAACATGGAAGGATCGGTCGGCTAGATGACGACGAGCCCCTCGGCCCCGGCGGCCGCGCAGGAGCGCGACGCGCTGGGTCGGAACCGCCACAGCCACGGACAGACCGGCTCGGCGCCGGTGCAGACCCGCAGCGAACGGCCCCGTTCCTTCGACCCCGCCGACTTCGCCGGGGCGACCGGCCGCGAGGCGGAGTGGCGCTACGCCCCGCTCGAGCGGCTGCGGCCGCTGATGGCGGACGAGCCCGGGGACGGTTCGCTCCAGCACCGGGTGACTGCGCCGGAGGGCGTGCTGCGGGAGCCGCTGGCGGCGGGCGAGGCGCCTCGGGGCCGCGCCTTCGCCCCCGAGGACCTGCCCTCCGCGGTGGCCTGGAAGCACGGCGAGCGCGCCCTGTTCCTCTCGATCCCGGCCGGCCGCGAGCTCCAGGAGCCGGTGCGCGTGCACATCTCCGGCGCGGCGGGCGCGGGCCGGGACCTCGCCCACATCGTGGTGCGCGCCGAGCCGAACTCGCGGGCGACCGTGATCCTGCAGCACGAGGGCCCCGCCCGCTA
This sequence comes from Pseudoclavibacter sp., assembly GCA_030532485.1. Classification (GTDB taxonomy): domain Bacteria; phylum Actinomycetota; class Actinomycetes; order Actinomycetales; family Microbacteriaceae; genus Pseudoclavibacter. The sequence goes on from JAUNLB010000113.1 coordinate 2,881, forward strand.
CCTGCAGAACGTCGAGATCCTCGTCGAGGAGGGCGCCCGGCTGCAGCTGGTGGCGGTGCACGAGTGGGACGAGGAGGCGGTGCACCTGGGCGCGCACCAGGCGAACGTGGGCCGCGACGCCTTCCTCAAGCACGTCGTGGTCTCCCTGGGCGGCGCGGTCGTGCGCGTGAACCCCTCCATCCGCCTGGACGCCCGGGGCGCCGACGCCGAGGCCTACGGCCTGTACTTCTCGGACGCCGGCCAGCACCTCGAGCACCAGGTGTACATCGACCACGCCGCTGCGGACACCCGTTCCCGGGTCAACTACAAGGGCGCCCTGCAGGGGGCCTCCGCCCGCAGCGTGTGGATCGGGGACGTGCTCATCCGCCCCGAGGCGGAGGGCACCGACAGCTACGAGCAGAACCGCAACCTGGTGCTCTCCGACGGGGCCAGGGCCGACTCGGTGCCGAATCTGGAGATCGAGACCGGGCAGATCGAGGGGGCCGGGCACGCCTCGGCGACCGGCCGCTTCGACGACGAGCAGCTGTTCTACCTCATGGCCCGCGGCATCTCCGAGGGCGAGGCCAGGCGGCTGGTGGTCCACGGCTTCCTGAACGAGATCGTGCAGGAGATCCCCGAGCCCGCCCTGCGGGAGCACCTGCAGGAGCGGCTGGGCGAGGAGCTCGAGCGCTCCACCAGCCGGCTGCTGCAGGCCGGGGCCGGCGGATGAGCTATCTGCGCGCGTGCGCGACGGACGAGGTGCGGGTGGACGCGCCGCACCGGGTCGAGCTGGCCGGGCAGGCCATCGCGATCGTCCGCGACTCCGCAGGCGAGCTGTGGGCGATCGGCGACCGCTGCTCGCACGGGGACATCTCGCTGAGCGAGGGCTTCGTGGAGGACGGCACGCTCGAGTGCTGGGCGCACGGCTCCCGCTTCTGCCTGCGCACCGGCTGGCCGCTCACGCTGCCCGCCTACGAACCCGTTCCCGTCTACGACCTCAGAGTCCAGGACGGGGACGTCTACATCGATCCCGCTCCCAGGTACGAGGAGAAGCCATGAGCACGCTGCAGATTGCCGACCTTCACGTGTCGGTCGAGACCGATCAGGGCACCAAGGAGATCCTCCGCGGCGTCGACCTGACGATCCGCGAGAACGAGATCCACGCCGTCATGGGCCCGAACGGCTCCGGCAAGTCCACTCTCGCCTACACGATCGCCGGCCACCCCAAGTACGAGGTGACCGGCGGATCGATCACCCTCGACGGCGAGGACGTCCTGGAGATGGAGGTGGACGAGCGCGCCAAGGCGGGCCTCTTCCTCGCGATGCAGTACCCGGTGGAGATCCCGGGGGTGACGGTGTCGAACTTCCTGCGCACCGCGAAGACCGCGATCGACGGCGAGGCGCCCGCGCTGCGGCCCTGGATCAAGGACATGCGGGCCTCCATGGAGGCGCTGCACATGGACCCCGCCTTCGCCGAGCGCAACGTCAACGAGGGATTCTCCGGCGGCGAGAAGAAGCGCAACGAGATCCTGCAGCTGGAGATGCTGCGGCCGAAGTTCGCGGTGCTCGACGAGACCGACTCCGGCCTGGACATCGACGCGCTGCGGATCGTCTCCGAGGGAGTCAACCGGGTCAAGGGGCAGACCGGCCTGGGCGTGCTGCTGATCACGCACTACACCCGCATCCTGCGCTACATCAAGCCGGACTTCGTGCACGTCTTCGTGGCCGGCCGCATGGCCGACCAGGGCGGCCCGGAGCTCGCCGAGCGCCTGGAGGAGGAGGGCTACGACCGCTACCTGGCCGAGAGCCGGACGGCGTAGGCTCGGCTCATGGCGCTGACACCCCTCGAACCGGGCAGGTACGACGAGCTCGAAGAGGCCCTGAAGCAGGTCGAGGACCCCGAGCTGGGCGTGAACATCGTCGACCTCGGCCTGGTCTACGACCTGAACTGGGACGACGAGCAGGACGCCCTGGTGATCTCCATGACCCTCACCTCGGCCGGCTGCCCGCTCACCGACGTGATCGAGGACGACACGGCCAAGGCGCTCGAGGGGCACGTCGAGCGCTTCCTCATCAACTGGGTGTGGATGCCGCCCTGGGGGCCGGAGAAGATCACCGACGACGGCCGGGAGATGATGCGGGCCCTCGGCTTCAATATCTGAGCGACGCCCTGAGACGCGGCGCGGGACCGGAGGAAGGCGGATGGGCGGGCGCTTCGAGCCGCCGCAGCGGGACGACCCGCTCGACGCGAGCGGACGGGCGGCCCCGGCGCGGACCCTGATCGAGGTGCTGCGCGAGACGGCGCGGCGCCACCCGGCGGCCGCGGCGATCGCGGACGGGGCGGGGGAGCTCGACTACCGCGGGCTGCTGGCCGAGACGGAGCGGCTGGCCGCTCGGCTGCGGGCGGCCGGCGTCCGGCGCGGCGACCGCGTCGGGGTGCGGATGCCCTCCGGCGGCCGGGATCTGTACCTGGCGATCCTCTCCGTGCTCGCCGCCGGCGCCGCCTACGTGCCCGTGGACGTGGACGACCCGCCGGAGCGCGCCCGGCTCGTCTTCGCCGAGGCCGGGGTACGCGGAGTCGTCGGCGAGGACGGCCGCTTCGCACCCGGCGCCGCCGCCTCGGCTGCGGCGTCGGCCCGCGTCGACGACGAGTCCGGGCCGACACCGGGGGACGACGCCTGGATCATCTTCACCTCCGGTTCCACCGGCACCCCCAAGGGGGTCGCGGTCACCCACCGTTCGGCCGCCGCCTTCGTCGACGCGGAGGCGGAGCTGTTCCTGCGCGAGCGCCCCCTCGGCCCGGGCGACCGGGTGCTGGCCGGGCTCTCGGTCGCCTTCGACGCCTCCTGCGAGGAGATGTGGCTCGCCTGGCGCAGCGGCGCCTGCCTCGTGCCCGCGCCCCGCGAACTCGTCCGCAGCGGCATGGACCTCGGGCCCTGGCTGCTGGAGCGCGGGATCACCGTCGTCTCCACCGTGCCCACCCTGGCGGCCCTGTGGCCGGCCCGGATGCTGCGCGAGGTGCGCCTGCTGATCTTCGGCGGCGAGGCCGTGCCGCCCGAGCTCGCCGCCCGTCTCGCCGACGGGCGACGGGAACTGTGGAACACCTACGGCCCCACCGAGGCGACCGTGGTCGCCTGCGCCGCCCGGCTGGACGGCGCCGGCCCCGTCCGCATCGGCCTGCCGCTGCCCGGCTGGCGGCTGTGGGTCGTCGACCCCGAGGGCCGGCCGGTCGCCGAGGGCGAGCAGGGGGAGCTGGTGATCGGCGGCGTCGGGCTGGCCCGCTACCTGGACCCCGCCAAGGACGCGGAGAAGTACGCGGCCATGCCGGGCCTCGGGCAGGAGCGCGTCTACCGCTCCGGGGACCTGGTCCGCCTCGATCCGGAGGGGCTCGTCTTTCTGGGCCGGGCCGACGACCAGGTGAAGATCGGCGGTCGGCGCATCGAGCTGGGCGAGGTGGAGGCGGCCCTGCTGGATCTGCCCGGGGTCAGCGCCGCGAGCGCCGCGGTACGCCGGACGGCGGCCGGGGTGCAGGTGCTCGTCGGCTACCTGGCCGTGGCCGAACCGGCCGGCTTCGACCGGGCCGGGGCGCTGGCGCGGCTGCGGGAGCGGCTGCCGGGACCCCTCGTGCCGCTGCTCGCGGTCCTGGCGGAGCTGCCCGTGCGGGTCTCCGGCAAGGTGGACCGGGACGCGCTGCCCTGGCCGGTGGCCGACGCCGAGGGGGACCCGGCGCCGGAGCTCACGCCGGCGGAGGCGCGGCTGGCGGCCATGTGGCAGGAGGTGCTGGGCGTGCCCGTGCGCGGGCGGCGGGACGACTTCTTCGACCTCGGCGGCGGTTCGCTCGCGGCCGCGCAGCTGGTGTCCGCCGTGCGGGCGGCGGCGCCCGGCTTCACGGTCGCCGAGGTGTACGACTCGCCGAGGCTGGCGGACATGGCGGCCGGGCTGCCGATGCTGGCGGACGACGACGGCGCCCCCGCCGCGCAGCGGGCCCCGCAGGTGGCGCCCCTGCCGCTGCGGGCTCGCGTGCTGCAGACGCTGCTCTCGGTGCCCCTGCTGGGCCTGGCCGGGGCGCGCTGGCTGGTCTGGCTGCTGCTGGCAGCGGGGCTGCTGCGCCTGAGCGGGGGCTTCGAGGCGCTGCCGACGGTCCATCCGGGGCTGCTGGCCGCGGGCCTGCTGCTGTTCGGCACGCCGTTCGGCCGCATGGCGATCTCGGTGCTCGCCGCCCGGTGCCTGCTGGCGGGGCTGCGGCCCGGCGACTACCCCCGCGGCGGGGGCGTGCACCTGCGGCTCTGGCTGACCGAGCAGATCGCCGCGCAGATCGGAGCGGTGAGCCTGGCCGGGGCGCCGTGGGTCAGCTGGTACGCCCGCGCCCTGGGCGCCCGTATCGGCCGGGGCGCGACGCTGCATGCGCTGCCGCCGGTCACCGGCATGCTGGAGCTCGGGGCGGAGGCCGCCGTGGAGCCGGAGGTCGACCTGAGCGGCGCCTGGATCGACGGGGACATCGTGCGGATCGGCCCGGTGCGGATCGGCGCGCGCAGTCGGGTCGGGGCGCGCAGCACCCTCCTGCCGGGCGCGCGGATCGGGCGGGACGCGGAGCTCGCCCCCGGCTCGGCGGTGTTCGGGAAGGTGCCCGCCGGGCAGCGCTGGGCCGGGTCGCCCGCGGTCAGGACCGGGACGCCGCGCCGCTGGTGGCCGGCCGAGCGGGCGCCGCGGGGCAGGCGGTGGTCGATCGCCTACGGGCTGGGCTCGCTTCTGATCTCGCTGCTGCCGCCGCTGGCGCTCGGCGTCGGGGCGGTGCCCGCGCTGCTGGCCATGCGCGGGGCCCGCGGGCTGGGGGAGGCGCTGCTGGCCGGGCTGCCCTGGATCGTGCCGGGGACGGCGCTCGCGGGCCTGGTGCTGGCCGGCGGCGTACTGGGGCTCGTGCGGCTGCTCTCGATCGGTCTGCGCGCGGGCGTGCACCCGGTGCGGGGCGCCGCGGGCTGGCGGGCCTGGTCGATCGAACGGCTGCTGGACCTGGCCCGCACGATCCTGTTCCCCATCTACTCCAGCGCCTTCACGCCCGTCTGGCTGCGCCTGCTCGGTGCTCGCGTGGGCCGGGGCGTGGAGGTGTCCACGGTGCTGCTGCTGCCGAGCTTCACGACGATCCGGGACGGCGCCTTCCTGGCCGACGACACCATGGTCGCCTCCTACGAGCTCGGCGCCGGCTGGGTGCGCCTGGCGCCGGCCAGGATCGGCCGACGGGCCTTCCTGGGCAACTCGGGCATGGCGCCCTCCGGCCTCAAGGTGCCCCGGGACGCGCTGGTGGCGGTGCTGTCCACCGCGCCCCGGAAGGCGAAGGCGGGTTCCTCCTGGCTCGGCTCGCCGGCCGTGCGCATGCGCCGCCGCCGCAACGAGGGGGATCCGAGCCGCACCTACGAGCCCGGCCGGCGGCTGCGGCTGGCCCGCGCGATGTGGGAG
>JAUNLB010000114.1 GCA_030532485.1 Pseudoclavibacter sp.
AGGAGCACCTGGCCGGGGTGCACGATGCGGGAGCTCATGCCGTTGAGGCGCATGATCTCCTCCATCACCTCGGGCACCTCCCGCTCGCCGGCGACGGACTCGGCGATGGACCAGAGGCTGTCGTCCAGGCGCACCGTGAGCTGCTCGTAGCGCACGGGCTCGGCCGCCTCGGCCTGGGGCTGGCCGGCGGCGGCCGAGGCCATGCCCCAGCCGAGCGCCAGGACCGAGAGGAACGCCGCGAGCAGCAGCAGCGCGCGCAGGCGGCGGGTTCGCCGGTCGAGCCGGCGACCGGGCGTCGGGGACGGCGCCAGGCGCCCGGTGCAGCCCGGGGCCGTGGTGGTGTTCGCGGTGGCGATGCTCATGGATCCCTCCCTGGCGGTTCGCGGTCGGCTCGTCGATGCGGGTGCATCGAAGAAGTGTGTCGAATCTATATTCGATTCTTCGGCGTGTCAAGCACCGGCTCCGCGGCCCCGCGCGACGCCCCTTCGAGAGAACGCTCGAAGAAATGTGCGTCGGAGCCGCTCCGGTGGCCTAGAGTTGGAGCCGGGCGGCGCCGGTGCCCGCAGTCCACCACGAGCCTGCGACAATCCCGCCGCCCGGGCCCGAGGGGCGGGCCGCGACGAAGCCGAAGGGACGGTCGCCGATGGCGAAGAACGGTCGAGGGGACGGGCCCGCGCGCCCGCTGAGCGAGAAGCAGCAGCGCATCCTCGCGTTCATCGCCGAGACGGTGCGGCAGCGCGGCTACCCGCCCTCCATGCGCGAGATCGGCGATGCGGTCGGCCTGGCCTCGCTGTCGAGCGTCTCGTATCAGCTGAACCAGCTGGAGCTGCACGGCGTGCTGCGCCGCCGCCACGGCTCCTCCCGGGCCATGGAGATCCTCGTGGAGCTGCCCGGGCTGACGAGCCCGGACGCGGACGCGGCCGAGCCCGCGCCCGCCGCCGAGGCGGCGTTCGTGCCGCTGGTGGGGCGGATCGCAGCCGGGGTGCCGATCACGGCCGAGCAGCAGGTCGAGGACGTCTACGCCCTGCCCCGGCAGCTGGTGGGCCGGGGCGAGCTCTTCCTGCTGCGGGTGGTGGGCGACTCCATGATCGACGCGGCGATCTGCGACGGCGACTGGGTCGTGGTGCGCCGGCAGCGCGAGGCCGAGAACGGCGAGATCGTCGCCGCCATGCTGGACGGCGAGGCGACCGTGAAGACCTTCCGTCAGCGCGACGGGCACACCTGGCTGCTGCCCCGCAACAGCGCCTTCGAGCCCATCCTGGGCGACGAGGCCGAGATCCTCGGCCGCGTCGTGGCGGTCCTCCGCTCGCTCTGAGCCGCCCGGTGTCTCGTCGGAGACGCGCGACGGTGGAGGAGGCGACGGTGCAGCGGATCGCGATCCTGGGCCGGGGCGGGGCGGGCAAGTCGACGCTCGCCCGACGCCTCGGCGAACGGCTCGATCTGCCCGTGGTGGAACTGGACGGGCTGTTCTGGCGCCCGGATCTCACCCCCACGCCGCCCGAGGAGTGGGCACAGGTGCAGCGTCGGGTCCTGGCGGCGGAGCGCTGGATCGTCGACGGCGACCTCGGCCCCTTCGACAGCGCGCTGCCGGAGCGGCTGGCCCGCGCCGAACTGATCCTCGTGCTGGACTTCCCGCTGTGGCGGTGCGCCTGGCGGGCGCTGCGCCGGGCCCGGGAGAACACGGCCTTCTGGCGCTGGGTGCTCGGCTACCGCCGCCGGAGCCTGCCCGTGATCCTCGCCGCCGCGGCCGAGGCGGGCGCCGCCGAGCGCCTGCGGCTCGTGCGCGACCCGAGATCCCTGGAGCGCCTCCTCGCGCAGGTGTTCGCGCAGGCGTGACCGGGTTCTCCTCCCGGAGCGCACCGGACCGCCTCCGCGCGCGCATGCCCGCGCGTTCCGACGGGGGACGAGACAAACTCACGGCGCTCGCTTATGCTCGAAAGCGCCGAAGGGGGCGCGCGACTCCCGCCGGGGAAGGGAGGCCGTGCCAGTGGGCAAAGAGAAACTCCTGGTCCTGGTGCCCGGCATCACCGGCAGCGTACTGGCGGACCCCTCGGGCAGAGAGGTCTGGGGGCTGCGCCCGGACACGGCGCTCCGGGCCGTCTTCGGCGAACAGCTGCGGATCGATCGGGAGCTGGTGCCCGTGGGGCTGCTGCCGGACGTCAGGCCCGTCCCCTGGACCACCGTGCCCGGCTATCAGCGGCTTACGCGGAGCATCGCGAAGCGGCTGAAGCTGCCCGACGGCTCGGTGCACACGGCCCGCCCGGACCGCCGGATCGATCCGGAGGCGTGCCTGCTGTGCGTGCCCTACGACTTCCGCCGGGACATGTGCGCCTCGGCCGAGCAGCTGGGGCGGCAGATCGAGCGGGTGCGCGCCGGCCGCGAGGTGGTCGTCGTCGCCCACTCCATGGGCGGGGTGGTCGCCCGCTGCTGGTGGGCGCTATTCGGCGGCCACCGCGTCTGCCGCACGATCGCGACGATCGGCTCGCCCCACCGCGGCGCCCCCAAGGCCCTGGATCTGCTGCTCAACGGCATCTGGCCGGGGCGGGGCCGGGCCGCCGAGATCATCGGCAAGGCCTTCGAGCCGGCGAGCCGCACGATCCGCGAGTGGCCCGCGCTCTTCGATCTGCTGCCCCGCTACCCGGCGGTCCGCACCCCGAGCGGCGCGCTGCGCCCGCACGAGCTGTCCGGGACGCCCGAGTGGTTCGCCCGGGGCGCGGCCGAGGCCTTCGCTCGGCACGAGCGGCTGGAGGAGGCCTGCCTGCGGCTGGGCGAGCAGCCCGTCCGGGCCTTCTACTCCAATGGGCACGCCACCCCGGCCCGGGCCGAGTTCGACGGCGAACAGCTCACGGTGGAGCGGTGCGACGCCGAGTGGCTGCCCCATGAGAGCCCGTGGCTCGGCGGTGACGGCACGGTGCCGGCGATCTCGGCCGCCCCGATCGGTGTGGACGAGCCGGAGCAGACCGCCGCGAACATGCAGTGGGTCCGGGGAAACCACCTGAGCCTGATGGGCGCCTCGGGGCTGCTCGACTTCCTGCAGCACCTCTGGGCGCCGGGGCTTGCGGCCGTGCACGGCACCCGGGAGGAGCGGGGCCCGTGGATCGGCCTCGACGTGGAGGAGGTGCTGCCGGCGCAGCACGCGACGACGATCGGCCTGCGGCTGCACTCGCCGGAGGGGGCGCCGGGAAGCGAGGTGCCGGGGAGCTGGGCCCGGGTGCTGCTGCGCCGTCAGGGCGCTTCGAGCGCCGAGGAGCTTGCGGTGGAGCAGACCGAGCCGAACGCGTGGCGGGCACAGCTGCCCGCCCTACCGGCCGGGGTGCACCGCCTGAGTTTCACGGCGGGCGGCGGCGAGGCGACAGACCCGGTGCAGGAATCGAGCGAGATCGGAGTGGTGTCGTGTTGATGTGGTCGAGATGGGATCGGAGCGGGGATCCCGGGGCGCTGGCGGGGTATGCGGCGGTGGAGGTGGTGTCGGGTCTGTTGCCGACGGCGGCGCGACAGCGGTTCCCGGGGCCCGGGGCGAGCCAGTCGCGTCTGCAGCGGGCTCGGGCGGTGTTCGACGCCTTGGCGGCGGCCGGGCCGATTGCTTATGCCGAGCCTCCGGTCGAGGAGGGTGATCCCGGGCCCGGTCAGCCGATCCGCCCGCCCGTGCAGATCCTGAACGCGCCCCGTCATGGTGGCTGTCTGGACCTGGCGCTGTGCTTCGCCAGCGCCTGTCTGGACGCGCAGCTGCACCCCCTGCTCGTGCTGCTCGATCCTCGAAGCGGCAGGCCCGCCCATGCCCTGCTGCTGATCCGCCTGGACCACGACTGGAAGGACCCGGCCGGCGACGCGCAGCTGCTGGAACCGGCCCGCCGCAGCGGCGTCCCCGAGCTGCGCGACGGACGCCCCCTGAGCGACGAGCTGCGGCCCCCCGGCGGTGGTCCGGGCGTCTTGCTGGCGCTCGACCCCACCTGCCTGACCGAACCCGAACCCGATTGGGACCGCGCCCTCGAACACGCCCACCGGCTCCTGCACGACACCGAATGGGAGTGGGCCGAAACCGTCGACATCGGCACCATCCGCGCCGAACACCCCGGCCTGCCCGTCCCCGGCGGACCCGAAGGCTGCATCCGGCTCAACGCCCCCGTCCACCCCGCACGAGCAGGCCTCTCCCCGCACGAGCAGCTCCAGGCCCGCCGTGCCGCGGTCCCCTTCGTCGACACTCCCGAGGACCCGGACGACCCCCTCGCCCGGCTCAGCGAATGGTGCAGCCCCAGCTCCGCCCATTTCGCCATCCGCGTCCTCTCCGGCGTCGGCGGCGCCGGCAAAACCCGCATCGCCACCGAACTCTGCACCCGCCTCGCCCAAGAGCACTGGCACACCGGCTTCACCCACTTCTCCAAAACCCCGACACCCGTCACACCAACGCCACACACCCCCACCCCCCTCCGCGACCCCCGCAACCGCTGGCTCGCCGGCATCGTCTCACCCCTCCTCGTCGTCATCGACTACGCCGACGAATACCCCACCGAGGACCTCGCCACCCTCATCGCCGACCTCGCCACCCGCACCAGCCCCACCCGCATCCTCCTCACCGCCCGAACCGGCGCCCAGGAGACCAGGCCACAGGAAGCGACCGCGGCCGGCACCGACGGCACACAGCGGATACGACAACCCGGTGAGCCGGAACGTGCCGGCTGGTGGGAACACCTCCTGAATGACCTCGCGAGCGTCAGACTGGACGCCTCCGAGATGCGCCTGCCCCGCCGCCACGAGGACCACGAACGACTCGCCCGCAAAACGATACAGATCTTCACCCCCGAACACACGACCCGCTCCCCCGAAGAGGAAGACGAGGCCGTGGCCACCGCCCTGCACCACATCGAAACCTCCCTCGAAGGACGCGCCACAAACCTCGACGTCCTCGTAATCTCCTGGCTCATCGCCCAAAACAAACTCCCCATAGATCCCAAGCAAAAACAACCCCAGAACCCCGAGCAAGACCAACCCCAGGACTCCGAGCAAGAGCAGTCCCAGGAATCCCACCACGGACAGCCCCAAACGCTCAGCCGCGCCGGCTTCTACGACGCTCTCTTCGACCACGAGCTCCGCTACTGGCAACGCGCCCTCGAAATGCGTATCAAAGGCCTGCGCGGCCTCGCCGGCGCCGCCCTCACCCTCACCGCCCCCGGCACTATCCGGCGTGCCACCGAGCTCCTCCGTAAAACCTTCGGCTGCGATAAAGAATCAGACCCGATCCCCGGAACCAACGTCGTCCCCAGACAGATCGCCAACACCCTCGCCGATATCCTCGACGGCGACGAAATCGACTCCGGCCTCGCCGTCCGACCAGACCCCCTCGGCGAACGCCTCGTCCTGCGCGAATTCGCCACCGATCTGGACGATGATGACAAACTCCTCCCCCTCCACCGCATCCTCCCCCCGCAACCCGCCGAACACGACGCCCCCACCGCCGCTCGACGACAATCCCGCGACAATAAAAACGCCGAGATTCGCCGCGCCACCGCCCGCCTGGTCACCGTCATCAACCGCGCCAGCTCCCTCGACGAAGCAGGAGCCCGACTCCTCGCCGAGGAATGCCTCCACACCGCACCCCACATCTGGCAAGAAGCCCTCACCCAAGCCCAACAACAAGCCGGCCCATTCGTCCCCTGCCTCGAACAACTCGCCCAAAACGCCGACAAAGACCACCTCCGAACCATCGCCGCACACCTCCGCCCAGCACACCCGACCCTCGACCGATTCAACCTCACCGTCACCGAACGCACCGAACCCGAGCCCGACCCGGAAACCGGCGAACAAGCCCCCCAAAACCGCGCAGAATGGCTCCAAGAACTCGCCCTCTATCGCCACAAATTCGGCCAACACGACACAGCCCAGGACGCCGCAAGCGAATCACTCGAACTCTGGCGCACCCTCGCCGACACCAACCCCGCACACCGCCCCGACCTCGCCCGAGCCCTCAGCAACCACGCCGCCACCCTCCGCGAGCTTGGCCACCCCCACCACGCCCACGACACCGAAACCGAGGCCATCGACATCTACCGCGACCTGGTCACCACCAACCCCGCACACCGCCCCGACCTCGCCCGAGCCCTCAGCAACCACGCCGCCACCCTCCGCGAGCTTGGCCACCCCCACCACGCCCACGACACCGAAACCGAGGCCATCGACATCTACCGCGACCTGGTCACCACCAACCCCGCACACCGCCCCGACCTCGCCTGGGCCCTCACCAACCACGCCGCCACCCTCCGCGAGCTCGGCCACCACCAGCACGCCCACGACATTCGCGCCGAGGCCATCGACATCTACCGCGACCTGATCACCACCAACCCCACACACCGCCCCAACCTCGCCTGGGCCCTCACCAACCACGCCATCACCCTCAGCGAACTCGGCAACCACCAGCACGCCCACGACACCGAAATCGAAGCCATCGGCATCTACCGCGACCTCGCCACCACCAACCCCGCACACCTCCCCGACCTCGCCCGAGCCCTCAGCAACCACGCCACCACCCTCCACGCGCTCGGCCACCACCAGCACGCTCTGCACGCCATCAACGAAGCCATCGATATCCGGCGTCGCCTCGTCGACACATATCCCTCTCGGCTGCCTGAACTGATCCGATCGCTGACGGTGCAGGTGGATCTATACCGCGAACTCGGCGACCGGGACGCGGCGCTCAACAGCTTCACCGATGCTGCGCAAGGGCTCGCTTCTCCGTTTGCGGCTCTCATCATCTCCCTGCGCGCCGTATGGCGCGCCGAGCACCCGGCCAACGGACAAGATCCGGAGCACCTGGATGAAGGCATCGCCGCGGACCTCCGGCTCGCTGCACAACACGTCGAACAGGACGACCACCCCGAACTGAGCGAAGCAGCACGACGCAGCATCAACGACATCGCAAGGGCACTTCAGCAACAGTGGCCACAGCTCACGCCCGCCCTGCCCGAATGGATGCGCCTCGAACCGGAAAACGGAAGCACGCGACCGCCCTGTTCCGATTCGCTCGAGCGGGAAGGGGATGCAGAGTAGCGGAGCCTGCCGGTTCTCTTCGGCGGTCCGGTTGCCGTGGGCGCCGCGTCAGGCGGCGAACGTGATCGCGGCCAGGGCGTGGATCGCCGTGGCGGCGAGGGCGCCCGCGCACATGCCCCGGCTGCGGCGGCGGGCGCCGATCGCGGCGTCGCCGAGCTGGCTCAGGGCCGCGGCCGTGAGGATCGCGGTCCCGGCCGCCCCGCCCCACAGGGGCGCAGCCGCCGCGAGCATCCCCAGCGGCACGGCCCGGGCGGCGTACATGGCGAGGAAGACGCGCTGCCCCGGGCCCGGCGCCTGTGCGCCGCTGAGCGCGGCGGGGCGGACGCAAGCGAAGACCGCTGCGGCCGCGGCGCCCGCCGAGACCAGGAGATTGCCCACGAAGACGACGGACTCCGGGATCACCGCTCCGGCCCCGTCCGCTCCGGGCACAGGCGTCTCGGCGGCGCCGTGCAGGAAGACCTGCAGGGACCAGCGCACCCGCTGCTCGGCAGAGGGTGCGAACAGCTCCTCCGCATGGGCCCGCACCATCGGGTAGCGCTCGGCGGGCAGCGCCGCCACGGCCTGCCGCGCCGCCCGGAGCTGCTGCGCCAGCGGGACGCCCGCGCTGCGCACCTCGGCCAGCTCCGCGGCGTGGGCGACGATCATGAGCATGAGGCCGTCCGCCGCCAGGGCGGCCCTTCCGGCCTCCACGCCGCCGCGCTCCAGGCAGGCGAGCACACCCTCGACCACGGCGAAGACCCCCGGGCCGCGCGGGATGCGACCCAGGCGCGAGGCGGCGAGCCCCGGCCAGGCGGCCAGGCGCTCGACCGCGGTCACGGCGAAGTCGAGCAGCGGCCCGCGCCAGTGCCCCTCCCGCGGCCGCGGTGCGGGCAGCGCCGCGAACACCTCGTCGAAGAGGGCCTCGAGGATCTCCTCCCGGCTGCGGACGTAGACGTAGAGGGCGGCGGGCCCGGTGTCCAGCCGCCCGGCCAAAGCCCGCATACTTAGCGCCCCCACCCCCTCGCCGCGGACGATCGCGCCCGCCTCGCGCAGGATCGCCTCGCGACTCAGGGGCGTTTTGGCGGCGCGGCCGCGGCGGTGCGGGGAGGCTTCGCGGGACATGCCGCCAGGGTAGATGAGCGAACAGTGTTCGTCAAGAACGGTGT
>JAUNLB010000115.1 GCA_030532485.1 Pseudoclavibacter sp.
GAGGGAAGACCCCGCGTCCGATCAGGGCGTCCCGGAGGCGGAGCGGGCCGGCGCGGACGCGTCCGGGCCCGCCCCCCGGGGCCCGCGCCGCAGATCCGTGCTGGGCGCGGGGCTGCTCGCGCTCGGTGCGGCGGCCGGCGCGGGCGGCGCCTTCGGCGTCCGCGCGCTCGCCGAGCGCACCGGCCCCGCACCGGCGGCGGGCGACGCCGGCTTCGGCGGGGACCGCCTGCCCTTCCACGGCCCGCACCAGGCGGGGGTGAGCGACGTTCCGGGCGCCCACGCGGTCTATCTCGCCCTGGACCTGGCCCCCGGCACGGACCGCGAGGGGGTGCGCACGCTGCTGCGCCTGCTCTCGGACGACGCCGCCCGTCTGACCGCCGGCGTCGCGCCGGTGGCCGATCAGGAGCCGGAGCTGGCGAGGGATCCGGCCCGGCTGACGATCACCTTCGGCTTCGGCCCCGGGCTCGTCGAGCGGGTCGACCCCGCCGTCCGCCCGGCCTGGCTGGCTCCGCTGCCCGCCTTCCCGATCGACCGGCTGGAGGAGCGGTGGTGCGACGGGGACCTGCTGTTGGCGATCGGCTCCGACGATCCGCTCGCGCTGGCCCATGCGCGCCGCATGCTGCTGAAGGACGCCCGCGCCTTCACGGTGCTGCGCTGGACCCAGGAGGGCTTCCGCAACGCCCGCGGCACGGGTGCGGACGGCCGCACGCAGCGGAACCTCTTCGGTCAGCTCGACGGCACGGCGCAGCCGAGCGGGGAGCTCGACGATCTGGTGTGGATCGGTCCGCAGACCCCGGGCGCCCCGGCCTGGCTGCTCGGCGGCACCTCCTTCGTGCTGCGTCGGATCCGCATGGACATGGAGGGCTGGGACGTCGTGGACCGGCCCGGCCGGGAGGCGGCGATCGGCCGCCGCCTGGATACCGGAGCACCTCTCACCGGCGCGCACGAGCACGACGAACCGGATTTCGAGGCCCGCACGCGGCGGGGCTTCACGGTGATCCACCCCGCCTCCCATCTGCGCCGCGCCAGGAGCGACGAGCCTCGGCAACGGATCCTGCGCAGGACTCACAATTACGACGTCCCGGTGTCGCCCGGGGCCGGGGGGAGGGGCGCGGCCGTGAGCGACTCCGGCCTGCTCTTCGGCTCGTTCCAGCAGGACGTGACCGAGCAGTTCCTGCCCATCCAGGAGCGCCTGGCCGAGGCGGATCTGCTCAACAGCTGGACGGTCCCCGTCGGCAGCGCGGTCTTCGCGATCCCGCCCGGCTGCGGACCGGGCGGCTTCGTCGGCGAGACGCTGTTCGGCGAGCCGCGCAGCGGCTGAGCGGCGAGCGGGTCGGCGGCTCCGCCGCGTCGATCGACGGGGCTCGCTCGATAGAATGCGGTGCGCTCCGCGCCGCCCGCCCGGGCGACTGTGGAGGGGGCACGAAGGGGACGCTCGCGTCCGGTGCATCCCCTATAAAAGCCCGAGGAACCGGGTATTTACCGAAAGTTCGCGTATAAACTTGAATGTCATGAGCAAAGTTGCCGTCGTTCCCGGGTCGTTCGATCCAGTCACGCTCGGCCATCTCGACGTCATCGCCCGTGCGGCGAGCGTGTTCGACGAAGTGCACGTCGTCGTGGTCCACAACCCCGGCAAGACCGCGATGCTGCCGATCTCCCGCCGGGTGGAGCTCATCGAGCAGTCGCTCGCCGAGGCCCAGGTCCGCGGCGATGTCCGGGTGGCGGGATGGTCGATGGGGCTGCTGGTGGACTACTGCACCGACGTGGGGGCGAACGTCATCGTGAAGGGCCTGCGCTCCCAGTTCGACGTGGCCTACGAGGCGCCCATGGCGATCGTCAACCGGGACCTCGCCCGCATCGAGACGATGTTCATCCTCCCCAGCCCCGCCCACATGCACGTCTCCAGTTCGCTCGTGCGGCAGGTCAACTCGCTCGGCGGGGACGTGAGCCCCTACGTCCCGACGGTGGTCAAGGACTTCCTGCAGGGCGATATGGACACGACGATCGACCAGATGCTGCCGATGAGCCGCTGAGCGTCCGCAGGCGCTAGACTCCCCGGGTGCCCGCATCCCCCTTCGAGATCAACGTGCGCACGCTCGTCGGCAAGCCCGGCACGATGCGCGAGTTGGAGTTGCGCCTGCCCGTGCGCGAGCGCATCGGGGAGGGGATGGTCGCCGTGCCCGCCGGCAGCGAACTGGAGCTGCGCCTGCGGCTGGAGAGCCTGCACGACGGGATCCTCGCGACGGCACGGGTGGACGCCGAGCTGTCGGGGGAGTGCAGCCGCTGCCTCGAGGCGATCGACGACGAGCTGCGAGTCGAATTCGCCGAGCTCTTCGCGTATGCTCTAGACGACGCGCTCGAATACCGGGTTCACGACGATCAGATCGATCTTGAGCCCCCCGTTCGCGACGCGGTGGTGCTCGCCCTCCCCTTCCAGCCGGTGTGCGAGCCGGACTGCCTCGGACTCGATCCGGAGACGGGCGAGAAGCTCACAGAGCCGCGCCCGGCCCAGGAGGACCGGATCGATCCGCGGTGGGCCGCCCTGTCGCAGTTCGGCGCGGACCCATCGGACCCGGACGCGCCGTCGGCGCAGGGCCGGTGAACCGGCCCGCCGGTGCGCGGGCACGCAAACGTTCCAGAACGTAAGACAAGAGAGGCAGGAGCCCATGGCCCTCCCCAAGCGCAAGAAGAGCCGCTCGAATACGCGCGCGCGCCGCTCGCAGTGGAAGGCGTCGGTGCCGACGCTGGTCAGGACCGTGGAGGGCGGCAAGGTCACCTACAGCCTGCCCCACCGCGCCAAGCTCGTCGAGGACGCCGCCGGCACCCCCCTGTACTACGAGTACAAGGGCCGCCGCGTCGCCGACGCCTGACGTTTCGACACGACGCGATCGTGCCGATCGACGACCCCGAGGCATCCCCGCAGCATGAGCTCGCGGACCGCCTCGGGGTCGAGTTCGTCCCCGAGCTGCTCGGGCTCGCGCTCACCCACCGCTCCTACGCCTTCGAGCACCCCGGAGTGCCCCACAACGAGCGTCTCGAGTTCCTGGGCGACTCGATCCTGGGCCAGGCGGTGACCGTCATGCTCTTCCGCGAGCACCCGGACCTGGACGAGGGCCAGCTGGCCAAACGCCGGGCGGCGCTCGTGTCCACCGTGGCGCTCGCCGAGATCGCCAGGGGCGTGGGCATCGGCGGCTATCTGCACCTCGGCCGGGGCGAGCGGATGACCGGCGGCTCGGACAAGGACAGCATCCTCGCCGACGCGACCGAGGCGATCATCGGGGCGGCCTTCCTCTCGGCCGGCGGCGATGCGGCCACGCGGCTGGTCATGCGCCTCATCGAGCCGCTGCGGGACCAGGCCGACCGCTTCGGCGCGGCGCTGGACCCCAAGACCTCGCTGCAGGAGCGGGCGGCGGAGCACGGCGCGAACGCGCCCGTCTACGCGGTCACCGGCTCGGGTCCCGACCACGACCGCCGGTACACGGCCGTCGTGACGGTGACGCGGGACGGCGAGACGCTCGCGAGCGCCTCGGGCCGGGGCACGAGCAAGAAGGTCGCCGAGATGGCCGCGGCGCTGGACGCCTGGACCCGGCTCGGGCCCGCGGGCTGACCGTCCGCATGCCCGAGCTGCCCGAGGTGGAGGTCGTGCGCGCCGGGCTCGCGCAGATCGCGAGCGGGGCGAGGGTGCTCGCCGTCTCCGTCTTCGACGAGCGGGCGATCAGGCGCCACGAGGGCGACGCCCAGGACTTCGCGGGCCGCCTGGAGGGCGCCCGGCTGGAGCCGCCGCAGCGCCGGGGCAAGTTCCTGTGGCTGCCCGTGGCCGGCCGGGACGAGGCCCTGCTCGCGCATCTGGGCATGAGCGGGCAACTGCTCGTGCGAGCGCCGGACGCGGGGGGCGAGCGGCATCTGCGCGCCCGCATCGCGCTGGACGGTCCGGCGGGCCGCTACGACGTCGCCTTCGTGGACCAGCGCCGCTTCGGCTCGCTCGCGGTGGACCCGCTGGACCCCGGCTCGGAGCGCGGCGAGGGAGCCCGCGCCCCGGCGGCCGGGCGGAAGCACGGCGCCACGGGGCTGCCGGACGCGGCGGAGGCGTATCTGGACGGCCGCACGCCCCGGCAGATCGCGCACATCGCCCGGGACCCGCTCGACCCCCGCTTCGACGACGAGCGCTTCCTGGCCGAGCTCGGGCGGCGCCGGGGCGGCGTGAAGGCGGCGCTGCTCGATCAGAGCCTGCTCAGCGGGGTGGGCAACATCTACGCCGACGAGTCGCTGTGGCGGGCCGGACTGCACGGCGCCCGGCCGGGCGTCTCGATCCCGCCGCGCAAGCGGCGCGAGCTGCTCCGGCATCTGCGCGAGGTGTTCGCCAGGGCGCTCGCGGAGGGCGGCACGAGCTTCGACGCGCAGTACGTGAACGTCAACGGCCAGGCCGGCTACTTCGCCCACTCGCTGGACGCCTACGGCCGCCAGGGCGAGCCGTGCCGCCGCTGCGGCGCGCCGATCGTGCGCGAGGCGTTCCAGAACCGTTCCAGCCACTTCTGCCCGCGCTGCCAGCGGCCACCGGGCTCCTCGCGGCAGCGGTAGAGGCGGTCGCGCTACCCCTCCCGGCGGTCCTCGCCGGAGGGGGTCTGCTCGGGCGGAGGGGACTGCTCCGGCGCCGGCCGGCTCGGCTCCGGCTCGGAGGGGACGGGGGAGGAACTGCGCGGCTCGCGCTCCTTCAGCGGGACGGTCACCCCGTCGACGAGCGGCAGGAACAGGCAGCCGGACAACGCACCCGTGCAGACCGCGGCGAGGGCCGAGGCGGTCGCGGCCCGGCGCAGCGTGCGCGTCGACGGCATGGACGGTCCCCCGTTCGGATCGGCTGGCGGCCGGCGGCGCCCGGCTGTGTCCATGCTACGCCCGCTCGGGTCGAGGCGACGATCCGTTCTCTCCGGGTCGGGCGCGATGCTCCGCCCGCTCGGCTCGAGGAGCCGTATCCGGCAGCGTCACCAGCCCGGTCACCCGGGTCTGGTCCAGGGAGGGGGCCAGGGCGTCCCGGATCGCCTCGGCGCGCAGGCGCCTGGTTGCCTGCCTGGGGGTCGCGTCGAGGGCGAGCATGCACGCGGGGAGGGAGGGGAGGAGACGGGGGAGCTGCTCGTCGCTCGACCGCCCGCGGGCGTGCAGGGCCCTTCGTCTCGGCTCGGAGCCGACGCATCGTCGCGGCGCTCGACGGCGAGGAGTCCGGGCCCTTCGTCTAGGCTCGGAGCCGACCCCGCCCGAAAGCGAGCCCGTCCGTGCACCTGAAGAGCCTGACCATCAAGGGCTTCAAGTCGTTCGCGAACCCCACGAAGCTCGTCTTCGAGCCCGGGGTGACCTGCGTGGTCGGCCCCAACGGCTCGGGCAAGTCGAACGTCGTGGACGCGCTGGCCTGGGTCATGGGCGAACAGGGCGCCAAGAGCCTGCGCGGCGGCAAGATGGAGGACGTCATCTTCGCCGGCACCGCCACCCGCGGGCCGCTCGGACGGGCCGAGGTGACCCTGACGATCGACAACGCCGACGGCCTTCTGCCCATCGAGTACAGCGAGGTGACGATCCGCCGCACCCTGTTCCGCAACGGCGGCAGCGAATACGCGATCAACGGCGCGCAGGCGCGTCTGCTGGACGTGCAGGAACTGCTGAGCGACACGGGCCTGGGCCGTGAGATGCACGTGATCGTCGGGCAGGGGCGGTTGGACGGCGTGCTGCACGCCACCCCGGAGGACCGCCGCGGCTTCGTCGAGGAGGCCGCCGGCATCCTCAAGCACCGTCGCCGCAAGGAACGCACGGTCCGCAAGCTGGACGGCATGGAGGCGAACCTCACGCGGCTCAAGGACCTGACGAGCGAGGTGCGCCGCCAGCTCGGCCCCCTCGGCAGGCAGGCGGAGATCGCCCGCCGCGCGCACGGCATCGCGGCCATCGCACGGGACGCCAAGGCGCGGCTGATGGCGGACGACGCCGTGCGACTGGGCGAGGAGCTCGCCGCCGCCCAGCATGGCGAGCAGGAGCGACGGACCGAGCGGGCCGTGCTGCAGGAGAAGCTGCAGCGGGCCGTGGAGCGTATCGAGGGCATCGTCTCCGCCCAGCGTGGCGACGCGGTGGACCGGGCGCGGCGCATCGTCTTCGAGCTGGAGAGCGTGCACGAGCGGCTGCGGAACCTGCAGATGCTCGCCGCCCAGCGGCAGGGCCTGCTCGCCTCGCGGCTGGAGACCCCCGCCTTCACCCCCTCGGTCTCCGCCGAGGCCGTCGAGCAGGCCGAGGCGGAGTGCGAGCGGCTGCGCGAACAGGCCGAGGCGGCGGAGGGCTCCTGGCGCGAGGCGCAGGAGGCGACCGGCCGGGAACGGGAGGCGCTGGACGCCCTGGACGCCCGCATCGCCGCCCAGTCCGCGCTGCTCTCGCAGCACGAGCTGCGCGGCACCCGCCTGCAGGGGCAGCTGGACGCGGCCGCCTCCAAGCTCGCCGCCGTGCGCGGGGAGGTGCTGCGCCAGCGCAACGCCCGGGACGCCGCGGCCGCGCGCATGCGGGAGGCCGCCGCGGCCCTGGACGAGCTGCTCGCCTCGGCCGAGCGGGGCGAGGCGGATTCGACGGGGCTCGACGAGGCCCACCGGCAGGCGCAGCTGCGGGTCGCCGACGCGGAGGCGGAGGTGGAGCTGCGGCGCGAGCGGCAGCACGAGCTGGAGCGGGAGCGCGACGCCCTCCAGGCCCGCATCGCCGCCCTCGCGCTCGCGGACCGGGCGGCGGACGCGACCGAGGCCCTGCTGGCGGCGCAGCCGGCGGGGGTGCACGGCACGGTGAGCGAGGCGGTGCGGGTGCAGGAGGGGGCCGAAGCCGCGATCGCCGCCGCGCTCGGCACGCTCGCCGAGGCCGTGCTGGTGGCGGACGAGCAGACCGCCTTCGACGTGCTCGAGTACGCCCGGGCCGGCGAGCACGGCCGGCTCGAGCTGCTGCGCGAGGACGCGGCCGGCGCCGCGGAGGCCGGGACCGCCGCGGCGCGGCTGCTGGCCGCGGCGGGGCGGGCGGGGGCGGTGCCGGCCGCCTCGCTCCTGCGCAGCGCCCCGCCCGCGCTGGCGCGGCTGCTGGCGGGCACCGCCGTCGCCGAGGATCTGGCGCAGGCCCGGCGGGTGCTCGCGGCGGTGCGGGAGCACGCCGGGGACGCGGAGGGGGCCGAACGGTTCACGGTCGTCACGCGGGACGGGCAGCTGGCCACGCCTCTGCTGGTGCGCGGCGGCTCCGGCACCGCCGGCTCCTCCCGGATCGAGATCGCCGCCGAGCGGGAACGGGCCGAGGCGCGTCTGGCGCGGGCGTCCGCGGACATCGACCGGGGCGCGCTGGAGCTGGCCGAGTGCCGCGGGGCCCTGCGGGCGGCCAAGGAGGAGGCGGTCGCGGCGCTGGAGGCGCTGCGGGCCTTCGACGCCGAGCTGGCGCGCCGCCGGGAGCAGCTCAATCGGGCGCAGGCCCGCTCGGACGCGGCGGTCGCCGAGCACGATCGGGCCGGCAAGGGGCTGGCGCAGGCCTCCGCGGGCGTCGAGGAGGCGCAGGCACGGGCCGAAGAGGCGAAGCGGGCGGTACAGGAGCACGCCGAGCAGCCGAAGCCCGAGCTGGACGCGAGCGGCCGCGGCGAGCAGCAGGCGGCCGTCGAGCGGGCGCGGGAGCGGGAGGTGGAGGCGCGCCTGCGGCTGGAGACGCTGCGCGAGCGCATCCGGGCCGAGAGCGGCCGCGCCGAGCAGCTGCGGACCCGATTGGAGCAGGAGCGGGAGGCCGCGGAGCGGGCGGCGCGGGAGGCGGTGCTGCGCCGCGCGGAGCTGCGCCGCACGCGCACCGTGCTGGGCGCCGTCCCCCCGGTGCTCGACTCCCTGTCCCGCAGCCTGGAGCAGGCCCGCGCGGATCTGGCCCGTTCCGAGCGGGAGCGGGAGGAACAGAACGCGGAGCTCGCCCGGCTGCGTGGCCAGGAGGGCGAGCACCGGGCGCGCCTGGCCGCGATCTCCGAGGACGTGCACGCGCTGGAGATGCAGATCTACGAGAAACGCCTCCAGCGCTCGGCCGTGCCGGG
>JAUNLB010000116.1 GCA_030532485.1 Pseudoclavibacter sp.
GCTGCGTTCATCGAACGCGGCGCCGGGAATCGCCGGCAGCCGAGACGACCCGGAACGAGCCGGCCTGAACTGTACACGTGGAGACTCCCGTGCACGGCAACGCAGGGCACCGGGAACGAGCCGGCCTGAACTGTACACGTGGAGACTCCCGTGCACAGCAACGCGGGGCACCGGGAACGAGCCGGTCTAAGCTGTGCGCGTGGGAACTCTCGTCCCGATCCTCGGCGTCGCCCTCGTCGCCGGTTTCGCCGCGATCCTGCTGCGACTGCCGCCGCTCGTGGGTTTTCTGGCCGCCGGATTCGTCGTCGCGGCTCTCGGCGTCGAGCCCTTCGAGGGCCTGAGCCAGATCGCCGACCTCGGCGTCACGCTGCTCGTGTTCACGATCGGGCTCAAGCTGGACGTGCGGGTGCTGCTGCGCCGCGAGGTGTGGGGCACGATGCTCGCGCACACCGTGATCGCCGGCGCGATCGCCTTCGCGACGCTCGCGCTGCTCGCCCTGACCGCGCTGGCGCCGCTCGTGCCGGGCGATCTGACGACGTTCTCGCTGGTCGCCTTCGCGCTCACCTTCTCCAGCACCGTGCTGTGCGTGAAGATCCTGGAGGAGCGAGGCGCGCTCGGTTCCCTGTACGGGCAGACCGCGATCGGCATCCTGGTCGTGCAGGACCTGGCGGCGGTCGCGTTCATGACCTGGGCGCACGAGTTCGCCCTGAGCCCCCGAGTGCTGCTGCTGGCGGCCCTGCCGCCGGTCGTGTGGATCGTGCGGCGCATGTGGGAGCGGATCCGCAGCGACGAGCTGGCGGTGCTGTTCGGCGTCGCACTCGCGCTGCTGCCTGGTTTCTGGCTGTTCGAGACGGTGGGCCTGGAGGGCGATCTGGGGGCGCTGCTGATCGGCATGTCGCTGGCCTCGCACCGGCGGGCGGCCGGGCTGGCCAGGCAGCTGTTCGCGGTCAAGGAACTGTTCCTGGTGGGCTTCTTCGTGCGAATCGGCATGCTCGGGCTGCCGAACTGGAACGACCTGGTCGTGGCGCTCGTGCTGCTGCTCGCCGTCCTGCCCGTGCAGCTCCTCGCCTATGTCTGGCTGCTGCGGTGCATGCGACTGCGCAACCGGACGGCGCTGCTGACCTCGCTGCTGCTCGGCAGCTTCTCGGAGTTCGCCATCATCGTCGCGGACACCGGGGCGCACTACGGCCTCCTGGACGAGAGGTGGGTGACGATCGTCGCGGTGGCGGTGGCGGCGAGCTTCCTGTTCGCCACGCTCGTGAACCGGGGCGGGGCGCCGCTCGTGGACCGGCTGGCGGGCCGGCTGCCCCGGCAGGACCCGGCGCGCCTGCTGCCCCGGGACCGGCTGCTGGACACTGGGGACGCGAACGCGCTCGTGCTCGGCATGGGCCGGATCGGCCGGGCCGCCTACGAGCGGCTGGCGTCGATGCCGGGCTGGCGCGTGCTGGGCGTGGAGGGCGACCGCGGCCGGGTGGAGGAGCTGCGCGGGCGGGGCCTGCGGGTGCTGGCGGGGGACGCGAGCGACGCGGAGTTCTGGGCCCGGGTGCGCTCGGCCCACTCGGTCGAGCTGGTGCTGCTGGCGATGCCGCACCACGACTCGAATCTGCGCGCCCTGGAGCATCTGACCGCGAGCCCCTTCGAGGCGAAGTCGGTCGCCGCCGCGAGATCCGACGAGCACGCGGAGCATCTGCTGGGTATGGGCGCGGACGGCGCCATCAACCTCTACGAGGGGGCGGGGATCGAGCTGGCGGACCACGCGGTCGCCGTCATGCTCGAGCGGCTCCCGCTCATCGACCCGGACGGCGTGGACTGATCCGGGCGGGCCGGCCCGGGCGACGCGGACTGCGAGTCCCCCGGCGTGGACGGCGTGGACTGATCCGTCCGGAGGCGGGAGAATGTCGCCATGACCGTCGTGAAGATCAACGCCCTGCAGGTGCCCGCCGACACCGGGGACGAGCTCGCCCGCCGTTTCGAGCACCGGGCCGGCCTGGTGGACCGGGCCCCCGGATTCGAGGGGTTCGAGCTGCTCAAGCCCACCGACGGGCGGGAGACCTGGCTGGTGGTGACCCGTTGGGCGGACGAGGCCAGCTACGAGGCCTGGAGCGAGAGCCGCGAGCAGCAGAAGGCGCACGACGCGGCCGCCGGCGCGGAGCGGCGCGCGCCGGTGGCCACCGGGGCCGAGCTGTGGAGCTTCGTGCGGGTGGGCGGCGCCGAGCCCGCCTCCGGCGCCTGAGCCCCTCCCCCGCGCGTCGCGGGATCGGGGCGGCTGCAGGCGACACGCCCGGGATGCCCGTTCCCGGCGGGAGCTGTCACGCTCGGGCCCCGCGCCCCGTCCCATGGGCATGACTCGGAACGAATCGCAACCTCCTCTCGTCGTGCTCGTCGCGGGCGCCGGCTACGCGGGGGTCATGGCCGCCAACCGCCTGGCCGGACATGCCCGGGCCGGTCGGCTGCTGCGGCTGCGGCTGATCTCCCCCGGCCGGGACTTCGTCGAGCGCGTCCGCCTGCACCGCGCCCTGCCGGACGGGCCCGTGCCGCTGCGCCCGCTGCGGGAGCTGCTGCACCCCGCGGTCGAGCACGTGCCCGGCACCGTCGCCCTCGTGGACCGGGAGCGGGCGCTGCTGCGTCTGAGCGACGGCCGGGAGCTGCCCTTCGACCGGTTGATCCTGGCGACGGGCAGCCGGCTGTCCGCCCCGCCCGGCGCCCTGCCGCTCGACGCGGCCGGCGATCTGCCCCCGCTGCGCCCGGCCCTCGACGAGGCGCGCCGGCACGGGCTGGCCGTACGCATCGCCGGCGGCGGCGCCACGGGCGTGGAGGCCGCGGCCCGGCTGGCGCAGCTCGGCTTCCGGGTCGAGATCGCCGACCCCGGCCTGGTCGCGGGCGGTCTGGGCCCGCACGCGAGGGAGCGGGTCCGGGCCGCCCTGCGGCGGCTCGGCTGCCGCATGCTGGACGGTCGCCGGATCGAAGCGGAGCCGGGGGCCGTGACCCTGTGGGCGACCGGGCCCCGGCCCGTGCTGCCCAGGATCTCCCCCGAGCCCGCCCGCGCGGCGGACGGCCGGCTCGCGGTGGACGCGGCGCTGCGGCTGCCGGAGGATCCGCGGATCCTCGCGGCCGGGGACTGCGCAGCCGCGCCCGGCGCGCATCTGGGCACCGGCTGTGCGACGGCCCTGCCGATGGGCGCGGCGGCGGCCGACACGATCGCCGCCGAGGCGCTGGGCCTGCCCGCTCCGGAGGCGGACATCGGCTACCTGCTGCGCTGTCTGTCCCTCGGCGAGCGTGTGGGGATCGCGCAGCTGCTGCGCCCGGACGGCGCGCCCCGCGGTCCGGTCCTCGGCGGGCGGGTCGGCGGGGCGGTGAGGGAGCTGCTGCTCGGGCGCACGAGCACGTGGCTGCGGGCCGAGGCCCGCCGGCCCGGCTCCTTCCGCACCGTGCGCGGCCCCCGACCCGGAAGAATCGCAGCGTGAACCGGCCTGCCGGTCGGCCGGCCGCGCCCGAGGACGGCTTCGAGGCGCACCGGACGGTCCTGTTCACCCTCGCCTACGAGATGCTCGGCAGCGCCGCCGCCGCGGAGGACGTGGTCCAGGAGACCTGGCTGCGCCGGCAGCGGATCCGGCAGCCGGTCGCCCGCGAGCGGGCGCTGCTGTGCCGCATCGCCGCCCGGCTCGCGCTCGACGAGCTGCGTTCGGCGGCCGCCCGACGCGAGCGGTACCCGGGCCCGTGGCTGCCGGAGCCGATCGCCACCGGCACGGAGGTGGAGCACGACGCGATCCTGGCAGAGGCGGTCTCGCAGGCGACGCTCGTCGTGCTCGACACCCTCTCGCCGGCCGAGCGCGCCGCCTTCCTGCTCACGGAGGTGTTCGGCTTCTCGGCCGAGGAGACCGGGCGCACGCTCGAACGCTCCGCGGCGGACGTGCGGCAGCTCGCCCGCCGCGCCCGCGACCGGCTCCGGGAACGGCGGCGGCACCGCCGCGCCGAGGCCACCCCGCAGCTGTGGGCCGAGCTGAGCGCCGCGATCCGAGCCGAGGACGTGGCGGCCGCGGTCCGGCTGCTGACCCCCGGCGCGGTCCTGACGGCCGACGGCGGCGGCACGCCGGGCACCGCCCGCAGACCCGTGTCCGGCGCCGAGGCGGTCGCCCGCTTCCTCCTCGGCATCGCGGCCAAGGAGCCCGCGGCCCGGCTGGAGCTCGCCGAGGTCAACGGACAAGCGGCGCTTCTGGCCCGCATCGACGGCCGGATCGAGTTGCTCGTCTCGATCGCGGTCCACGAGGGGCGGATCGACAGCTTGTGGATCACCCGCAACCCCGACAAGCTCGGCCGCCTCGACCGTCCCGTCCCCCTCGCCCGCCGTTGAGACCCCTCCATACGCCATGCAGCCGAAGCGGGCCCGTCCCCTCGCCCGCCGCCCGCAGGAGCCGTGCGCACCGTCCGCCGTGCGCGCCCTCCCCGCGGGCGGCATACCGTCTTCAGCAGCCCGCCGTATTTCCGGACCCCGTGCGCACCGTCCCCGCGGGCGGCATACGCTGTGGGCGGGGGTTCGATCCCCCATTCTCCCGTGCGCACCGTCCCCGCGGGCGGCATACTGGAGCGATGCAGGAGACGAACCCGGGGGACGCCGCCGATCCGCACGGCGGCGGACCCGACGAGCGCGCCGTCGCGCTCGCGAACGCCCTGTTCGCGATGGCCCGGGAGGGCGAGACCGAGCGCCTGGCCGCCTATCTGCAGGCCGGCGCCCCGCTGGAGATGCGCAACCAGAACGGCGACACGATGCTGATCCTCGCCGCCTACCACTCGCATCCCACGACGGTCGCGATGCTCCTGGACGCCGGCGCCGACCCGGAGGCGGCCAACGACCGGGGGCAGCGGGCGCTCAGCTGCGCCGTGTTCAAGCAGGACGAGCCGACGGTGCGGCTGCTCATGGCCGCCGGCGCCGACCCGAACGCCGGCAGCCCCTCGGCGCTGCAGACCGCCCGCATGTTCGGCGCCGAAGCGATCCTGGAGCTGCTGGCTCAGGAACGGGGCTGAGCCGCTCCGGGCTCCGCCTGACGCGCGTCCCGCAGCCGCCAGGAGGCCGCGACCGCGAGCAGCCCGATCCCGCAGCCGAGCGCGAACGCGATCCTGGCACCCGAGACGATCCCCCGTGCATCGCCGCCCGCCTCGGCCGCCCCGCCGCCGAAGGCGACCATGACCGTGACGAAGACGGCCGTCCCGGCGGCTCCGCCCAGCTGCTGCATCGTGCTCATGAACGCCGAGCCGTGGGAGTACCGCTCACGGGGCAGGGAGCCGAGCGCGGTGCTGAAGACCGGTGTGAAGGTGAAGGCGAGCCCCAGACAGGTGCACATGTGCACGACCGAGAAGAACCACCAGGGCGTGTACGGTGCCAGCAGCATCGCGTAGAGCAGGCAGGTGGAGGCCGTCACGCACGTTCCCGCGATCACGAGCGGCCGGGCTCCGTACCGGTCCGAGAGCCGACCCGCGATCTTGCCGACGACGCCCATGAGCAACCCTCCGGGCAACGTCACGAGCCCCACCTGCAGGGGCTCCAGCCCGAACGCGCCCTGCATGAGGAGGGGCAGCAGGATGACCGTGCCCAGCAGCACGAGCATCGACAGCGAGATGATCACGACCCCCGCCCGGTAGCCGGCCGATCGCAGCACGCGCAGATCCAAGAGCGCCTCGTCCCGCCGCTGCAGCACCCGCTGCCGCCAGGCGAACAGCGCCAGCACCGCGAGCGATCCGGCCAGCAGCAGGAAAGGGAGGGGGTCGGCCCACGGACCGCCGCCCTCGCCCCCGAAACGGGTGAACGCGAACACGAGCCCGCCGAAGCCCGCCGCGGCCAGCGGCACCGAGAGCGGATCGACCCGGGCCGGGCGCAACTCGCCCACGTCCCGCAGCCGCCACGCCCCGATCCCGAGCATGAGCACCGCGATCGGCAGAACCGTGAGGAACACCCATCGCCAGCTCGCGAAGCTCAGCACGAGGCCGGAGAGCACGGGACCGACGGCCGGAGCCACCGCGATGACGACCGAGACATTGCCCATGAACCGGCCGCGGCGCGAGGCGGGCACGAGCTCCATGATCGTGGTCATGAGCAGCGGCATCATGACCGCGGTCCCGCAGGCCTGTACGACCCGGGCCGCGAGCAGCACGGGGAAGCCGGGAGCGAGGGCGGCCAACAGGGTGCCCGTCGCGAAGGCGCCCATCGCGCCCAGGAACAGCGGACGGGTGCGCACCCGCTGCAGCAGACGGCCGGTGACCGGGATCACGACCGCCATGGTGAGCAGGAACGCCGTCGCCAACCACTGGGCGGTCCGCTCGTCCACCCCCATATCGGCCATGATCTCGCGCAGCGCGATGTTCATCGTGGTCTCGTTGAGGATCACGACGAAAGCGGAGACGATGAGGATGCCGATCGTCCCGGCGCCGCCGGGCGGCAACGGCGGATCGGCGGCTGCAGGCTCGGGCGAGTGGGACCGGGAAGAAGGCACAGCGCGATCGTAGTGCCGACCCTCGACGTCCGGTTCAGGCCCCCTCCGGCGGATGCAGCAGCAGTTCCACCCGCTCCTGCACGTACTCGGCGAAGGGGCGGCAGTTGCCGAGCGAGACCAGCGGCGCCCAGCGCACGACCGCCCGTCCCCCGTCCAGCCGCAGCGGGCCCGCCTCCCGATCGAACTCCCGCAGGTCGATGCGGGTCGCGTCGTAGTGCACGACCTGCCCGTCCGCGAATCCGCCGCGGTGGGCGGCCGTGCGCATGGCGTCGCGCTCGCGGGCCGACTCGGAGGCGTAGCCGACCCGCTCGGGCGGCTTGGCCCGGGTCGTCGATCCCGCCACGTACAGCCGGGCCTCCAGGTCCAATAGGAACACCCCGAGCGACCAGACCTCGCCGATGCGCCGCATCCGGGCGGGCCTGGGCAGCAGCAGCCGACGGTGGGCGGGCACGAACTCGGCGAGCGCCTGCATCGGCGTCCTCGCCCGGTGCAGCTGGTCGCGCACATCGATCGCGACCGCCATGACGCACTCCGCGGCGTGTTCCACGAGCACACTGTACCCCGGCACCGGATCCGGTCGCCGCCCCTCGCGGTCTCAGCCCCAGGCGGGCTCGTCGCCGTCGGCCCGACCGGCGCAGCCGCCGCCCCTCGCGGTCTCAGTCCCAAGGCAGGACGGCCAGCCGCCAGCCGCCCCCGAGTTCGGCGCCCGGCACCAGAGGGTTCCCCTCCGCCCCACGGGGCTGTTCCTCGCCGGGGAGCGAGAACGCGTATCCCGCCCCGTTCAGGAGGCCGGCGCCCTTGATCAGCACGAATCGGGTTCCGTCCTCGTACTCCAAACAGGAGGCGACCCGATAGGGCCCGACCCGATCCGGACACACGCCGTCGGTCAGATAGCCGTCGAGCGCAGGACGGGCCAGGGCGAAGCCCAGCTGCTGCAGGGGCGGGTCCCAGGCGGGCAGGAGCCCTGAGCCGCCGAGCAGCACCGCCGCCAGCAGCAGCGGAGCGCCGCGACGGATCGCCGAGCGGCGGGCCGCGACGACGAAGGCGAGCGCGACGAGCCAGAGCGCCCCGCAGCCGAGCAGCACCGCGAAACCGACGAAGGCGAGCAGCAGGTGCGTCCCCGGCACGGTTCGCGCCGCAAGCTGCATGAGGGTGGCCAGCAGCGTGCCGACGAGCGCGAGGCCCGCCAGAACAAAAGAGATGGGCACGGTGCGACTCATGGCCACACTCTAACAAGAATCTGACTTGCGAACATTTCCCTCGTTTCCCGCCTCCAATGTCGCAGGTGGCCGGTAGGATTCACTCGGATCCTTTCTGTGTCTTTTTGCTTTCCCGACTCGGAGTCTGTCCCGACGGTCCTCTCGGGGCGCGTGTCGCCCGTTGTTTCGGGCGAGTCTGCACGTCGGGCGCTCAGGAAACACTCAGCAGAAAAGCCCCTCGTGGGCTTGTGGTGTCGTACCGTTCGGGATATGCTGGTGGTGTCCTTTCGGGAGTGTCGGGGAAGTATAGGCTCCCGGAGGGTCAGGAAGACGAGAAGTCGACTGGACGATGCGTGTCCGG
>JAUNLB010000117.1 GCA_030532485.1 Pseudoclavibacter sp.
CGCACCCGCACACCCCCGCGAGATGCGCATGCTCGTCGAGGCGCGCGACGCTCCCGCGCGTTTCGGGCGAACACGCGCGGGAGGCGAGGGGCGGAGAAGGTTCAGCCGGGGGGCGGCAGCAGGCCCAGCTCCATCGCCCGGGTCACCGCTCGGGTCCGGTCGTGCACGCCGAGCTTCGCGAAGAGGCGGGACAGGTGCGTCTTCACGGTCTCCTCGCCGATGCCCAGCTCCCGGCCGACCAGTCGGTTCGAGGCGCCCGTCGCGACGCAGCCCAGCACCTCCAGCTCGCGGGGGCTCAGGGAGGGGGCCCGGGGCCCGTCCGCCGCGCGGGTGCGGGCGAGCAGCCTGGCCGCGACCCGGGGCGCGAGCGCCGCCTGCCCGGCCGCGACGCGCCGTACCGCCCTCAGGATCTCGGCCCCCGTCGCCTCCTTCAGCAGATAGCCCTCCGCTCCCGCCTCGACCGCGGCCAGGATCTCCTCGTCGCTCTCGAAGCTCGTGATCACGAGGACCCGGGTCGCCGGCAGCTCGGCCAGGATGCGCTTGGTCGCCTCGGCCCCGTCCATGCCCGGCATGCGCAGATCCATGAGCACGACGTCGGGCCGGACGGCCCGGGCCACGCGCAGGGCCTGCGCGCCGCTGGCCGCTTCCCCGGCGAGCAGCAGGCCGGGCTCGTCCGCCAGGAGTCCGGCGAGTCCCGAGCGGACGACCGGGTGGTCGTCCACGACGAGTACCCGGATCGTCCGCTGCCCGATCCGAGTCACCTCCCGCCCTCCTCTTCGTCGTCCGGGCGCACCGGCGCGGGCGCCTCGGCCGCGAGCGGCAGCCGCACCGTGAGCCGCGTGCCGGCCCCCGGGGCGCTGCGCAGCTCGAGCTCGCCGCCGGCCAGGCGGAGGCGCCTGCGCAGCCCGGGCAGCCCGAGGCCATCGTGCTCGGCGGCGGGTTCGAAGCCCCGGCCGTCGTCCCACAGCTCCAGCTGCGCGGCACGTCCCGGCTCGCCCGCGGTGCTCAGGCGGAGCACCGCCCGGCAGGCGCCGGCGTGCTTGCGTACGTTCGCGAGCCCCTCCTGCGCGCAGCGCAGCAGCACCGTCCGCCGTTCCCGGTCCAGCCCGGGCGGCTCGGCCGCATGGACCTCCACTTCCAGGCCGGTCTCCCGGCGGTAGCGTGCGGCCAGGCGCACGAGGGCGGCGGCGAGGTCCGGATCCTCCTCGACCGGGGCGGCGTCGGCCAGGATCGCCCGGGTCTCGGCCAGGGCGGTCCGGCTCAGCTCGGCGATCCGGGCCAGCTGCGCGGCGTCCTGCTCCGTGTGCCGCGCCTCTCCCGGCCGCTCGGGCGCCCCCGCCCGCTCGGTGCGGCTCAGGCGCCGTTCGGCCCGCTCGGCGAGCATCGACAGTCCGGCGAGGGTCTGGGCGAGGGTGTCGTGCAGCTCTCGGGACAGCCGCTCCCGCTCGGCGGCCGCGCCTCGCTCGGCCGATAGCACCCGGACCCGTTCCTGTGCCGCCTCCAGCTCCTCCAGCAGCCGGCCCCGCTCCTCGACGATCGCCCACATGCGGCTCGTGAGCAGGCCGATGCCCAGATTGAGGATGAAGGAGAGCGCCCCGTATCCGGCCAGGGCGGGCAGCGGCTCCGGGCCGTGCAGCGCGAGCTGGCCGAGCAGGATCGCCAGGACGACCGCCAGGCTCGCGAGGATGCTGTGCCGCACCTCGTCCAGCACGGTCCACAGATGAGGGAACAGGATCGCCTGGCCGAAGCTCAGTTCGGGCAGCAGCACGATGGGGGAGGCGGCCAGCAGCACCACGGGCACGAGCCAGAGCCGGGCGGCGGCCGTGGCGTCCGGCAGCCTGCGGGCGACGGCGAAGTACACGATCGGGATCGCCGCCCAGCAGGCCAGGCCGACGGTCGCGGCCTCCCGGTCCGCGGGGTCGAGACGCAGCAGCAGGCAGAAGCCGATCATGACGAGCGGGCCGACCGTGAAGAGGGTGTCCCGCCAGCTCCAGCCGTGCTCCAGGCCCGGGCTGCGTCTCACCCCTCCAGCCTGCCAGATCCGGGGTCCCGGGCGTCGCCCGCGCCGCGGCGGTTCACGAGCGGCCCCGGCTCCAGCGGAAGGTGAGGCGCGAGCAGACGAGGCCCGCCACCAGCCAGGCGGCGATCACCGCGGCCGCGAGCGGCAGCTGCCAGTCCCCGGTCGGCTCCCCGGCTCCGAAGCTCTCCGGCAGCAGGGCGTACCGCACCCCATGACCGATCCACAGGACCGGGAAGACGGCGGCCAGCAGCTGCATCCACTCGGGCAGCAGGCCCACGCTGATGTAGATGCCGGAGACGAACTGCAGCAGCAGCACGGTCGGGATGACCACGGGCGCCGCCGCGCGCGGCGTGCGGGGGACCGCGGACAGCGCGACGCCCAGGACCGCGCAACAGGCGGTGCCCAGCCCCCAGCTCCACAGCAGCACGCCCCAGCGGCCCGGATCGGCCGGCAGCTCGGCGCCGAAGCCGAGCGTGGCGAGCAGCACGAGCAGCACGGTCTGCACGAGGCAGGTGATCGCGACCAGACCGAACTTGCCGATGAAGAACGAGGCGGGGCGCAGGGGCGTGGTGCCGAGCCGGGCCAGCCCGCCGCCGAGCCGTTCCTCGGCGAGGTCGATCCCGAGGTTCTGGGTCCCGGACAGCAGCACCGAGGCGGTGATCATGGCCGCCAGGTAGTACTGCGCGGGCGCCACGCCCCCTTCGCCGTCCGCTCCGGCGCCGAGGCGCTGCCCGCTGAACATGGCGGTGAACAGCAGGAACATGAGCAGGGGGAAGGCGAAGGTGAAGAACACCTGGTCCGGGGCCCGGAAGTAGGCGTGCAGCTCGAAGGCGATCCGGCGCAGCCCGTCGCGCAGAGGGTTCATGCGGCAACCGTCCCGTCCTTGTGCGGCTCGGCGCGCCCGCCGCCGATGAGATCCAGGTACACGTCCTCGAGCGTCGGGCGGTGGACGACGAGCCCTTCGGGTTCGCCCAGCCGATCGACGAGTCCGGCGACGAAGCGGCCGGGTTCGGGCGTGCGGACCTCCTTCGGCTCGCCCCGCTCCAGCCAGCCGACGCGGGGCGTGCGGGCGTCCGGCCCGCCGAGCTGCCCGGTCGGGGCGATGCTCGCGAGGCGGCCCGCGACGATCACGCCGACCCGGTCGCTGAGCCGTTCGGCCTCCTCCATGTAGTGGGTGGTCAGCACGATCGTGGTGCCCTCGTCCCGTACGCGCTCGACGAGGCTCCAGAACTCGTGCCGGGCCACGGGGTCGAAGCCGGTGGTCGGCTCGTCCAGGAACAGCAGCTCCGGCCGGCCGACGATGCCGAGCGCGACGTCGAGCCGACGGCGCTGCCCCCCGGACAGGCGCTGGACGCGGACGTCGGCCCGATCGCTCAGGCCGCACGCCTCCAGTACCTCCTCGACCGGCCGGCTGCGGGGGTACAGGGAGGCGAAGTGCCGCAGCATCTCCCGGCTCGTGAAGCGGTCGATGTCGCCGCCGGTCTGGGCGACGAGGCCGACCCGGGCCCGCCAGGCCGGCGGCGCCGCGGCCGGGTCCTCGCCGAGCACCCGGACGGTCCCCGAGCTCGGCGTGCGGATGCCCGCGAGCATCTCCACCGTCGTCGACTTGCCCGCGCCGTTGGGGCCGAGCAGGGCGAAGATCTCGCCCTGGCGGACCCCCAGATCCACGCCGTCCACGGCGTGCAGATCACCGTAGCGCTTGCGCAGCCCTCGGGTCTCGACCACGATCCGATCCGGCTGGGCCGAGGGCGGGGAGGCGGACCGGCTCGCTTCGCTCATGCCCCCAGCCAAGCCGCCAGCCCGGCCCGGTGGATCCCCGGAACGGGCCAGGCGTCGTCCCCCGTCCGGGGGTGGGGGGGCGCCGCCGGCCCCGACGGCCACGAAACGAGCAGGCGCGCCCGTTCGGGGCGGTAGCGCCGCACGGAACGGGCGAGCCTGCACGCGGGGAGGGGCCCCGCCGGACCGGGCGCCTAGGGCGTCGCCGAGCCGGCGGTCAGCGAGTCCACGTACTCCTGGTTCTCGGCGATCCAGGCCGCCACGGTCTGCTCGTGGTCCTTGCCGTCGCCTTCGCGGAACATGGCGGCCTCCAGCGAGTACAGCAGCTCGCTGGACATCTTGAACTCGCGGATCCAGGCCGCGACCTCCGGGAAGTCGTTCTCGAAGCTCGAGGAGGCGTAGGAGTGCAGCTGCTCGGTCTCGCCCAGCAGGCCCTTCGGATCCTTCAGGTCCTTCAGGTCATAGGCGTCGTACGCCCAGTGGGGGCGCCACAGCGTGACCGCGATGTTCTCGCCCGAGTTCATCGCGGTGTCCAGCTCGGCGAGCATGGCGGGGGTCGAGGAGGTGGTGAACTCCATGCCCTCCAGGCCGTAGCCGGGGATGACGTCCTCCTGGGTGACCGCGACCAGGCCGGAGCCCGCCTCGATGCCCACGAGCTTGTTGCCGAACTGGCCGGCGTTCGCGGCCAGGTCCTCGAGCGAGTCGATGGGCGCGTTCGCGTTCACGGCGATGGTGAGCTTCGCCTCGTCGTTCCACACGCCCATGTCCACGATGTCGTCGCCGAACTTCTCGATGTACTGCTTGTGGGTGAGCGGCAGCCAGGTGTCGAGCGTCAGGTCGTAGTCGCCGCCGGACAGCCCCGCGTAGACGGCGGCCACATCGGCCTCCTCCAGCTCGACCTGGTAGCCCTTGGACTCCAGGATCGCCTTCCACAGGTACGAGTTCGCGACGCTCTCGTCCCAGCCGTTGAACACGGCGATCTTGATGGGCCGCTGCTCGGCCTGCCCGCCCGATCCCGCGTCTGCGGCGCAGCCGGTGAGGGCCAGGGCGGCGCCCACGGCGAGCGCGGCGGCGGCCTTGAGTTTCCGGGTGATCATCGTGACTTCCTCTCCGTCCGCATCGGTGCGGACCGTTCGTTGTCCGGCGCGCGGATGCACGCCTCCCACGGGTGATGAGCCCGCAAGCCGATTCGTGCTCGTTCAGGGCACCGCGGCGCGCTCCCGGTCCGGCTCGGCCTCCTCGGCGGGGGCGGGCGCCTCCGCGACCGGGGTCCGCACGGGGGCGCGCCCGGGCCGCTCGCGGCGGCGCAGTCGGGCGAGCAGGCCGTGCTCCGTCGCCTTGCCGCCGGCGAAGGCCGAGGTGATCCGGTCGATGATGATCGCGAGGACCACGACCGACAGTCCGGCTTCCACGCCGAGCGCGATGTCGAGGCTGCTCAGGCTCTGGACCACGTCGCCGCCCAGGCCGCCCGCGCCGACCAGGCCGGCGATGACGACCATGGACAGGCTCAGCATGATGACCTGGTTGACCCCGGCCATGATGCTGGGCATGGCCAGCGGCAGCTGGATCTGGCGCAGGATGCGCCCGGGCGAGGCGCCGAAGGCGTGGCCCGCCTCCACGATCTCCCGGTCGACGCCGCGGATGCCCAGCTCGGTGAGCCGGACCGCGGGGGCGATCGCGAACACGATGGTCGCCACGATGCCCGGCACGACCCCGACGCGGAACAGCATGAGCGCCGGGATCAGGTAGACGAAGGCGGGCATCGTCTGCAGCAGGTCCAGCACCGGCCGCATGACGGCGGACACGACGCGGTTGCCGGACGCCCAGATGCCCAGCGGGATGCCGACCAGGATCGCGGTCGCCGAGGAGACGATGACCAGCGCGAGCGTGTCCATCGCGTTGTCCCACTGGTCGACAGCGACGATGAACAGCAGCCCCGCGGCCGTGCCGAGCGCGAGCCAGGGGCCGCGCAGCAGCAGCGCGACGAGGGCGAGGACGGCGATCACGAGCCAGAACGGCGGGGTGGACAGCAGCCAGTCGAAGCCGTCGTGGACGACCAGGAACGCGGTCCGCAGCGCGTCGAAGAGACCGTCCAGCGAATCGGTGAGGAACTCGATGAAGGATTCGGCGGCGTCTCCGACGGGGATCCGGAACTGCTCGATCATTCGGCTCCTCCTGCGTTCACGGGCTCGGCGTCCGCCTCCTCGCCGAGCGCGGCCATGGTCTCGTGCAGTTCGGCCGCGGGGACCGTGGGCGGGGCGACGATCGGCAGCTCGCGCGTGGTGGGCTGCACGTTGCCGAAGGCGGCCAGCAGGGTCACGCGGGGGATGATGCCCAGGATGCGCCGCTGCTCGTCGACGACGGCGAGCGGCGCCGGGTGCTCCACGGAGCGCTCGACGATGTCCGTGAGCGGGTCGTCGGGCGAGACGGTCGGGGTGGAGCCGTCGACGATCTCGCGCAGGTCGTGCTTGCCGGCCTTGATGGCCCGGATGACGGCCCGGTCGGTGACCGTGCCGAGCAGGCGGCGGTTCTCGATGACGAACAGCGAGCCGACCTGGCGGTCCCGCAGGATGCGCAGCGCGCCGCGCAGCCCGGCGCTGACCGGGCACATGGCCCGGGTCGGCTCCATGACCCCGCTCGCGGTGAGCACGCGGGCCCGGTCCACGTCCTGGACGAACTGGGCGACGTAGTCGTTCGCGGGATCGGTCAGGATCTCCTCGGGGCTGCCGAGCTGCACGATCCGGCCGTCCCGCATGACCGCGATGCGGTCGCCCAGGAACATGGCCTCGTTCAGGTCGTGGGTGATGAAGATGATGGTGCGGCCGAGCTCCTGCTGCAGCTCGACGAGCTGTTCCTGCATCTCGCGCCGGATGAGCGGGTCGAGCGCGGAGAACGCCTCGTCCATGAGCAGGATGTCGGTGCCCGCGGTGAGCGCCCGCGCGAGCCCCACCCGCTGCCGCATGCCGCCGGACAGGCCGTCCGGGTAGGAGTCGGTCCACTGCTCGAGGCCGACTTTCTCGAGGATCTCCCGGGCGCGCTCGTGCCGCTCTTGCCGTGCGACGCCCTGGATCTCCAGTGCGTAGGCCGCATTGTCCAGCACGGTGCGGTGGGGAAGCAGCGCGAAGTGCTGGAAGACCATCGACACCGACTCCCGGCGGATCTGCCGCAGCTGCCCGGGCGTCGCGCGGGTGACGCTGCGGCCCCGGACGACCACCTCGCCCGCCGTCGGCTCCAGCAGGCCGTTGAGCATGCGGATGAGGGTGGACTTCCCGGATCCGGACAGGCCCATGATGACGAAGATCTCGCCGGGCTCGACGGTGAAGCTCGCGTCGATGACCGCGGCGGTGCCGAGAGGGCTCAGCTCGCCTCGCTCGGCGCCGGCGCGCAGGCGTTGGACGACCGCTCCGGGGTTCTTCCCGAACACCTTGTACAGGCCCTTGGCCTCCAGCGCGTGCGCCGGGGGCGGCGCCTCGCCGCCGCGCTCGGGCGCGCGATCGCCCCGGACTTCCAGTTCATGATCAACTGTCACTTCGTACCTCGACCGCCCCGGCAGGGGCGGCCCTCAGCTCGCGCCCGGGTCGAGGCCATGGGCACCGTGTCGCGAGGGTGGGAGGCGCTTCATGGCCTGGGCGACGGAGTGCTCCGGCGCTGCGCTCCGTGCGCTGCGTCAAGGCCGTCCACCGTACGCCCGGCTGCTCGAGGCGGAAATGCCGCCGATCGGCCGGACGCGGACTGGTCGTCGGTGCTCCGAGATTAGGTGTCCTGTGTTCCGTACGTCAAATCCCCGTGGCGTGGCGGGCGCTATATCCGACCGGGGGCGGATATCTCCGTCCGCAGGGGGACCCGGCTTCCGGGTCGGCGGGGCGGACTACGCTCGGAGGCATGACGGATCAGCCGCAGAACGGGCCGTGGCCGCCCGCCGCGCCGGGGAGCGGCCCGGGGGCGTGGGCGCCGGACGGCGCGCACCCCGGCGTCCGGCCCGGCGCCGGTGTCCCGCCGCCGGGCCGGGTCGGACCGCCTCCGCCGTTCCCGTCCCCTCCGCCGGGCGGGCGGAGGATCGCTCCGCCGCCGCCCCGCTTCGCCCCCGGGCCCGGGCCGGAGCGGCCCCGCTTGCCGTCCCGGCGCGAGGCCGGCGAGGACCCCGAGGAGGCGCGCTCGCGCCGCCGCCCCGTGCTCGCCTGGCTGCTGGCGGCTGCGGGCGCCGCCGGGGTCGT
>JAUNLB010000118.1:0-4463 GCA_030532485.1 Pseudoclavibacter sp.
CCTCGGGGACCTCCTCGCCCGCGAGCGCCGCCGCCCGCAGCGGCTCGATCGCCCGTTCCGGGGCGCCCGCCTCCAGCCGCAGCACGCCCAGCTCCCTGAGGGCCTCGGCGGAGGAGACCGGATCCCCCAGCGGCTCGAGCAGCTCGACGGCGCGCCGTTGGACGGAGTCCGCCTCCTCGAGACGCCCGAGCCCCCGGGAGAGCGCGGCCAGGGAGCGCAGCACATCGCTGCGCGCCCCTTGCGCCTCGGGGATCGAGGAGAGCAGATCGGCCGCCTCGGTGAAGCAGTCGGCCGCCTCGCCCGCCTCGCCCGAGACCGTCAGGAGCGTTCCGAGCCCGTGCAGGGCCAGGGCCAGGGGCCCCTCGGCCTGCGCCGTCGAACGGTAGCGGGCGATCGCGAGCCGGTACGCCGCCTCGGCCTCCTCGACCGCCCCGCTCTGGAAACAGAGGATCGCGAGCGCGTGCGCGTTCTCGGCGGCCTGCCCGGTCCGCTCCGGCTCGGCCTCCAGCAGCCGCGCGGCCTCCCGGCGGGCCTGCACGGCCTGCGCGACCGCGCCGCTCCGGGTGAGGGCGACCGCGAGAGCGTCCAGCACGATGGCGACCGGACCCGCCTGCCCGGGGGCGGCGGTCAGGGTCCGCAGCGCCTCCCGCAGGGCCTCGATCGCCGCTTCGTGTTCGCCTCGCTCCAGCAGCCCGCGCGCCAGCCGGTAGGGGCGCTGGGCCCGGTCCAGCAGGGCGTCCGCCCCGCTCGCCTCGTCCGTCACGGTCTCGCCTCCCGGTTCGTGCATCCCCCAGCAAGTATTCGCCCGAAACAGAATAACCTGCAGCCGGGAAGCGCCCGAGCGCGGGTCCTCCGTCCTCGTCGCCGCGAGGACCCGCCCCGCCAGGGCGCGCAGGAGCCGCGCGGGTCCTCAGTCCTCGTCGCCGCGGGGGCGCAGCAGCGAGCCGAGGACCGCCGTCAGCACGGACATGACGAGCGCCGCCAGCACGGCCCAGCCGAATCCGTCGATCGTCAGCCCGAAGCCGAGGTGCCCGCTCAGCCAGGCGACGATCCAGAACAGGAAGCCGTTGACCACGAGCGCGACGAGTCCGAGCGTGACGATGTAGAAGCAGAACCCCGCGACCCTGATGAACGACCCGATCGTGGAGTTCACCAGGCCCCACAGCAGCCCCAGCAGCAGATAGCTGCCGATCCAGCCGGACCAGGAGTCCTCGAAGGGGGTCACGCGCGTCCCCGCCACCACGAGCGTCGTGAGGAACAGCGAGAACGCGTTGACGAGGACCGAGAGGACGAAGCGCATGTCCTCCATCCTGCCCGCTCGGCCTGAACAGGCGCACGAGGCCTGCGACAGCCCCCGAACCGGGCCCGGCGAGCCCGCTCGGCCAGAACAGGCGCCCGCACCGCCTCACGAGGACTCCCCCTCCCGGCGGCCGTCGGCCTGCGCCGCGGCGCGCAGCCGCTCCTGCAGCCCCCGCAGGATCCGCTCGTACTCCTCCGAGACGTCCTCGACCCGCTGGACGATCGGGCCGGGCCCGTGCGCGCCCCCGGAGGCCGTCTCCGGGTCCAGCCGGACCGAGACCTCCGCCGCCTCCACGACGGCGGCGCCCGACAGCAGCCCGTCCAGACGCTCCTGCATCCGCGCCACCGCCGGGTGGCCGGCGCGCTGCAGCTCGGCGGCCGTCCGCCCGTACAGCTCCAGATCGTGCGGCATGCGGTCCTCGGGCGGCGGCACCTCCACGAAGGCGGCCTGCGGGTGACCGGGGTCACGCAGCCCCCGCAGGGCGGGCACGATGTCGTTGTCGTGGGCGATCTCCAGGATCGGCACCTCGGCCGGCACCGCGCCGGGGTCGATCAGCCCGCCCACCGTGACGATCGCCTCCACCCGGTAGTCGCCGCTCGCGGCGATGCCCTGGGCGACGAGCGAGCCCTGCGAGAAGGCCGAGAGCACCAGCCGGTCCCCCGGCCGGACCCCGGCCGCCCGCATGGCCGTCAGCACCGCGGCGACGGACTGCTCGGAGACGCCCGCGTAGCCCGCGGCGTTGCCCGCGAGCGTGAGCGCCTCGTCGGAGTGCGGGGCCCACTCCTGCGTGCCGGTGATCGCGACCTCGTGGATCAGCCCGCCGTCCGGGGCCCGGCGGGTGGTCACCCGCACGACGGGGCCGCCGGGCTCGGCGGGCGGGATGCGCCCGACCAGATCGGAGACCCGCGCGGGCTCGCCGGACGACACGGGCAGGGGGGTGCAGGCGCTCACCGTCCATCCGCCCGTCGCGACGGCGCCCGAGAGGACCGCGGCCCGGTAGACGGCCAGGACCGCGTCCTGCTCCCGCACCGGTCCCGGCACCGGCAGCCACGCCGTGCCGGCCAGGAAGTCGTCGGCGTACTCGACCGAGAGCCGCAGCAGCGTCGCGCACTCGGGGGTGAACGGCGTCCCGCCGCTGCCCAGCCACACCGCGGCGCCGGCGCCGGCCGCCAGAACGGAGGCCGGCACGGCGGCCGGGAACGCGACCGCGAGCAGCGGCAGCGTGCGGCCCACCATGCGGGCCGCCTCCGAGCCGTGCCGCTCCAGCACCGCGTGCACGGCCCGCTCGACGGCCTCGTAGACGCCGCTCGCTCGCGGCAGCCGGTCCGCCAGCGAGCCGGCGTGCTCGACGAGCGGACGCAGCAACCACCGGATCGAGGCGCCCTGCCCGGCCGCCCGCAGGCAGAAGGGGGCGGCGAGGGACAGGGGCGGCAGGCCAGGCGGGAGCTCGGCGAGACGGCCCGCACCGGCCCGGCAGCCCTCCAGGCCGCTCGCCGCCTCCCGCAGGCCCGCGGCCGCGGCCCGGATCTGCTCGGGCGGGACGTGGAGCGCCGTCACGGCGTCCCGCCGTCCAGCAGCTCCAGCGCCGTGCGCCAATCGCGCTCCGCGGACTCCAGCAGCGAGACGAGGCGGCGCAGCTCGCCGCCCAGCAGCTGCGTCTCCAGGTCCATCAGCCAGCGCGCGGGCCCGGCCCACGTCAGCCGGGCGAGCCCGTGGACGGCGTCCGCGAGGCCCGTCAGCTCCCGACGGAGCGCCCCGAGCAGCCGCAGCCGCTCCTCCACCTCCTGCCGGACGGCGGCCTCCCCCGCGCTCGCGGCCCCCGCCTCCTGGACATCGCCGGACATGGTCCCCCCGATCCTCGACTCCCCGCGCCCGATCGCGGTTCCCTTCCCCATCCAAGCCCGTGCCGCGGCCGCGCCGCGAGGCCCGCGGAAAATCTGTGGAGAATCCGGCCCGGCGGACCGGGGATGCGGGAAAATAGCGACATGGCGCTTCCGGACGACCAGCCCGTCTTCTCCGTGTGCTTCGTGTGCACCGGCAACATCTGCCGCTCCCCGATGGCCGAGGTCGTCTTCCGAGACCTGGCGGAGCAGGCCGGCCTGGCGCATCTGCTGTCGATCTCCTCCGCCGGGACCGGCGAGTGGCACGTCGGCGAGCCGGCCGATCCGCGGACCCTCGCCGCCCTGGCCCGATCGGGGCGCTCGGGCGAGGCGCACCGGGCGCGGCAGTTCGACCGGGCCTGGTTCGACCGCCTCGACCTGGTGTGCACCTTCGACCGGGGGCAGCAGCGCATCCTGCGC
Organism: Pseudoclavibacter sp.; assembly: GCA_030532485.1. Lineage (GTDB taxonomy): Bacteria > Actinomycetota > Actinomycetes > Actinomycetales > Microbacteriaceae > Pseudoclavibacter. The sequence goes on from JAUNLB010000118.1 coordinate 3,601, forward strand.
GACTGGGCGCCGGACGAGCAGGCCCGCTCCCTCGTGCAGCCGCTGCTCGGCTTCGCCGCCGAGGCGCCGGACCCCGAGGCGGAGGTGCCGGATCCGTACTATGGCGACGACGGGCTGTTCGACCACGTCCGCGACCTCGTCGAGGACGCGTGCCGCGGCCTGCTCGAGCAGCTCGAGCCGGTGATCCTCGCCGCCAGCCGGGAACGGGATCGCCTCACGCCGCCCGGCCCGGCCGCCGCCGGGCCCCAGACCCCCTCAGGAGCCCCCTCGTGACCCCTCTGCCCCCTCAGCCGCTGAGCCCGCTCGACGGCCGCTACCGCGCGATCCTGGAGCCGCTGGGCGAGCACCTCTCGGAGGCCGCCCTGAATCGCGCGCGGGTGCTGGTGGAGATCGAATGGCTCCTCTTCCTCGCGGACCGCGGCATGTTCGGCGCCCGGCCCGTCCCCGAGGAGGCCAAGCGCCGCCTGCGCGCGGTGGTCGAGGACTTCGGCGGCGCGGACGTCGAGGAGCTGGCGAGGATCGAGGCGACCACCCGGCACGACGTGAAGGCGGTCGAGTACTACGTCCGGGCCCGCCTGGCCGAGCAGGGCCTGGGGGGACTGGCCGAACTCACCCACTTCGCCTGCACGAGCGAGGACGTCAACAACCTCGCCTACGCGCTGACGGTGCGCGCCGCCGTGCACGAGCTCTGGCTGCCCGCGGCGGAGGCCCTCATCGGCTCCGTCGCCGATCTGGCCCGGGCCACGCGCGAGGACGCCATGCTCTCGCTCACGCACGGCCAGCCCGCGACCCCCACGACGCTCGGCAAGGAGCTCGCGGTCTTCGCCCACCGTCTGCGCAGGGCCGCGGACCGGGTGCGGGCC
>JAUNLB010000118.1:4473-8003 GCA_030532485.1 Pseudoclavibacter sp.
GGCCGTCCGCTACCCGGGCAAGTTCGCGGGCGCGACCGGCAACTTCGCCGCCCATCTGGCCGCCGATCCGCAGGCCGACTGGGAGCGCCTGGCCGAGGAGTTCCTGGCCGGCCTGGAGCTGGAGTGGAACCCGCTGACCACCCAGATCGAGTCCCACGACTGGCAGGTCGAGCTGTTCCAGGCGATGACGCACTTCAATCGGGTCCTGCACAATCTGTGCACCGATGCGTGGAGCTACATCTCCCGCGGCGTCTTCCGCCAGATCCCCCAGCCCGGGACGACCGGCTCCTCCACCATGCCGCACAAGATCAACCCGATCCGCTTCGAGAACGCCGAGGCGAACCTCGAGCTGTCCTGCGCGGTCCTGGAGTCGCTGGCCGCGACCCTCGCCACCACCCGGCTCCAGCGCGATCTGACCGACTCCTCCACCCAGCGCAACATCGGCGTCGCCTTCGGCCACTCCTACCTCGCGATCGACAACGTGCGCCGCGGCCTGCGGGAGATCGACGTGGACCGGGAGGTGCTCGCCGGCGAGCTCGAGCACAGCTGGGAGGTGCTGGGCGAGGCCGTTCAGACCGTCATCCGGGCGGAGCGGGTCGCCGGACGCTCCTCGATCGAGGACCCCTACGCGGTCCTCAAGGAGCTCACCCGCGGGCGCCGCGTCGACGCGGAGCGGCTGCGCGAGTTCGTCGACGGTCTCGACATCGGGGCCGAGGCCAGGCAGAGGCTGCTGGAGCTCACGCCGACCGCCTATACGGGGCGGTCCTCGCAGCTCGTGGACCGGCTCGCGGACTGAGGGCGGGCCGCGCGAGGGCGGGCCGCGCGATGTCGACGGCCGCCCTTCGGCGGTCTCACCGCTAGGCGCGGTCCCCCTCCTCGCCCTCCCCGTCCTCGAAGCGGTCCAGGAAGCGCTCGCTGCGGGGGTTGGGGCGATAGGACATGACGAGCATCGCGAGCACCACGAGCGAGATGACGAAGACGATCCCCGCCGCGATGACGCCGTTCACGAGATTGCGCGTGGTCAGCAGGAAGACGAGCAGCACGAACAGGCCGAAACCGCCGGAGATCCCGAGCAGCTCGAAGGGCTTGAGCAGCGCTCTGCGCCTGGGGTCGCTCATGCCGGCTCGCCGTCCGCCTCGTCGCGCCGGGTCGCCGCGCGCAGCGTGAGCCCCTCGACGACGAGCAGCACGCACAGGACCGTGGCGTAGGCGCCGAAGAAGCCGGCCGCCTGCACGGGGCTGGTCAGGGCGCCGGGGATCTGCTCCAGGCCGCCGTACTCCTGGCGCAGCTCCGCCGGGGTGAGGAACACGAGCACGGCCAGCAGCAGGGTCAGGGCGCCGGAGATCACCACGTCGCGGGAGAAGGCCGGGTACCTGCGGGCGATCAGGCCCGCCAGCAGCTCCAGCACCCCGGTCACGGCAGCCCAGGCGGCGATGAGCACGAGGAGCGCGAACGGCGTGGCGGCGCCGGGCACCGTGCCGAGCACCAGACCCGTCCCGCCGGCCAGCGTCGTCACCACGGCGCGGGCGAAGGTGATGCCGCGCGTCGGGTGCCCGGGGATCCCGATCGCCTCGAAGCCGATGAGCACGCCGGTGGCGAGTGCGAAGCCGCCGAAGACCACGAGCACGAAGGCCGCCTGGCGGTCCTGCGCGAAGGTGATGACGAGCGCCGCGACGAGCGCGGGGACCGCGCGCACGAGCATGGACGCCCACAGCCGTTCGGGCACGCGCGGCGAGGACGCGCCCATGGGCGCTTCGGATCGGGCCGTCACGGACGATCCTCGCGGTCGCCGAACAGTGCCCGTGCGCGATGGATCGTGATCATAGTGCGCTGCATGACACCTTTCCGCGCCGCCGCGTGGGGAGGGCGGGACGACGCGACGCCTGAACCGGTTCGCCGCGAACGCTGGCCGCGGCGGTTCTCAATCCTATCAACGGGGCGGCCCGCCGCCGGGCCCCTCCCCTCAGCGCGGCGAGACCGAGACCTTCGCGCCCGCGTGGAAGTCCTCGACGAGGCCCAGGCTGTCGCGGTTCCCGCAGGACCCGAAGATCAGCAGGGCGTGTCCGCTGCCCGCGAAGACGCGCACCGAGACGACGGTCTCCACCCCGTCCGGGTCGAGGACGCGGAAGGAGAGCATCTCCACCGAACCGCCGCCCACGACGGCCTGCTCCCGCGGGGAGGGGGGCTGGAGGAGCCTGCTGGAGTTGGCGACGATGTTCTCGACGACCCGCTCGCTCGCGCCCCGGTCGTCGAAGTTGGAGACCCGCAGATCCGCCTCCACCACGACGGCCAGCTGGCACTCGCCCGGCACGTCCTCGTTGGCCCAGACCTCCTCGTAGCCCTCGCTGTCCTCGAACGGCAGGCGCCCGCGGGGGTGCCAGTCCGGGGCCGAGTACACCACGCTCGGCGTCTGCGCGAGGGCCACCCTGCCGAAGGGGATCGGGTCCGGGAAGGAGGGGGCCTCCGCCACGGCCTCGCCCTGCTCCACCTCGGCGATCCGCTCGGCCCTGGCCGGAGCGGTCCCGAGGAGCACCGCGACGATCGCCAGCACGAGGACGAGGCAGCCGGCGACGAGGCTCGCGACCACCGCCCAGCGGGGCGGCCGTCCCCCGGGCCCCCGCGGCACGGGCGGCGGAGCCGGCTGGGCGGGCGCGGGGAACGGCGGGGGCGGCGGGCCGAACGGGTGCCCGCCGCCGAAGGGCGGGGCGCCGGACTGCGGTCCGGAGGGCGCCTGCGGAGGGGACGAGGGCGTCCATGCGGGCGGCGCGCCGAAGCCGCCCGAGTTCCACGGATCCGCCCGTCCGTCGTTCATCCGGTGCTCCCTCGACCGACTCGTCCGTCCTTCGATCCGAGCGCGCGGCCCGCCGCCGGCGCCCCGGCCATTCTGTCCGGTGCGGCTGCGAGCCCTCTCGGACCCGCGGGCCGCGAAGACGCGGGCACCGGGCTCATTGCTTCGGCTGGAGGGCGATCTGCGTCCCGGCCAGGGCCTCCCGGGCGACGCTCTCGCTGAAGCCGCCGCTGCTGCACAGCAGGGTGATCGCGACGACGTGCGCGGATCCGGAGAAGACCCGCGCGACGACCACGCCCTCGAAGGTCTCCCCCTGCTCGGTGGTGTAGCGAGCCGGCTGCTGCACCATCTGGATCGAGGAGGCCCCGCTCACGGGCTGTTCCACCACGCTGGCGCTGCCGTTCATCGCAGAGCCGCCGCCGCTCACGAAGCTCTTGAGGAAGCTCTCGGTCGCGGCGCGGTCGTCGGAGCCGCCCACATGGGTGCTGACGGTGAGCTCGACCAGGCAGGTGTTGCTCGGGTTCACGTAGTAGGTGCTGCCGCTCTCGTCCTGCTTCCCGGTCCAGCCGCTCGCGGCGAAGGAGACGGAGGGGGGCGCGGCGAGCGAGGACTTCGAGGAGAGCGTCGGATCGAAGCCGGCCGCCGTGGGGGTCGGCGAGGCGCTGGCGGCGGAGCCCTGGCTCGAGGAGGAGGACGATGTGGGCGAGGACGAGGTGCCGGTGGGGTCGGCGATGGCCGAGCC
>JAUNLB010000119.1 GCA_030532485.1 Pseudoclavibacter sp.
GAGCAGGAGCGGCGGGAGCAGCCGCAGTCGGCACGGGAGCGGCGACCGGACGGGCCGGCGGCGTGGGAGACGACCATCGGCCTCGTGCACGCCCCGTACACGCGACTGCTGGACACGCTCGTCGGGCTCGGCTGCGAGGTGGTGTTCGCCGGCCACACGCACGGCGGCCAGGTGTGCGTGCCCGGCTACGGCGCGCTCGTGACGAACTGCGACATCCCCCGCCGGCAGGCCGCCGGCCCCAGCGCCTGGCGGCACGCGGGCCGTCGGGCGGCGTTGCACGTCTCGCAGGGGCTCGGCACCTCGATCTACGCGCCGATCCGCTTCGCCTGCCCGCCCGAGGCGACGCTCGTGACGCTCACGGCGCGCTGATTCGCGCGGCCGCGACGCTTCGGCTATTCTTGACGAGTTCGCGGCCCGGCCGCGGACACCGGGGTGTGGCGCAGCTTGGTAGCGCGCCTCGTTCGGGACGAGGAGGCCGCAGGTTCAAATCCTGTCACCCCGACCACAGGGCCCGGCCGGCGACGGCCGGGCCCCTCCGTCTCTCCCCCGGCCGCCGGGCTCAGGCCCCCTCCTCGGCCGCCGCGGTCTCCGCCCGCTCCGCGAGCCTGCGCACCGAGGCCTGGAAGTGCGAGAGGGGGAAGGGCGGGAACGAGCGGGCGAGCATCTTCGGATGGGTCACCGCGTCCCAGTCGTAGCGCAGCTCCACCCGGCTGCCCTCGCCGTCCGCTTCGATCGACCAGCACCACTGGAAGCCCAGGGGCCGGTACCCCTCCCGAGCGGGCGTCCAGGCGATGCGCCGCAGCGGCTCGAAGACCGTGACCGTGTTGACCATGAGGTAGTCGCCGCCCATGCGCTCGGCGTGCATGCGCATGCGGAAGACGTCCCCGACGGCGCGGATCGGCGCGCTCCCGGGCCCCGCATCCGGTTCCGGCCCCAGCACCATGCCGCTCGCGTCGCTCTCGGCGTGCCGGGCCGGGTCCGAGAGGATCGCCCACACCGCCCGCGGCGAGGCCCCCGTCCGGGTGCTGACGACCACCCGCCGCTCGCCCGCGGCGAGGTCCCCCAGCCTCGTCTCCACCGCTCGTGCCGACTCGTCCGCCATCGTCGCCTCCCGTCGCTCGTGTGCCGTCGTCCGTGTTCGCGCGCCGCAGTCCCGGAGCCTCAGGCCGGCGCCGAGGCCGCGAGCCGACCCCCGGAGGCCCTCAGGTAGCAGGCGCCGCACAGCGACTCGTAGCCGACCTCCCCCTGGTCGATCGCGATCTGGCCGCCGTCGAAGACGAACTCGCCGCCGATCGTGCGCCCGTTGAAGATCGCCTTGCGCCCGCAGCGGCAGATCGTCTTGAGCTCCTCCAGGGAGTGGGCGATCTCCAGCAGGCGCTGGCTGCCCGGGAAGGCCCGGGTCTGGAAGTCGGTGCGGATGCCGTAGGCGAGCACCGGGATGTCGTCCAGCACCGCGATGCGCAGCAGCTCGTCCACCTGCCGCGGCGTCAGGAACTGGGCCTCGTCCACCAGCATGCACGCGAGCGGCGGGCCCGGAGCGGCGAGGCGCGCGAGCGCCTCGCGCGGGTCGTCCTGCGGGCCGATGAGCAGATCCGCCTCCCGTGCCATGCCCAGGCGGGAGGCGATGCGGTGCTCGGCCTTCGTGTCCAGGAGCGGCTTGGCCAGCACGACCCGCTGGCCGCGCTCCTCGTAGTTGAAGGCCGCCTGCAGCAGCGCCGTGGACTTGCCGGAGTTCATCGCCCCGTAGCGGAAGTACAGTTTGGCCACGCCGGCTCCCCGGATCGTCTCTGCGATGCCCGGCCCGGCGCTAGGACTCGATGAGGTGGACGACCGTGAGCGTCAACTGCGCGCCGCCCGCACCGCGCCCCGCCAGGGCCTCGGCCGCGGCCGCGTGGGCGGCCCGGCACACCGTGCCCGCCTCGTGGTCCGCGTCCACCCCGAGCGCGGCGGTCACCCGCCAGGACCCGTCCTGCTCCTGCACCGTCACGAGGGAGGACTCCCCGTCGCGCAGGCCGACCAGCTCGGCACCGGCCTGCAGCAGGTTCGCCGCGGTCGCCCCCGAACGGTACAGGCGCACCACGCCGGGCACCCCCAGCAGGGCGTCCTGCACCGTGTCAGCCAGTTCGCACGCGGTCTGCGCGGCCATGCTCACTCCTCTTCCGCCCCTTCGTCCCGCTCCGGGGGCGCGGGCAGCTCCCGGATGTCGTGAACGTGTACGTCGACCCCGATGATACGCAACTCGGTGTGCGCCGCGAGACGGGAGAGGATCTCCTCCCGCAGCCGCCGGGCCAGATCCGGCACCGGCTCGCCGTAGGGCATGCTCGTCTCCACGTGCACCCGCACCGGGGCCTGCGGATCCGTCAGATCCCCCTCCAGGCGGCAGCGGCCGATGAGCAGGCCCGGCACGCACCGCTCCGCACCACGCACGATGCCCCGCACCGCGCCCTCGGTGATGCCGAGATCCCCGTCCGGGCGCTCGGCCGGGATCGGGATCCGACGGCCGGCCTTCGCGTCCAGCGCGATGCCGGCCAGCACGCGCTGCACCCACGCCTCCCCCTCGGCCTCGTCGCCGGGCGCGTCCGCCTCGGCGAGCACCGGGACGAGCCCGCGCAGGCGCTCCATGGCCTCCAGCGCGATCCGGCAGCCGGCCGAGCCCTCGATCGAGGGGTTCGGGGGCTGCCTGCCGGCGTCCAGGTAGTCGCTCAGTTCCTCGAGCGTGTGCCCGTCGAGCTCCTCCGGCTCCAGACCGAGTCGGCGGACCTCCGTAGGCTCCTCTGCTTCCGGTGTCAACGCCACTCCTCCATTCGCACGATGATGTCCTTCCGCGCACGGGCCAGAAGCCCCCGCACCGTGGAGACGGGCTCCCCCATCTCCTCCGCGATCTCCTCATAGCTGCAGCCGCCCAGCTCGCGCAGCACCCAGCCCTGCCGCTGCCGTTCCGGCAGCGCCGCCAGCGCCCGGCCGAGGGCCTCCAGCTCCGCCCTCGCCTCGGCCCGTCGTTCCGGACCGTCGTGTTCCTCGGTCTCCGGCTCGACGTCCGCCAGATCGGTCTGGGGCCGCCTGGCGCGCAGCCGGTCCACCGCCTTGCGGCTGGCGATGCGCATGAGCCAGCTCTTGGCCTTGCCCGGATCCTCCAGCTCCTCCAAGCGCTGCCAGGCGACGATGAAGGACTCCTGCAGCACGTCGTCGACCTCCGCGTTCGAGCCCAGCATCCGATGCACGCAGGCGCGCATCATGGGCGTGTACCGGCGCACCAGCACCGCGAAGGCCTCGATGTCCCCGTCCGCCGCACGGCCGGCGACGATGCGGTCGTCGGCCTCGTCCAGCGGCCCCCCTCGCGTCTCCGAGATCATGTGTCCGCCCCCGGGTACGAGGAGGGCGGCGGCACGATTCCGTACCGCCGCCCCTCGTATGCGGCATCAGCCCGCATCGTGTTCTAGCCCTTGTTGCCCATACGGCTGACGATGAAGCCGTAGATCACCAGCACGATCAGCGAGCCGCCGATGGCCAGCAGCCAGGTCGACAGGGAGAAGAACGAGCCCAGGTCGACGCCGAACAGCAGGCTGCCCAGCCAGCCGCCGAGCATGGCGCCGATGACGCCGATGACCAGGGTGGCGATCCAGCCGCCGCCCTGCTTGCCGGGCAGGATCAGCTTGGCGATCGCGCCGGCGATGAGGCCGAGCAGCAGGAAGCTGAGAAAACCCATGATGTCTCCTTATGTACGGGGGTGTGTGATGGATCGTCCGCGCCGGCGGCGGTTCCGAGTGCCGCCGACGCGAGCGCCGCGGTCAGCCGCGGAAAGCGTCCTTGACGTTCTCGCCGGCGTTCTTCAGGTTCGCGCCGGTCTGCTCGGCCTTGCCCTCGGCCTTGAGCTCCTCGTTGCCGGTCGCCTGGCCGACGGTCTCCTTGACCTTGCCGACGGCCTTCTCCGCGGCGTTCTTGATCTTGTCATCGGCGCCCATGGCGCCTCCTCTCTTCTTCGTTCCCGGCCGGGTTCGCCCGGCCGGGTCCGGCCGGGCGGTCGCCCGCCCTCGGCCGAAGTCTTCGAGTCTATTGTCCCGTGTTCAACGCGCCCGGGTGCTCGAGCGCATCCCGTCCAGCATTCCACGGTCGCTGAAATGGATCACCATCGGCACCCGCGCGCCGAGCAGACCGTCCCACTCGCGCACCGCGTCCTCCGCGGCGGCGAGCACGCGGCCCAGGTCGGCTCCGCGGCGCACCGTGATGTCGAGCATGAGCGCGGGAGCGCCCTTGACCCGGTAGCTGCGGGTGCGGGCCGAGATCACGTCCCGGCGCTCGCCCAGCGGGTCGGCCAACAGGCCCTGGGCCACGTCGCGGTTCACGAGCGTGCGCCCGGCCGGGCTCTTTCGGTGCAGCACCGAGGAGATGCGGCCGCCGCCACGCGTCGCCACGAAGACGGCGAGCAGCACGATCAGCAGCAGGCTCGCCAGCGGCACCAGCAGCAGGATCGGGGCGATCCGCCCCGCCAGGGGCAGCTCGAGGGGCGTGACCGCCCACTGGCCGAAGCCGCCGAGGGCCGCGAGCAGCTGCGCCGCCCAGGGCTGGGTGCGCAGCGGCTCGGCGAGGTGCAGCAGCGCCAGGCCGGCCAGGGCGATCAGCACCAGGCCCGCGAGGAGCAGCAGCATGCGGTTTGCAAAACGATTGCTCGCGTTCATGCGAGAACACCCTCCTCGAGGATCCGCACCCGGGGCGTCAGCTCGAAGCCGATGTCCCGGCTGCTGCCGTGCACCACGCGACGGACCGTCTCCGGGTTCACGGGCACGCCGCTGGTGGGCGTCACGCGGACGTGGGCGATCCGGCCGCGCAGGCGCACTTGCACCTGGCTCGGGTCGATGCCGCAGCGCGCGGCGGTCGTGTCGGCCATGGCGTCCGCGAGCACGCCGTCGTCGACGAGCACCGCGCAGCGTTCGCCGGAGCGGCCCCGGCGCGAGCGGCGGCCCGGAAGGAGCGCCGCGAACACCAGCAGGAGGCCCAGCACGGCGGCCAGCACGCCGGCCGTCCCGAGCAGCAGGTCGCCGAGGGGGAGCCCGAACAGCCGGACCGTGTCGAAGGCCTGCAGCATCTGCGCGCCGCTCTGCTCCGCCTGACGGCGGGCGCCGAGATCGAACAGCCACCACACGCAGGCGGTGCTCGCCGCCAGCAGCAGCAGGCAGACGATCACGGACAGCACGACCGCGACGACGGAGCGGGAGGGGTGGGTCTCCCGGCGCAGCACGCGCCGGTAGACGGATCGATCGATCGTCATCGCACTCTCCTCTCCCGTTTCTCTTCCCGGAACACGCCGGTGAATTCGATGTCCACGTCCGTCACCCGACGCTCGGCCATCTCGGCCATGCCTCGGACCATGCGCGTGCGGATGCGTTCCGCCTGCTCCAGCAGCGTGCCCGCGCCGTGCACGGGGGCCGGGAGCTTCAGCGAGACCCGCAGGGCGGCCCGCGCGTCGGACAGGCCGGCGTCCACCAGCTTGGGGGCGACTCCGGCCGCCTCGCCCGCGATCATGACCGCCAGGTTCTTCAGCGCGCGGCCCTCGATCACGGTCCGGCCGGGGGCGGAGGCCGCCTGCGCGGCCCCCGCCCGGCCCGTCGTCCCGTTCACGATGACGAGTTGCGGCCGCGGAACACCTCCGCGAGCGCGCGCACGTCCAGCCGGCCCTCGACGATCCGGGCGATCCCCGCCCCGATGAGCATCGCGAGCCCGACCAGCACGAACTGCCAGAAGCCGAGCACGATCCAGGTCAGCATGAGGACGCCGCCGATCAGTGCTCCGATGACCGTGCCGTTCACTGGACCCGGGTGTCCTGCGACTCGTCGCCGTCGTCCTCGGACGGCACGTGCACGTCGTTGATGGTGACGTTGATCTCCGCCACCTCCATGCCGATGAGCTCCTCCATCGCGCGGCGCACGGAGGCGCGCACCCGCTCGGCCAGCTCCTGCAGGGCGACCGGGTACTCGGCGACGATCGTCACGTCGACCGCGACCTGGCGCTCGCCGACCTCGACGCCGATGCCCTGGGTGAGGTCGGTGGTGTTGAGGGCGTCGCGGATCGCGCCGAGCGCACGGGCGGCCCCGCCGCCGAGGGCGTAGACGCCCTTCACCTCGCGCGCGGCGATGCCGGCGACCTTGGCGACGACGCCGTCCTCGATCGTGGTCTTGCCCTGACCCGGCTGAGCGGCCTGCTGGGCGCCCTGCTGCCGGCTCTGCTGGACGGATGCGTTCTGCGTGTTCGCCATGATGAACTCCTTCGCTTTCTCCGGCCCGATCCTTCTCGGGCCCGGTGTCGCCGGGGTTCGGTCTCTCTGCACTTCGGCGACACTGATAGGACGCGAGGGCCCCCTGAGGTGTCACAAACTTCTTCACTCACGGCGTGTCGCCCGTGTTTCCGGGGAAGAGCGATCGCCCCGGAGCGGGGCTCCGGGGCGATCGGGCGGGCGCGGCCGTGTCGGGGCTCAGCGTCGCAGGCCGAGGGCGGCGGCCGTCTCGTCCAGGGTGGCCTCGGCGGCCTCCCGGGAGGAGTTCGCCTTCGTGCCGTAGCCGGGCACGAGCTCGGCGAGCTTGAACTTCCACGCCTCGTGCTTGTCGGGGAAGCAGCGGGCCAGCAGCTGGAGCATGACGTCGACCGCGACCGAGGCGCCGGGCGAGGCGCCGAGCAGGCCCGCGATCGTGCCGTCGGCCGCGGCGACCACCTCGGTGCCCATCTGCAGCACCCCGCCGCGCTCGGGGTCCCGCTTCATGACCTGCACGCGCTGGCCGGCGGTGATCAGCCGCCAGTCCTCGGGCTTCGCCTCGGGGAAGAACTCCCGCAGCTGGGCGAACTTCTTCTTCTCGCCGGCCAGCAGCTGACCGATCAGGTACTTGACGAGGGAGAAGTTGTCCCGGGCGACCGCGAGCATGGGCCAGAGGTTGTGCCCGCGCAGCGAGAGGAACAGGTCCAGCAGCGAGCCGCGCTTGAGGAACTTGGGCGTCCAGCCCGCGTAGGGCCCGAAGAGCAGCGCGGTCCCGCCGTCGACCACGCGCGTGTCCAGGTGCGGCACCGACATGGGCGGCGCGCCCACCGAGGCCTTGCCGTACACCTTGGCGTTGTGCTTCGCGACGATCTCGGGGTTGTCCGTGCGGTAGAACTCGCCCGAGATGGGGAAGCCGCCGTAGCCGCGGATCTCCGGGATGCCGGAGGACTGCAGCAGGGGCAGCGCGTAGCCGCCCGCGCCGACGAAGACGAAGCGGGCCCGGGTGACGCCCATCCGCGGCCGGCCCTGCGGGGTGACGGTCTTCGTCGCGATCTGCCATACGCCGTCGCGCTGCTGACGCAGCCCCACCGCCTCGGTGCCCAGGCGCAGCGAGGCGCCCCGGTCCACGAGGTTCTGCACGAGCTTGCGGGTGAGCGCCCCGAAGTTGACGTCCGTGCCGTCGGCCGCGCGGGTCGCGGCGACCTTCTCGCCGGGCTCGCGGCCGGCCATGAGCAGCGGAGCCCACTCGGCGATCCGGGCGGGGTCCTCGCTGTACTCCATGCCGCGGAACAGCGGCTCGTCCTTCAGCCGCTCGTAGCGGCGGCGCAGGTAGTCGACGTTCGCCGCGCCCCGCACGAAGGTCATGTGGGGGCAGGGGCTGATGAACTCGCCCGGCGAGCTGAGGTCCCCGGAGGCGACGAGGCTCGTCCAGAACTGGCGCGAGAGCTGGAACTGCTCGTTGATCTGGATGGCCTTCTCCACCTCGATGACGCCGTTGCGCTCGGGGGTGTAGTTGAGCTCGCACAGCGCGGCGTGCCCCGTGCCGGCGTTGTTCCAGGCGTTGGAGCTCTCGGTGGCCGGCTCGTCCTGACGCTCGATGAGCTCGATGCTCCAGCCGGGCTCCAGCTTGGCGAGCAGGGAGCCGAGCGTGGCGCTCATGATGCCCCCGCCGATCAGTACAACGTCGTAGATCTTCTGCTCGTTCGTCACCGTTGCATTCTACGTGCGGCGGGGTGCGCGACTGGCCGGGCCCGGA
>JAUNLB010000120.1 GCA_030532485.1 Pseudoclavibacter sp.
CCGAGCTCGGCCACCCCGAACCGCTCGCCGAGGTCATCCGCCGCGCCCGCGAACAACGCCGCCAGCACGGCCAGGCCCCAGGCACCCCGAAACGACCCTTCCGACCCCGGAACCGCCCCGGAGCCGACCCCGACCGCGGTATCGGACGCTGAACCGGGAGCCGGGGCGAGGCCTTCGAACTCGGCCGTGGCGCGGGCCGTTCGGAGACGGCGGGCCGGTCAGAGGCGGTGGTGCATACCCACCCACTGGCCGCCGAACCCCTCCCGGAGATCCTGCAGCAGCGCATGCTGCCCGCCGGGGATGTCGACGATCACCGCGAGGTGACAGAAAGCTAGGCCGTATTGGAGATTCCAGCTGTGCGCGAGCTCCTGCCAGCCGCATTCCCGGCAGCGGAACAGCGGCGGCCGCTTGGACTCGTGCCACTCGATCATGAGTTCGTCGATTCCGAAGCGCCAGTATGCCCCGCAGCGACGGCACCCGAGGCCCTCGGTGTTTCCACCGGCGTGATAGCACTCCCAGGCGTCGTTCACGGTGATCGGGACAGGCCTGCGATCCGTGCGGCCCGCCCACGGATCGAACTCGCGCACGCGGGGGCCGGCGTCGTCGGCCGGGGGAGGGGAGCCGTCGGGCCCCCGGCCGGCCAAGAAGTCGCTCAGCCCGGGCCGCGGCACCGCCCAGCCCCGCTGTCGCAGCCACTCGCGCAGCCGCCGCGCCCGCTCCGGCGCGGTGCTCTCGTCGGCGGAGAAGTCCAGGAAGATATCCCGGTGCGCACTCATACCTCTTCACCTCTCGTTCCCCGGCACCCCGTTCCACCGGTATCCCGTTCCGGCGTCTTCTCGTTCAGGACGCGTGCTCGCCGAGGCGCTGGGCCCGCAGCCGGTAGCCCATGCCGCGGACGGTCTCGATGCTGCGGCGCCCGAACGGCGTATCGAGCTTGCGGCGCAGATAGCCCATGTACACCTCGACGATGTTGGCGTCGCCCTCGAAGTCCGAGCCCCACACGTTGTCCATGATCTGCGCCTTCGAGAGCACCTCCTCGGGGTGGCGCATGAGGAAGTGCAGGACGGTGTACTGCTTGGCCGTGAGCCGGACGGGCTGCCCGCAGCAGCGCACCTCGCGCCGCACCGGGTCCAGCTCGATGTCGCCCACCCGCAGGGCGACCGGGCGCTCCGGGGCGCCGCGCCGGGCCAGGGCCCGGATGCGCGCGACGAGCACGATGAAGTGGAACGGCTTGCTCAGATAGTCGTCGGCGCCCAGGTCGAAGGCGTCGGTCTGGTCGTACTCGCCGTCCTTGGCGGTGAGCATCATGACGGGCGTCCAGATCCCCCGCTCCCGCAGCTCCCGCAGCACCTCGTAGCCGTTGCGGCCCGGCAGCATGATGTCCAGCACGACGACGTCGTAGGGGTTCTCGCCGGCCAGCCACTGCCCGGTCACGCCGTCGTGGGCGACGTCGACGACCATGCCCTCCTCGCTCAGGCCCCGCCGGATGCTCTCGGCCAGGGGCCGCTCGTCCTCGACCAGCAGGATCCGCATCAGAGCTCCCCCCGATCGCCCGCCGCCGCATGGACCGCACCGCACACGGCACCGGGCCGCGTCGGGGCCGCGGTCGTCTCCTCCCGGCCGCTGCCCGCCGCATGGCTCGCGTTCGTCCAGCTCATCCGGCCATGCTCCCGTCACCGTGCTGGGCTCTTCCTGAGACCCGGCCGTCGCTCCGCCGCGGCCCGCCCGCCGCCCCCTCGCGGGCCTCCCCGTGCCGCAGCACGGGCAGCTCCACCGTGAACCGGCAGCCGCCGCCCGGGGCGTCGGCGGCGGTCACCCGCCCGCCGTGGGCCTCGGCGAAGAGCGCGGCGATCGACAGGCCGAGGCCGCTGCCGCCGTGCTGCCTGGCCCTGGCCTCGTCGAGCCGGACGAAGCGGTCGAAGATCCGCTGCCGCTCGGCGAGGGGGATCGGGGCGCCCGCGTTGTCCACGTGCACGCGGACCCGCCCGTCGCCGGGCTCCTCCATCCCGATCCGGATCCAGCCCTCGCTGTGGCGCAGGGCGTTGTCGGCGATGTTGCGCAGGATCTGCGCGATCCGTCGCTCGTCGCCCAGCACCTGCACGGGCCGGATGCCGACGTGCACGGGGCCCGACGAGATCGAACGCAGACGGCGCCCCTCGCAGTCGACGAGGTCGTCCAGGTCGACCTCCTCGCGCTCCAGCACGAGTCCCCGGTCGTCGGCCTTCGCGATCGTCAGCAGATCGTCCACGAGGCGGTGCATCCGCTCCACCTCGCCCAGGGTCAGGGCCCGGTCGACGCGGGCCTCCGCCTCGCCCCCGGGCGCGGTCTCGAGCTGCACGCGCAGCGTCGCGATCGGGCTGCGCAGCTCGTGCGAAGCGTCGGAGACGAAGCGCCGCACGGCCGCGTCCGAGCGGGAGAGCCGGTCCAGCATCCCGTTCATGGTCTCGGCGAGCCGGGAGATCTCGTCCCCCGTGGCCGGCACCGTGACCCGCTCGGCGCCGCGCGCGGCCGAGATCGCGGCGACCTCCGAGGTGATGCGGGAGACCGGCCGGAGCGCGGAGCGCAGCACCCGGGCGATGAGCAGCAGGAAGGCGACGCCGAACACGAGCGCGCCCGCACCCAGCAGGGCGGTCGCGACGGCGACCGTGCGGTTCTCGGTCTCCAGCGGGATCGCCACGACGAGGGTGACCCGCTCCTCGCCGCTCGTCTCCAGGCCCCGGGCGAGCACGAGGACCGGGCCGTCCTCGTCGGCGACGCCGATGCGCTGCTGCACGATCTCCTCGTCCGGCTCCGGCTGCAGCCGGACGATCGGCACGAGCTGCGCCTCCTCCTCAGAGGCGGCCAGGACGCGGCCGTTCGCGTCGATCGCCTGCACGACGGCGTCCTCCGGGTCCATCGCGGCGACGGCGGCCGCGGGGCCGGCGCCGTGGTCCTCGACGAGCGAGGCGATCTGCTCCGCCCTGGCGTGCGCCGACTCCCGTACCGTCGCCAGCAGGATCGCCTGCAGGGCGATCGCGAAGGCGACGATGCCGGCCAGCAGCGCCGCCGCCAGGCCGAGCGCCGAGGCGACCAGCACCCGCCGACGCAGGGACCATGCGCGCCGACGGCGCGAGGGAGGAGAATCGGCCATATCCTCAATCCTTCCCGATCCGATCGTCCCGCGCGCGTCGCCGCGGGAGCGCTTCAGCTCTCCTTCAGGACGCTTCAGCCCCGCTTCAGCACCTCCGCGGGAGTGTGGTCCCAGGCGCCGGCCGATTCGCGGCGGCGCCGGAGCAGGCGGGCGCAGGCCCGCCGCGAGATCAGGAACAGGAGCACCCATCATGAGCACCAGGCGGAAGCGCGTCCTCGTCACCGGAGTCGTCGCAGCGGCGACCGCCGCGCTGCTGCTCGGAGGGGGGCTGGCCATCGTGGACGAACTCGATCTGCCCCGCCCGGCGGCCGCGGTCCCCGCCGTCGACGGGCAGGGCGTGCCGCGCGGCTTCGACGACGAGGGGGACGACTTCGACGACGACCGCATCGTCCCCGGCTCGATCGCGGCGCCGCCCGAAGCCGAGCGCCTGGAGGGCCGGGCCGAGCAGGAGGAGCTCGCCCGGCACGCGAAGCTCCCGGCCGAGGAGGCCGAGCGGATCGCGACGGAGCGGATCCCCGGGACCGTGCTGTTCACCGAGCTGGAGGAGTCCGACGGCTACCTCGTCTACGAGGTCCTGCTGCGCGACGAGCGGGGCCGGATGCATGAGATGCACGTCGACGCCGGCGACGGCCGGGTGCTGGAGATCGACCGGGACGAGGACTGAGCGACGCGCCTCGGTCCAGAGACCGGCGGCCCCGGGAACGCGACAGCCCCCCGTCGCGCCCGGGGCCGTCCGCATCGCCGACGAGCTCATCGCGGCGATCGAGGGGTCCCGGCCGCCGCGGTCAGAGCCGGCGGCTGTCCGGCTCGCGCTCCGCGTCGTCCAGGACCCGCTGCTCGATGACCGAGATGGGCCCGGTCAGGGCCGGAATGGTGCGGCGCGGCAGGGCCGGCAGGTCCTGCACCCGCAGCTTCGACAGGATCGCGAAGTAGCACAGCAGCAGCCAATTGCCCTCGATGAGCAGGCGCGACTCGGTCATGGACTGCACCACGAGCGCGATCATCACCAGGAACGGGAGCACCGCGCTGGGGGGGATCGCCCGGGCCAGCCCGCCGACGACGGGCTTGTCCACCGCCAGCCACCAGGTGCGGATGAGGGCCGTCAGCACGACCACCGAGAACAGCGCGGCTCCCACCACCCCGGTCTGCATCCACAGGTCCATATAGGCGTTGTGCGCCTGCAGGTACTGGATGCCGTCCACGACCAGCAGGCCGCGGTACGGGTCCACCCAGGGCGCCCAGTAGCTGATCCAGCCCAGTCCCGTGACGGGGTGCTGCTCGGCCAGCTCGGCGACGGCGTACCAGATGTCGCCGCGGCCGGAGAGGTCGCTGGAGCGGTTGATGAGCGCGAACAGCTCGTCGTTGAAGCTCACCACCAGGGCGATCGTGCCGGCCAGCGCGACCCCCACGACGCCGTACATGAGCCAGCGCTGCGCGTTCGTGAGCCGGCGGGCGATCGCGATGAGCAGCAGCGCGCACAGCACGACGCCAGAGGCGGCGACCACCGTCATGGAACGGCACAGCAGCAGCATCGCCGCCCCCAGCGTGATCCAGGCGATCGCCTGGCGGCGGGGCAGCTGCCCGGCCGCCCGCTGCACCCCCACCGCGATGACGCACAGCA
The DNA here is from genome assembly GCA_030532485.1 of Pseudoclavibacter sp. Lineage (GTDB taxonomy): Bacteria > Actinomycetota > Actinomycetes > Actinomycetales > Microbacteriaceae > Pseudoclavibacter. The sequence continues at coordinate 4,752 of JAUNLB010000120.1, forward strand.
GCGCGATCATGGCCAGCAGGTTCCGGTTGCCGACGATGCCCTGGATCGCGGCGTTCTGGAACAGCAGCCCCTGGCTCCACTTGAAGGCGCCCGGCACCGTCTCGATGGTGGAGCCCGGCACGCCCGTCAGCTGGTCCAGGACGCCCGGCCAGAGCATGTAGAGGGGGAGCACCCCGTGCGGGAAGCACAGCGCGACCACCAGCTCGAAGACCAGGGAGAGGCCCAGGATCGTGCGCATGGCGAAACTGAAAGCGTAGAGGAACTGGGCGGTGCTCAGGCTCACCGCGAGCGCGAGCGCCACGGTGAAGGTCGCGATCTGCAGCAGGGAGGCGAGCAGGGTCTCCGGCCGATAGTGGGACCAGACCACGCTGCCCAGGCACCACGCCATGAACAGCAGCAGCGGCACCGGCAGGTGGACGAGTCGCAGCAGCGGGTGGCGGCGCAGCAGGAGCACGACCGCGCCGACGACGACGGCGCAGGCCACGACCGCGAAGCCGTACCAGCTGAGCAGGTTCCGCCAGAAGTCGCCCGCGAAGCAGGTGAAGATCGCGAAGGCGGCGAACGCCGTCGCGGAGAGGCGGACGGGCCTGCCGCCCGGGCCCCGCGCGGGCGCGGCCCGCGGCTGGGGCTCGGAAGGGGTCATCCATCCATCATGCGTCATATATTTCGGAGGAGGGACGGGCCGCGGCGGCCGGGCGTCGAATCCGGCCGGTTCCGGCAGGGCGAGCGCTTCGAGGCGCGCAGGGGGGACGGCCTGGTCCCGGCCGGGCGCCGGATCCGCCCGCCTGCGCTCGCGGTGCCCCGTTGCTACGATGCTCCAGGCGGGTCAGGGGCCGCGAGGAATCACGACGGGAGCCGTATGAGCGAGAGCGTTCCGGGCGCGCAGCCGCCCGCGGAGGTGCGTGCGCTGCCGGCCGAGGTGCTGGCCGCCAGCTGGCTCGTGGTGCCCCTCTACAACGAGGGCCGGGTGATCCGCGAGGTCATGTCCGAGGCACTGCGCTCCTTCCCGAACATCGTCTGCGTGGACGACGGCAGCTCGGACGATTCGGCGGCCGAGGCGCGGGCGGCCGGGGTGCACCTGGTGCGCCACCCGGTGAACCTGGGGCAGGGGGCGGCGCTGCGCACGGGCCTGGACTATGCGCTCGCCCAGCCGGGGGCGGCGTACTTCGTCACCTTCGACTCGGACGGGCAGCACCGGGTGGAGGACGCTGCGCTGATGATCGGGCGGTTGGCGCGGGAGCCGTACGACATCGTGATCGGTTCGCGCTTCCTGGACGGGCGCACCCGGCCGGGCCTGCTGAAGAAGCTCGTGCTGCGCGCGGCGGTGCTCTTCCAGCGGGTGACGACGGGCGTCCGGCTCAGCGATGCGCACAACGGGCTGCGCGCCCTGAACCGGACGGCCGCCGAACGGCTGCCGATCCGGCAGAATCGGATGGCGCACGCCTCCGAGATCGTCGGCGACATCGGCCGGCTCGGCCTGCGCTACGCGGAGGAGCCCGTGCACATCGTGTACACCGACTATTCGCGGGCCAAGGGGCAGTCCCTGTGGAACAGCGTGAACATCCTGAGCGAGCTGCTCTTCAAATAGCCCGACGCCCCCCGGCCGGTGCGGGGGAGCGCCGCTCTTCGCATAGCCTAGGGAGCGCCGCTCCTCGCACAGCCGGGGGGGCGGGCGGGGGGGGCGCACCGCGCCGGGGGCCGAGGGACCATGGACGGCAACCAGATCATCGTCAAGACCGTTCTGATCGTGCTGCTCGTCGTGATCGCGATCATGGTGGTGGTGCCGGGGCGGGGCGCCCGCGGGCAGGCGCTGCAGCGGCTCGCGCTGCTGCTGAGCTGCGTCGCCGGCGCGATCGCGGTCGCCTTCCCCTGGTTGACGCAGCAGCTGGCGGACTTCCTGGGGATCGGCCGCGGCGTGGACCTGGTGCTCTACGGCGCGCTCGTACTGGGGATCGGCTTCGCCGCGGGAACGAGCGCCAGGGTGCGGCGCAACGAGCGCATGATCACGCTGCTCGCCCGGCGCGTCGCGCTCGCGGAGGCGGGCGTCGTCGCGTCGGCGGGGGATCCCGCCGCGGGCGGCGGGCGGAACGGAGAGGAGGAGCCCCGATGACCATCCTGGTGACCGGAGGCACCGGATACATCGGCAGTCACGTCGTCTCGCTGCTGCAGGCGCGCGGGGACCGGGTCGTCGTGGTCGACGACCTGGTCACCGGGGTGGCCGAGCGCATCGGCGAGGCGCCGCTGCACGAGCTCGACCTGGCCTCCGCGGACGCGGCGCCGCGGCTGGAGCGGATCATGGCCGAGCACGGGGTGGAGCGGGTCGTGCACTTCGCGGCCCGCAAGCAGGTGGGCGAGTCGATGGCCCGGCCGCTGTGGTACCACGAGCAGAACACCGGCGGCATGCTGGCCCTGTTGCGGGCCATGCGCCGGGCGGGGGTCGAGCAGCTCGTCTTCTCCTCCTCCGCGGCCGTGTACGGCATGGGCCGCGGCGCCGGGCGGATCGGCGAGGCCGACCCCACGGTGCCGGTCAACCCCTACGGCGAGACGAAGCTCGCGGGGGAGCGGATCGTGTCCGGGATGATCGAGGCCGGGCAGCTGCGCGCGACCTCGCTGCGCTACTTCAACGTCGCCGGCTGCGGCGAGGACCGACTGGCGGACCGGGTGGCCCTCAACCTCATCCCCATGGTCATCGAGCGCCTGCTGCGGGACGAGGCGCCGCGGGTGTTCGGCGACGACTACCCGACGCCCGACGGCACCTGCATCCGCGACTACGTGCACGTCTCCGACCTCGCCGAGGCGCATCTGGTCGCGCTGGACCGGCTGGCGGCCGGCGAGCCGTTGAGCCGGGCCTACAACGTCGGCACGGGGCGCGGCAGCTCGGTGCTCGAGGTCGTGCAGGCGGTGCGGGAGGCCAGCGGCCGGGACATCGCGCCGGTGGTGGTGGAGCGTCGGCCGGGGGACCCGCCCGAGCTGGTGGGGGACGTGGAGCTCATCCGGCGCGAGCTGGGCTGGACGGCCCGGCTGGGTCTGGCCGAGATGGCCTCCTCGGCGTGGCGGGCCATGTCGGCGCGCGCCGCGGAGGGGTGAGCGGCCCGGCGCCGTCCGG
>JAUNLB010000121.1 GCA_030532485.1 Pseudoclavibacter sp.
CCGGTGGTCCGGCTCACCGGCTTCGCCCGGCGCCGTGTCGCCGTCCGCCTCGCTCGGATCCGATTCCGGCTCGGCGACCGCCGCTTCGACCGCGGGCCCTTCGTCCGGCTCCGCCTCCGGCCCGGAGGCCCCCGACTCGACGAGCTCTTCGTCGGGCTCCGGCTGATCGCCCGCCTCGGCTTCCGTCGCGACGGCCTCCGGCTCGTCCGTCGACGCCTCGGGCTCCGGGGCGGCGTCCGGCTCGCCCGCTTGCGCTTCCGACTCGGCCGAGTCCGGGTCCGCCTCGGCGCGGGGGCCCGCTCCGTGCTCCCGGCGCTCCTCGTCCTTCTGGGCCTCACCGGACTCCGCCTCCTCGTCGGGGCGGCCGCGGCCGGACAGGTAGACGCGCTCCTCGGGCTCGGGGTGCCGGCGGCTCTGCACGACGAAGAGCACCAGCCCCAGCACGACGAGCAGCAGCGCGGCCAGCGCGTTCGAACGCATGCCGAGCACGATCTCCGAGTAGTCGACCCGGAGGTTCTCGATCCACAGCCGGCCCAGGCCGTACCAGACGAAGTAGCAGGCGATCGCCCGGCCCCAGCGCAGCCGGAACATGCGCTCGCCCAAAAGAAGGAGCCCCATGCCGAGCAGGTTCCACAGCATCTCGTACAGGAACGTCGGATGGAACAGGGTGCCCTCGGGCAGCCCGGCCGGCCAGGCGGGGTTCGTGGCCTCGATCTGCAGGCCCCAGGGCAGGGAGGTGGGCTGGCCGAACAGCTCGTGGTTCACGTAGTTGCCGAGCCGGCCGATGGCCTGGGCCAGCAGGAGCGCGGGCGCGAGCGCGTCGGCGAAGCTGAGGAAGCGCAGCCCGGTGCGGCGGCACACGATCCACACCCCGATCGCGCCGCCGATCAGGGAGCCGACGATCGCGTTGCCCCCCTCCCAGATGGCCAGCACCCGCACTGGATCGGCCCCCGGATAGAAGTAGTCGGCCGGGTGGGTCGCGACGTGGTACAGGCGGGCGCCGAGCAGGCCCAGCAGCACCGCCCACAGCGCCACGTCCACGACCACCCAGGGCTCGCCGCCCCGGGCGGTGAGCCGCCGGTTCGTCCACAGGGTCGCCACCACGATCGCGCTCACGATGATGAGCGCGTAGGTGTGGATCGTCAGGGGGCCGATCATGAAGCTCGCCCACTCCAGGGGCGGCGAGGGCAGCGAGCTGGGATGCACTGCGAGGTTCTCCTAACGGGTTCCTTCTGCCAGGCGGGCGGCGGTCTCGCGCACGGCGCCGACGCCCCCCTCCGCCAGCCGCCTGACGAGCGCCGAGCCGACGATCGCGCCCTCCGCGTAGTCGAGCACCTCGGCGACCTGCTGCGGCGTGGAGACGCCGATGCCCACACAGGCGCGCTTCGCCCCGTGCGCGTGCAGACGGCCGGCGAGCTTGCGGGCCGAGCGGTCCAGCTGCTCCCTGGCACCGGTCACGCCCATGGTGCTGACGGTGTAGACGAAACCGCTGCTGAGCCGCACGATGCGCTCCAGCCGCTCGTCCGAGGAGCTGGGGGCGGCCAGGAAGATGCGGTCCAGACCGGTCGCCTCGGAGGCGCGCAGCCACTGCTCCGCCTCGTCCGGCACGAGGTCCGGGGTGATGAGCCCCGCTCCGCCCGCCTCGGCCAGCGTCTCGGCGAAGCGCTCCACCCCGAAGCGCAGCACGAGGTTCCAGTAGCTCATGATCGCGACCGGTCGGTCCACGGCCGCCCGGATGCGACGGACCGCCTCGAAGGCGTCGCGGACGCGGAAGCCGCGCCGCAGGGCCTCGGCCGTGGCGGCTTGGATCGCCGGCCCGTCCATCACCGGGTCCGAGTAGGGCAGGCCGAGCTCCAGCACGTCGGCGCCGGCCTCCAGCACGGCGACGGCCGCCTCCACGGAGGTGTCCAGATCCGGGTAGCCGACCGGCAGGTAGGCGACGAAGGCGCCGCGCCGCCGGGCGCGGGCCTCGTCGATGGCGGCCTCGATGGGACTGGGACGCACCGGCCCGCTCCCTTCCGCTGCGCTCACCGCGCGCCTCCCGTCCGATCGGCCGACCCCAGCCGGAAGTAGTCGGCGGCCGTGTGCATGTCCTTGTCGCCGCGCCCGGAGAGGCAGACGAGGATCGTCGCCCCCTCCCCCAGCCGTCGTCCCAGCCGCATGGCGCCCGCCAGCGCGTGGGCGGACTCGATGGCCGGGATGACGCCCTCGCTACGGCTGAGCAGCCGCATGGCCTCCATCGCCTCGGCGTCCGTGACCGGCTCGTAGACGGCCCGGCCGGTGGAGGCGAGCCAGGCGTGCTCGGGACCGACCCCCGGGTAGTCGAGCCCGGCCGAGATCGAGTGGGACTCGATCGTCTGACCGTCCTCGTCCTGCAGCACCAGGGTGCGGGCGCCGTGCAGCACCCCGGGCGCCCCGCAGCCGATCGTGGCCGCGTGCCGGCCGCTGGCGATCCCGTCGCCGGCCGCCTCGTAGCCGTGCAGCGCCACCTGCCGGTCGTCCAGGAACGCCTCGAAGATCCCGATCGCGTTCGAGCCGCCGCCCACACCGGCGGCGACCGCGTCCGGACGCGAGCCGGTGCGCTCCAGCACCTGCTCGCGCGCCTCCCGGCCGATCACGGCCTGCAGCTCGCGCACCATCTGCGGAAAAGGGTGGGGGCCGGCGGCGGTGCCGAAGACGTAGCTGCTCGTCTCCACCGTGGTCACCCAGTCCCGGAAGGCCTCGTTGATGGCGTCCTTCAGGGTCTTCGAACCGGTGTCGACGGCCACCACCTCGGCGCCCAGCATCTGCATGCGGGCGACGTTGAGGGCCTGCCGGGCGGTGTCCACCGCGCCCATGTAGATCGTGCACTCCAGACCGAACAGGGCGGCTGCCGTCGCGGTCGCCACCCCGTGCTGGCCCGCGCCGGTCTCGGCGACGATGCGGCGCTTGCCGATGCGGCGCGTGAGCAGGGCCTGGCCGAGCACGTTGTTGATCTTGTGCGAGCCGGTGTGGTTGAGGTCCTCGCGCTTGAGCAGGATGCGCGCCCCGCCCGCGTGCTCGGCGAAACGGCTCGCCTCGCCGAGGATCGAGGGGCGGCCGGAGTAGCCGCGGTGCAGGGCGTCCAGCTCGCTCCAGAAGGCGGGATCGGCGCGGGCCAGCTCCCAGGCGGCGGCGAGCTCGTCGAGGGCGGCGACGAGGCTCTCGGGGACGAAGCGTCCGCCGAACTCGCCGAAGTAGGGACCGGGGGCGTCGCGGTAGCGGGTCATGCGTCGAGGAAGCCCTTCATGGCGGCGGCAGGGTCGCCGGTCACGAGCGCCTCGCCGATGAGCACGGCGTCGGCGCCCGCGTCCCGGTAGCGGCGGACGTCGGCGGGGGCGAGGACCGCGGACTCCGCGACGCGGACGACCCCCTCCGGATACAGCGGCGCGAGCTCGCCGAAGAGCTCGGGACGCAGCCGGAAGGTACGCAGATCCCTCGCATTGACGCCGAGCACGCGGGCGCCCGCATCCAGGCCGCGCAGCAGCTCGTCCCGCGTGTGCGCCTCGATCAGAGGGGTCATGCCGAGCTGCTCGACGAAGCGCGCCAACCGCTCCAGGGCGGGCTGGCCGAGTCCGGCGACGATGAGCAGCACCAGATCGGCCCCGGCCGCCCGGGCTTCCAGGATCTGGTACTCCTCGGCGATGAAGTCCTTGCGCAGCACCGGGACCCCCACCGCCTCGCGCACGGCGCGCAGATCCTCGAGGGAGCCGTGGAAGCGGCGCTGCTCGGTGAGCACCGAGACGGCGGCCGCCCCGGCCCCCTCGTAGACGGCGGCGAGCCGCGCCGGGTCCGGGATCTCGGCGAGCTGCCCGCGGGAGGGGCTGGCCCGCTTCACCTCGGCGATGATGCGGATCCGCTCCGTGCCCCGCAGCGCGGCGACGGCGTCCAGCGCGGGCGGGCGCTCCAGGGCCGCCCGCTCGATCCGGGCGGTCGGCACGGCCTCCCGCCGCGCCGCGGCGTCCTCCAGCGCGCCCGTGTAGAGCGCGTCGAGCATTAGCGGGCCTTCGGGCCCAGGCCTGCCAGCTTCAGCACCGGCCACAGCACGGCGCCCACGACGAGCAGGCCCACGCCGACCCAGAGCATGGTCTGCGACTCGAACCACATCGCCAGCGCCCCGAGCAGCACCCCGACGAGCATGACCGTGACGCTCGTCCACCCGGCGATCGAGTGCCCCTCGTCCTCGTGGTGCTCCTCGACGGCCTTCTCGACTGCCTGCTGGGTCATGTCCGATTCTCCTTCTGCGCGGCTTGGGCTCGATTCTACCGCTGCCCGGGCTCCTCGGCGTCCGGCCCGCCGTCCCCGATCGCCTCGTCCCCGTCTCCGGTCGGATCCTCCCCGTCGCTGAGCGCGTCCCACTGCCAGGCGCGCCCCGTCGGGCCGTTCTCACGCTCGCCGCGGCTGCGGAAGCGACCGTGCGCCTCCGGCCAGGCGCCGGCCGTACGCAGGACGAGGACGCCGGCCGCCGCATGACCCGCGGCCGCCGGGAACGCGAGCCAGGGCCAAAGGGCCGGGCGCACGCTGTGCGCCGCCACGAGCGCCGCCGTCGACGCGGCCCCCTCGATCCCGGTCGCCTCGCTCACCACCGGGGCGGCCGCCCCCACGGGATCCATGAGCGGCACGAGGCTCGTGAGCGCGATCGTGACGCCCAGCAGGATCTGCAGGACCGCCACCACCCGACGCATGACCGGGCCGGCGAGCGCCAGCCCGGCGACGCACGCCAGGCCCGCGAGCGAGAGCGTCAGCAGCGCCGGCGCCGCCACGGAGCCGGGGACCGAGGCGGCCACCGTCTCGGCCTCGACCAGGTACTCGAAGGCGAACCAGTCCTGGGACCAGCTCAGCAGCCCGACGGCCGCGGCCAGCACCGCCAGGACCAGCGCCGTGCGCTTGCTCCGACGGCCCGAGCCGCTCGAATCCTGCGCACCGCTCACGACGCCGCCTCCGACTGCTCGGACGGCCCGATCGCCTCCCCGTCGGCGAAGCGCACCGCGAGCGGATCGCCGTCGAAGCAGCTGCGGGTCCCGGTGTGGCAGGCGGGCCCGCGCTGCTCGACTTGCAGGTGCAGGGTGTCGGCGTCGCAGTCCATCGCGAGGCCCATGAGCCGCTGCGTGTTGCCGGAGGTGGCGCCCTTGCGCCACAGCTCGCCGCGCGAGCGGGACCAATAGGTGACGCGACGCTCGCGCAGCGTGATGCGGAGGGCCTCGGCGTTCAGGTAGGCGAGCATGAGCACCTCGCCGCTGTCGTGCTGCGTGACCACGGCGGGCACCAGCCCCCGATCGTCGAAGCGCACGGCCCGCACGATCCGCTCGATCCGGGCCTCCTCGAGCGGGCCGGGCGCTGCGCCGCTCACGAGGCGCCCCGGCCGAGCCGCACCGTCACGCCCTCGGCGGCCATCGCCGCCTTCACTTCGGGGATCGTGAGTTCGCCGTCGTGGAAGACGCTCGCGGCCAGCACCGCGTCGGCACCCGCCCGCACGGCCGGCGCGAAGTCCTCGACTCGACCCGCCCCGCCGGAGGCGATCACGGGCACCTCGGCGACGGCCCGGATCTCGCGCAGCAGCTCCAGATCGAAGCCGCGCCTGGTGCCGTCGGCGTCCATCGAGTTCACGAGCAGTTCCCCTGCACCGCGCTGCACCGCCTCGCGCGCCCAGGCGATCGCGTCCAGTCCGGCGTCGCGCCGGCCTCCGTGCGTGGTGACCCCGAAGCCGGAGGGCGCGTCGGAGGTGCGGCGGACGTCGAGGGAGAGCACGAGCACTTGTCGGCCGAATCTGTCGGCGATCTCGTCCAGCAGCTCGGGGCGGGCGATCGCGGCCGAGTTGACCCCCACTTTGTCGGCCCCGCTCTCGAGCAGCGCCTGCACGTCCTCCGCGCTGCGCACCCCGCCGCCGACCGTGAGGGGGATGAAGACCTGCTCGGCGGTGCGGACGACCAGCTCCCGGGTCGTGGCTCGCTCGTCGGCGCTCGCGGTGACGTCCAGGAAGGTGAGCTCGTCGGCTCCCTGCTCGGCATAGCGGGCGGCCAGTTCCACCGGGTCCCCCGCGTCGCGCAGGTTCAGGAAGTTCACGCCCTTGACGACGCGGCCCCCGGCGACGTCCAGGCAGGGGATGATGCGGACCGCGGGGCCGTCGACCGGCTCGCTCGGAGTGCTGTTCATACCGCGACCTCAGACGCGTGCCGCGCGCAGGCTCGTGACGAGGATCGCGCGTGCACCGATCGCATCCAGCTCGTCCATGATCTGGTTGATGTCCTGCGCCGGCACCATGGCGCGCACCGCGCACCAGCCGGGGTCCCCCAACTGGGAGATCGTCGGGGACTGGAAGCCAGGAGTCACCGCGGTGGCCCGGTCCAGCAGCCGGGACTCGATGTCGTAGTCGATGAGCACGTAGCGGCGCGCCACGAGCACGCCCTCCAGGCGGCGCACGAGCGTCTGGGCCGCAGGCAGCTTCTCGGGGGTGGAGACGAGCACCGCGCTGGAGTGCAGGATGGGCTCGCCGAAGACCTCCAGGCCCGCTTTGCGCAGGGTTTCGCCGGAGGAGACCACATCGGCGACCGCATCGGCGACGCCCAGACGGATGGCGGACTCCACCGCCCCGTCCAGGCCGACCAGTCGGGCGCGGATGCCCCGTTCGGCGAACCAGCGGCCCAGCAGTCCCGTGTAGCTGGTGGCCACGCGCCGCCCCTCCAGATCCTCGGCGCGCTCGAACTCGCCGGCGGGGCCCGCGAATCGGAAGGTGGACTCTCCGAAGCCGAGGTCGCGCACCTCGCCGGCCGCGGAGTCCGCGTCGAGCAGGAGGTCGCGGCCGGTGATCCCCGCGTCCAGCACGCCGGAGCCGACGTAGGTGGCGATGTCCCGGGGCCGCAGGTAGAAGAACTCGACGCCGTTGCGCACGTCCACGCCGGTCAGCTCCCGGCTGTCGCGCCGTCCGCGGTACCCGGCCTCGACGAGCATCTCGTTGGCGGTCTCGGCGAGCATGCCCTTGTTGGGGACGGCGATGCGCAGCATGGTGTCGGGGTTCTCCGTTTTCTCCGGGGTCTGAGGATTTCTCCAGGCCTGTGGCGGCTCCGGCTGTGGGAGGCCGACGGTCAGAGGTGCCGGTAGACGTCTTCCGGGCGCAGGCCCTTGGCGATCATCATGACTTGCAGGTGGTAGAGCAGCTGCGAGATCTCGGCGGCCGCGGCCTCGTCGCCCTCGTACTCGCAGGCCATCCACACCTCGGCGGCCTCCTCGACGATCTTCTTGCCGATCGCGTGCACGCCGCGGTCGAGCTCCGCGACCGTCCCGGAGCCTGCCGGTCGCGTGCGGGCACGCTCGGCGAGTTCCGCATACAGGGCGTCGAAGGTCTTCACGGTGCCTAGCCTAAACGAGTCCTTCCGAGGCGTCCGGCCGTGTTCTCGGCGGGGTCGGTCAGAAGGGTGGTTCGTCGGGTTCGGGGTCCGGTTCCGGGTCGGGTTCTGGGTCCGGTTTCGGCGGGGGTGGGGGTGTGTGTTCGGGTCGGGGGTTGCCGAGTGGGTCGTAGGTGCGTAGGTAGGTGGTTCGGATGGTGGGGTCGTTCCAGTTCGGTTCTTCTGGCGCGCCCCAGTCCGCGCCCCGGGGTGTGGGTTCGGTGACGAGGTCAGGGTTGATGGTGCCGGGGCGGGTGTGGCTGGGTTGGAAGATGACGCGTCGGCGGAGGGTGCCGGGTAGGTGGGTGCGTTCGGGCAGGTCGATGAGTCGTTGTCCGGCGGGGGTGATCCATTCCAGTTCCCCGTCCTCGGTTTGTTTCAGCTGGTAGC
>JAUNLB010000003.1:0-6612 GCA_030532485.1 Pseudoclavibacter sp.
GCGCACCACCACCGGGGTCTTGCCCAGGGCCCGCACCCATTCGGGGGCGGCCTCGCGCAGCTCCGGGGCGGTGCGGCGCGCGACGACCACCTCCACGAGCGAGGAGGCCGGCACCGGATTGAAGAAGTGCAGGCCGAGGAAGCGCTCCGGCCGCTCCAGTCCGTCGGCCAGGCCGTCCAGGCTCAGCGAGGAGGTGTTCGAGGCGAGCACGGCGTCCTCCGCCAGGACCCCCTCCGCCCGCCCCAGGGCCTCGGCCTTGACCGCCATGTCCTCGAAGACCGCCTCCACCACGAGCTCCCGGTCGGCGAGCGCCGCCATGTCCGCCTCGACCCGCAGCCGCTGCACGGTCTCGTCCAGGTTCAGGTCCCTCGCGCCCCGCTCGATCGACTTCGCGACGGCGGACTCGATGCGTTCGCGTGCCGCCTGCGCGGCCATCGCGTCGCGTTCGACGACGACCGCCTCACAGCCGGAGACGAGGAAGGCGTGGGCGATGCCGGCGCCCATGCGGCCGCCGCCGATGACGCCGATGCGCGTGGGAAGGGTGGTCATGACTCCTGCTCCTTGTCCTCCGTGTCCCGCCGCTCGGCGGCCTTCGCGGCCCGCCGGTCGAGGAACGCCTGCATGCGGTCGAACTTGGCCTGGGACTCGAAGAGGATGCCCTGGGCCAGCATGTCGACCGTCGGATGCGCCTCCCGGGGGGCGTGGAAGGCGGTCTTGGTGATGCGCACCGCGAGCGGATCCTGTCGGGCGATCCGGTCGGCCAGCGCGTGGGCGGCGGGCAGCAGCTCCGCGGCCGGGTGCACCTCGGTGACCAGTCCGCAGGCGAGCGCCTCACGGGCGTCCAGGATGCGGCCCGCCAGCAGGATCTCCTTGGCCAGCGGCTCGCCCACGAGCTCCTTGAGCCGCCAGCTCGCGCCGGCGGCGGCCAGGATGCCGAGTCCCGCCTCCGGATTGCCGATCCGGGCGTCCTCGGCGGCCACCCGGAAATCGGCCGCGAAGGCCAGCTCGGCACCGCCGCCCAGGGCGTAGCCGGCCACCGCGGCCACGACCGGCATGGGCAGCTGGGCGATGCGGATGAAGATGCCGCTGTTGATGCCCGCCAGCGCGTCGTCCCGGCGGCGCTCCCGCAGCTGGGCGATGTCCGCGCCGGAGGCGAAGATCCCGTTCGCCCCGGTGAGGATCAGGATGCGCGGCTCGCGCTCCAGTCGCCCGCACACCTCGTGCAGCTCCTCGACCATGCGCAGGTCGATCGCGTTGCGCGTCGGGGCGTGGTCGAGGGTCACCACGAGCCGATCGTCGCGCTCCTCCACCCGGATCCGCTCCGGCCCCCGCTCCGCGTTCATGCCGTGCGCTCCAGCAGCAGCGCCGCGCCCTGGCCGACGCCGATGCACATGGTCGCCAGGCCCCGGTCCGCGCCTTCGCGCTCCATCCGGCCGAGCAGGGTGAGCGCGATCCGGCAGCCGGAGGAGCCCAGCGGATGGCCGAGCGCGATGGCCCCGCCGTCCGCGTTCACGATCTCCGGGTCCAGGCCCAGATGCCGCACGCAGGCGAGCGACTGGGTGGCGAAGGCCTCGTTGAGCTCGACCGCGCCGAGCTGTCCGATCGACCAGCCGGCCCGCTCCAGCGCCTTGCGGCTGGCCGGCACCGGCCCCATCCCCATGATCTCCGGCTCCAGTCCCGCGACGGCGCCGCCGGCGACCCGGGCCCTCGCCCGCAGACCCAGGCGCTCGACGGCCTCGCCGGAGGCCAGCACGACGGCCGAGGCGCCGTCGTTGAGGCTGGAGGAGTTGCCCGCCGTCACCACGCCGCCCGGCTTGACGACCGGGCGCAGCCCCGCCAGCACCTCCATGCTCGTGCCCGGCCGGGGCCCCTCGTCGGTGTCCACGACCGTGACCCGCCCCTTGCGGCCGGGGACCTCCACCGGGACGACCTCCTCCCGGAAGCGGCCCGCCTCGATCGCGGCCAGGGCCCGCTCGTGACTGCGGACCGCGAAGGCGTCGGCCTCCTCGCGGCTGATCCCCTCCCGCTCGGCGACCTCCTCGGCGGTCTGGGGCATGCTGAAGGTCATCTTGCCGCCCCGGTCCAGCTCGCCGTCCGTGAAGCGGGGGTTGGGGAAGCGCCAGCCGATGGCGGTGTCGTACGCCTCGCCCGGCTTGGCCCAGGCGGCCTCGGGCTTGGCCATCACCCAGGGGGCGCGGCTCATCGACTCCACGCCGCCGGCGACGACCACCTCGGCGTCGCCCGCGCGGATCATCTGCGCGGCCAGGGAGATGGCGGACATGCCGGAGGCGCACAGCCGGTTGACCGTGATGCCCGGCACCTCCACCGGGTAGCCGGCCAGCAGCCAGGCCATGCGGGCGACGTTGCGGTTCTCCTCGCCCGCCCCGTTGGCGTTGCCGAGCACGATCTCGTCCACCGTCTCCGGCGCGACCCCCGCCCGCTCGACGGCCGCGCGCACCGCGAGGGCCGCGAGGTCGTCGGGGCGGACCCGCGCGAGCGCGCCGCCGTACCTGCCGACCGGCGTGCGCGCGCCTCCGACCAGATATGCCTCTGGCATGCAAACTCCTTCGTCCGGGTGGGCCGGGCATTCCCGACCGATCGTTCACCCAGCTTCCCACGCCCGGCCGCCGGCTGGCAACGCGGGTGCGCCGCCGGATCCGGCTACTCGCTGCGATCCTCCGGATTGCGGACGAGGTTCACGACGGCGGCGACCAGCCCGCCCCACACCGTGCAGACGGCGACGACGAGCATGATGACGGCTTCCGCGTTCATGCCTGGACACCCCCCTCCGCGCCCTCGGCGGCCGGAGCGGCCTCCCCGTCCCGCTCCTCGGCGGCCGACGGCAGCTCCACCTCGCCCGTGCTCGGGGTCGAGTCCGGATGGTGCCCGAAGGGACTGCCGTCGTCCACGGGGGCGGTGTCGGTGCGCGCGCTCCACGGCAGCAGGGTCAGCACGACCGCCGCCGCCGCGAGGATCCCGACCACGCCCCAGCCGAAGACCGCGAGGAAGGCACCGTCGTAGTCCCCGCCGCCGTACGGCTCGCGCAGCTTGCTCAGCAGGTCGTCGCCGAGCATCACCGTCAGGGTGACCGGGACCACGGCGCCCGCCAGCACCGTCCACAGGGTGCCGAAGCGGATGCTGGAGACCCGGTCGATGTGGCGACGCAGCACCCCCAGCTTGCGCAGCACGAGTGTGACGGTCACGACCGTCGCCAGCGCGCCGAGCAGGATGCCGTACTTGTTCACGAACTCGTCGATGACGTCGAGCTTGTACAGCCCCGTGGTGGTGGGGAACAGCAGGAGCGAAAGGATCGCCATGGGCGCCCCGATCGCGGCGGTCGCGGCCACCCGGCCGATGCCGAGCTTGTCCCGCACGGCGGCCACCACGACCTCCAGGATCGAGATGAGCGAGCTGAGTCCGGCGAACAGCAGGGAGCCGAAGAACAGCACGCCGATCAGGCCGCCCGCGGGCGCCGCGGAGATGATGCTCGGGAAGGCGACGAAGGCCAGGCCGATACCCGCCCCGGCGACCCCCTCGATGTCGCTGCCACTGAGCTGGGCCATGAAGCCGAGCGCGGCGAACACGCCGATGCCCGCCAGCAGTTCGAAGCCCGAGTTGGAGAAGGCGACGACCGCGCCGGAGCCGGCCAGATCGGTCTTGCGCTTGAGGTAGGAGGAGTAGGTGAGCATGATGCCGAAGCCGACCGAGAGCGAGAAGAAGATCTGCCCGTAGGCCGCGGCCCACACCTCGAAGCTGCCCAGCGCCTGCCAGTCCGGGGTGAACAGCGCGTTGAGCCCGTCCAGGGCGCCGGGCAGCAGCAGGGCCTGCACGACGAGCAGGAGGAACATGACCACCAGCAGCGGCATGAACACCGAGTTCGCGACCGAGATACCCTTGCCCACGCCCAGCGCAATGATCGCCAGGACCGTGATCCACACCAGCAGCTGGGGCCACAGCACCTCCGGCACGATCCCGCCGCCGAAGCCCGGCTCGTCCAGGCGCAGCACCTGCTCGTACAGGAAGGCCTTGGGATCGTCGCCCCAGGCCCGGGTGACGGAGAAGACCGTGTACATGCCCGCCCAGGCGACGATGACGGCGTAGTACAGGGCGATGACGAAGCACACGCCCACCTGCAGCCAGCCCAGCACCTCCGCGCCGCCGCCCATCCGCCGCAGCGAGAGCGGCGCCGAGCCCCGGTATCGGTGGCCGATCGCGTAGTCGAAGAGCAGCAGGGGCACCCCGGCGGTCAGCAGGGCGACCAGGTAGGGGATGATGAAGGCGCCGCCGCCGTTGTCGTACGCGACGTAGGGGAAGCGCCAGATGTTCCCGAGGCCGACGGCCGAGCCGACGGCCGAGAGGATGAAGACGTTCCTGGAGGAGAAGAGCTCGCTTCTGGGTGCGCCCTTCGCGGGGCCTGCGTCAGTGGACATGCGCCGATGCTACCGATCCGGCGGACGGTGAGCGAGCCGAGTGGCGCAATCTCCTTTCACGCAGCGGCTCCGAGGGGGATCCGCCCTGCAGGATCTGTCCGGATCGACCACTGCCGCGCACCTTTCTTGCGCCAGTCGCCGAATCCGTCGCCGTCCGGCTCAGTCCTCCCCCGCCCGCTGACGACGCGCGGCGTCCCAGCCCCGCCGGTACAGCGGCAGCAGTACCGCGAAGGAGAAGAGCGCCGTCAGCACGAAGGCGAGCGTGAGCACCCGCATGAGGTCGTCCACCCCGCCGGCCACCAGGAAGGACATGAGCGTCGCGGGCGCGGCGCACAGGAAGGCCTCCAGCGCCGCGAAGCGCACGACCCCGCGCCGCGTGCAGGGCAGCAGGCCCGTGGAGACGGCGCGCAGCACGGCCGGGCCCAGGAGCCCCGCGGCCGACACGGCCGCCACCATGACCAGCCAGCCCGCCAGCAGCGGCAGCGGCCCCTCGGCGTCCAGACGCCAGAGGCCCAGCGGGGTGCCCAGCGCGTACGCGGGGAACAGCAGGGCGCCCACCGCGAAGAGGCACAGGCCGACGGCGGCCGACGCCCGGGCGAGCGTCGGCCGGGCGTCGACCAGCCGGACGTGCTCGATCCCGTCCGCCCCCTGAGCTCCTGACACCCGCACAGTCTACCGGGCGCCCTCGCGAGCAGTGCTCAGAGCTGCTCCGGCTCCGTCCGATCCTGCGCGGACGCGGCCGGGGAGACCGGCCCGGTCGAGGGGACGGCCGGGGCCGTCACGCCCTCGCCGCCGATCGAGGCGAGCAGCCGCTGCAGATCGATGCCCGTGAGGGAGCGGAGCACCTCGGTGCCCTCGCCCAGGACCTGGCCGACCGTCCTGGTCACCGCGGAGGCGCCGTCGGTGGACACGACCGTCATCTTGTCGATGCTGCCGACCGGCTCCGCGGCCGCACGCACGATCTCCGGCAGCCGCGAGATGATCTCCTGGGCCAGGGCCGCCTCGCCGTACTTGCGCAGCGCCTCGGCCTTGGCGTCCGTCGCGGCGGCCTCGGCCAGACCCTCGGCGCGGATGGCCGCGGCCCGCGCGTCGCCCTCCGCCTGCACACCGCTCGCGTAGGCGATCTGCCGGTCCCGCTCCGCCTCGCCGGCCAGCCGGACCGCGGTCGCGGCGGCCTCGGCGTCCTGCACCGCGGCGACCTTGTTGGCCTCCGCGGTCTTGGTGCGCCGGTACGCCTCGGCCTCGGTCGCGGCGTTCTCCGCGTCCCGCCGGGCCTGGGCGGCCTGCACCTCGGCGTAGGCCGCCGCCTCCGCCGGCTTGCGCACGTCGATGTCGAGCTTCTCCTGGGTCACCCGGGCCTGCTCGGCGAGCGCCTCCCGCTCCTGCTGGGCGACCATGCGGTCCTGCTCGGCCCGGGCGAACTGGCCGGCCGCCTCCGCCTCCGCATTGGCCCGATCGGTCTCGGCCTTGATCGCCGCCTGACGCAGCCGCAGCTCCTTCTCGCGCTCGGCGATGCGCTCGGCGGCCTCGATCTTGGCGAACTCGGAGGCGCGTGCGGCCTCGGCCTCGCTCACCTCGGCGACCTGCCGGGCCCGGGCGGCCTCGGAGCGGCCGAGGTTCTGCAGGTAGTCGCTGCCGGGGGTGGAGATGTCCGAGATGTTGAGCAGGTCCACCTGCAGGCCCTGCTCGATCAGATCGGCCTTCGTCTCGGCCACCACGCGGTCGGAGAGCGACTTGCGGTCCGAGATGATCTGCTCGATCGTCATATCGCCCACGATGGAGCGCAGCGAGCCCTCCAAAGACTCCCGGATGATGTCGTTGAGGGCCTCCTGCTGGTCCAGGAAGCGCTGGGCGGCGCGGCGCACCCCGTCCTCGGTGCCGGAGACCTTGAAGTTGATCGACGCCTTGATGGCGATCTTGATCCGGTTCTTGTCCACGCCCTCGACCTGGATGCCGATCTGGCGCTGCTCCAGGGAGATGGGGAAGCCCTGCTGGAGGATGGGCCACACGAAGGTGCGGCCGCCGATGACCACGCGCTGTCCGCTCATATCGGCGCCGGGCTTCGCGCCGGCGCCGCGGCCCACGATGATGAGGGCCTCGTTGGGCGGCACCCGGCGGATGCGTCCCGCGATGAAGACGATGAGCGCCACGAAGGCGATGACGATCGCCACCACGGCGATCA
>JAUNLB010000003.1:6622-48747 GCA_030532485.1 Pseudoclavibacter sp.
ACGACGATGTTGTTGACCACGATGTCCATCTCGGCCCGTTCGCTTTCCTTTTTCTTGTTCTGAGTGTGCTGCGGCTCGGGGCGTTCCCGGCGCTCAGCTCCCGCCTGCCGGGATCGCCTCCACCTCGACCCGGGCGCCGTGCTGGCGGACGACGCGGATGCGCGCCCCCTGCTCGATCTCGGTCTCGGAGAAGGCGAGCCGCCGCTCCACCTCGCCCGCGATCGAGACCTCGCCGCTGGAGGGGGTGATCCGGGAGGTGGCCACGCCCGTCTCCCCCGCGACCTCGCGCGGCTCCCCGTCGCTGGAGCGCTGCAGGGACCGGATCGCGAGCGCCGCCACCGCGTAGGCGGCCATGCCGACGAGCGCCGAGACGATGTACACCCAGACCCCGGGAAGCCCCGTGGAGACCGTGATCGCGCCGGAGGCGCCGAAGACGACGAGCGCGACCCCGACGCCGGGCAGCGAGAGGAAGCCGCCGTCGACGTCGAAGACGTCGCCGAACACGAGAGAGAAGAGCAACAGGGCGAGTCCGATCGCCCCCAGGATCAGGAAGACGGTCATGACGGCTGAGGCTCCTCGTCGTCGGTGTTCGGCGCTGCGTCGACGCGCACCCCGAAAAGCCGCGCGTTCCCGACCATGCTAGCCGGAAACGCGCGGCCGGGCGTCGGCCGGAAGGACGATCACGGCGCCGTCGCGCCCCGTCAGGCGGGCGACTCCCCGAACCCCTCCTCGACCAGCGCGGCGATCGCGTCCACGGCCTGACGCGCCTGCGGGCCCGTCGCCGAGAGGAGGACCTCGGCGCCCGCCTCGACGCCGAGCCCCATGACGCTCAGCAGGCTCTTCGCGTCCGCCCCGTCGATCGTGATCCGGGCGTCGAAGCCGGCGGCGCGCTTGACCAGCGCGGCGGCCGGTCGGGCGTGCAGCCCCGAGGGGTTCACGATCCGCAGGCGCCGCCGGACCGCCTCCCCGTCTCCGGCATCGACGGCCGTCGGCGCCGTCTCCGCCGCGGCGGCCTGCGCCCCGCCGCCCCCGGCCCCGCGGGCCGCCTCGGCGACCTCCGCCAGGGAGCCCCCCGCGGCGGCCTGGACGCCCGCGGCCACCGCGCCCTCCACCAGGGGGGCGTCGACCAGGAGCAGGCGCTCCCGCTCGGCCCCCTCGAGCGTGTCCAGGAAGAGCTCGCTCGTCATGACGGCCGAACCCAGATCGCACAGGATCACGGCGCGGCCGCCGCCCGCGAGGGCCTGGCGGCAGGCCGCCTCGATGCGCTCGTAGCTGGTGCCGATCCCGCCGTCCTCGGTGCCGCCCGCCGCGAGGATCCGGACGCCCTGCGCCATCTGCCCGGCCAGCTCCACCACGCCCGCGGCGATGTCCGCCGAGTGCGAGACCACGACGATCCCGGTGCTCATCCCGCCGCTCCCTCGGCCGCCTCGGCCGCGGCGGCCAGCAGATAGGCGGAGGACTGGGCGCCGGGGTCCCGATGCCCGATCGCGCGTTCGCCCAGATAGCTGGCCCTGCCCTTGCGGGCGATCAGCGGCTCGGTGGCCTGCGCCCCCTCGGCGGCCGCCTGCGCGCAGGCGCGCAGCAGCCCCCTCGCATCGGCGCCCTCCGCGAGGGCCCGTTCGGCCGCCTGGGCCGCCGGAGTCCAGGCGTCCACCATGGTCTTGTCGCCGGGCTGCGCCCTGCCCCGGTCCACGATGCCGTCCCTGGCCGCCGCCAGGAAGGCCGAAAGGTCCGCGGCGGACAGCCGCTCGCGATCCTTGACCGCCGTCGCCCCCCGCAGGAAGGCCGTGCCGTAGAGCGGCCCGGAGGCCCCTCCCACCGAGGAGATGAGCGCCGTGGCGACGGTCTTCAGGACCTCGGCCGGGCCCGCCGAGCCGTCCAGCGCCTCCACCTTGGCCAGCGCCGCCGCAAAGCCCCGGTCCAGGTTCTCGCCGTGGTCGCCGTCGCCGATCTCCCGGTCCAGCCGGATCAGCTCCTCCCGGCGGGCCGCGACCGTGCGGGCCGCCGCCGCCACCCAGACCCGCGCCCAGTCCGCGCCCAGCCCGGCGCCCGTGTCCGTGGCGTCCATCCTCATCGCCCCCATCGCAGCGCCGCGGTGTGCACCGGCGCGTCCCACAGTTCGAGCATCTCGTCGTCCAGGCGCAGCAGCGTGATCGAGCAGCCCTGCATCTCCAGGGAGGTCGCGTAGTCGCCCACCAGGCTGCGCACCGGCTCGATGCCGTGACCCGCCAGCGCCTCGGCCGCCCGCCGGTAGACGATGTACAGTTCCAGCAGCGGCGTGCCGCCCATGCCGTTGACCAGCAGCAGCACCCGGTCGTCCCGCCGGAACGGCAGGTCCTCCAGGACCGCCGCCAGCATCCGGTCGACGACCGCGTCCGCGGGCTCGAGGGCGATGCGCTCGCGCCCGGGCTCGCCGTGGATGCCGATGCCGATCTCGATCTCGTCCTCGGCCAGCTCGAAGCTGGGCACCCCCGCGTGCGGGACCGTGCAGGGTCGCAGCGCCACGCCCATGCTGCGGGTGTTCTCGTTCACCCGCCGGGCGATCGCCTCCACCGCGTCGAGTTCGTCGCCGCGCGCGGCGGCGGCGCCCGCGATCTTCTCCACCAGCACCGTGCCGGCCACCCCGCGCCGGCCGGCGGTGTACAGGCTGTCGGCGA
This sequence comes from Pseudoclavibacter sp., assembly GCA_030532485.1. Taxonomy (GTDB): domain Bacteria; phylum Actinomycetota; class Actinomycetes; order Actinomycetales; family Microbacteriaceae; genus Pseudoclavibacter. The sequence continues at coordinate 9,280 of JAUNLB010000003.1, forward strand.
CCGCGACGTCGTCGTCCACCAGGACCTGACGGACCTCCACGCCCTCGGCGGCGGCCAACTCGGCGGCCGTCTCGAAGTTCAGCACGTCGCCGGTGTAGTTCTTGACGATGTGCAGCACCCCCGCCCCGCCGTCGACCGCGAGGGTGGCGGCCAGCACGGGGTCGGGGGTGGGCGAGGTGAACACCGCCCCGGGCACGGCCGCGTCCAGCATGCCGGGGCCGACGAAGCCGCCGTGCATCGGCTCGTGGCCCGAGCCGCCGCCGGAGACGAGGCCGACCTTGCCGGCGCTCGGCGCGTCCGCACGCACCACGAAGGCCGGATCGTGCTCGACCCGGAGCAGATCGGCGTGCGCGGCGGCCATGCCGCGCAGCGCCTCGTCCACGGCGTGCCGCGGATCGTTGATGAGTTTCTTCATTGACACTGCTTTCCAGTCCGCCGGGCCCGAGTGCCCGGACACCCGAACCCTACTCCGTCCCCCTTGGACTGCTTCGAGACGCGGTCCGCGCCGAACGGCTAGGCTGTCCCCGGCCGTCCGGGGGGACGTCCGTCCGCGCCCGGTCCACGGTCCGGCACGCCCGCCCGGGGGCTCCCCGCCCGAGGACGCGCGGGCGCCCGGCGGGCGGCGGCACCGGACAGGCAAAGAGAAAGGACTCTTCATGGCACCGAATCTCGGGCTCATCTTCCTCTCGGAGCTGGTCGGCACGGCCATGCTCCTGCTGCTCGGCTGCGGCGTGGTCGCCAACGTGGCGCTCAAGGGCACCAAGGGCAACGGCGGCGGGTTCCTCATGGTGACCTGGGGCTGGGGGCTGGCCGTGTTCGTCGGCGTCCTGTGCTCGGCCTACTCCGGCGGCCACCTCAACCCGGCCGTGACCGTCGGGCTGGCGATCAAGGACGCCGCGAACGGCATCGACGGCACCGACATCGCGGTCCGCATCGCCGCCCAGATGGTCGGCGCCATGCTGGGCGCGACGCTGTGCTGGCTGAGCTACAAGCAGCACTTCGACGAGGAGCCCGAGGCGGCCGCCAAGCTCGCGGTCTTCTCCACCGGTCCGGCGATCCGCAGCTACGGCTGGAATCTGGTGACCGAGATCGTGGGCACCTTCGTGCTCGTGCTCGCGGTCATCTCCTTCGCCAACTTCGGCGTGCTCAAGCAGCCCGACGCCGCGACCGGCGTGGAGCTCAGCTCGCTGGGCAACCTCGGCCCCCTGGCCGTGGCGCTCGTCGTGGTGGCCATCGGCGCGAGCCTGGGCGGCCCCACCGGGTACGCGATCAACCCGGCCCGCGATCTGGGCCCCCGCATCGTGCACGCCGTGCTGCCCATCAAGGGCAAGGGGGGCAGCGACTGGGGCTACGCCTGGGTGCCGGTCGTCGGCCCGCTGATCGGCGGCTCGCTGGCCGGCCTGGTGGGCGTCGCCCTGCTGCCCGCGGTGGGGTAGCCGGGCCGCGTCCGGGCAGCGCCCCGGCTCGCAGAGGAATATCGGAAGCCAGGAACTCAGGAACATCGGAAAGGACCCGATCCGGATGAGCAAGTACGTCATCGCCATCGACCAGGGCACGACCTCCAGCCGCGCGATCGTCTTCGACCGCGCGGGCTCGGTGGTCTCGGTCGGCCAGCTGGAGCACGAGCAGATCTTCCCCAAGGCCGGCTGGGTCGAACACGACCCCAAGGAGATCTGGGACAACACGCGCGAGGTGATCGGCCAGGCGCTGTCGAAGGCGAACATCACCCGGCACGACATCGCCTCGATCGGCATCACGAACCAGCGGGAGACCGCCGTGGTGTGGGACCGGCACACGGGCGAGCCCGTCTACAACGCCATCGTGTGGCAGGACACCCGCACCCAGGACATCGTCGACCGGCTCGCCGACGGCGACGTCGAGCGGTACAAGAGGCGCGTCGGCCTGCCCCTGGCCACCTACTTCTCCGGCACCAAGATCGTCTGGATCCTGGAGAACGTCGAAGGCGCCAGGGAGCGGGCGGAGGCGGGCGAGCTGCTCTTCGGCACGACCGACAGCTGGGTGCTGTGGAACCTCACCGGCGGCCCGAACGGCGGCGTGCACGCGACCGACGTCACGAACGCCTCGCGGACCCTGTTCATGGACCTGGAGACCCTGCAGTGGGACGAGGAGATCCTCGCCGACTTCGGCGTGCCCCGTTCGATGATGCCCGAGATCCGCTCCTCCTCCGAGGTGTACGGCACGGCCGAGAGCCACTCGCTGCTGCGCGAGGTGCCCATCGCGGGGATCCTGGGCGACCAGCAGGCCGCCACCTTCGGCCAGGCCGCCTTCGGGGTCGGCGACGCCAAGAACACCTACGGCACCGGCTGCTTCCTCATCTACAACACCGGCGAGGAGATCGTGCACTCCGAGAACGGGCTGCTGACGACCCTGTGCTACAAGCTCGGCGACGCGAAGGCCGTCTATGCGCTGGAGGGCTCCATCGCGGTCGCCGGCTCCCTCGTTCAGTGGCTCCGGGACAATCTGCGCATGATCTCCTCGGCCCCCGAGGTGGAGCGTCTGGCGGCGGAGGTGGAGGACAACGGCGGGGCCTACATCGTCCCCGCCTTCTCCGGCCTGTTCGCGCCCTACTGGCGCCCGGACGCGCGCGGCGCCATCGTCGGCCTCACCCGCTACGTGAACCGCGGGCACATCGCCCGCGCCGCGCTGGAGGCGACCGCGTTCCAGAGCCGCGACGTGCTGGCCGCCTCGAACGCCGATGCGGGCATCCCGCTGTCCGAGCTCAAGGTGGACGGCGGCATGGTCGCCAACGACACCCTCATGCAGTTCCAGGCCGACGTGCTCGGCACCGACGTGGTCCGCCCCCGGGTCATCGAGACCACGGCGCTCGGCGCCGCCTACGCGGCGGGCCTGGCGGTCGGCTTCTGGAAGGACCTGGAGGAGGTCGCCGCCAACTGGCAGGAGGACCGCCGCTGGAGCCCGCAGATGGACGAGACGGAGCGCGAGCGCCTGCTGCGCAACTGGAAGAAGGCGGTGTCCAAGACCCTGGACTGGGTCGACGAGGACGTCCGCTAGCCCGGGCGGGCGGCCGCGCGCGACCCCGGCCCGGGGCCGGCCCTCGGGCTCAGGCGCGCGTGGCCGCCGTCCAGCGCTCCAGCAGCCCGATCGCCTCGCCGGAGTCGATCGTTCCGGCCGCCCGCTCGATCGCCTCGGTCAAGCGCATCCGCAACGGCCGGTCGGCCGACTCCGGCCGGCGGGCCAGCTCGTAGGCAACCATGCCCGCCGCCGCGTTGAGCAGCACGACGTCCCGCACCGCTCCGTGGCGCTCGCCCGAGAGCACCTGCCTGGCGATCCTCGCGTTCTCCTCCGGACCCGCTCCCCGCAGCTCGGAGAGCGGGTGGGTGCCCAGCCCCACGTCGCGGGGGTGGATGTCGTGCTCGGTGACCGCGCCGTTGGAGACCTCCCAGAGCTGGCTGTAGCCGCTCACGCTCAGCTCGTCCAGGCCCTCCTCCCCTCGGAAGACGAGCGCGGCGGCGCCGCGCTTGCGGAACACGCCCGTCACCAGGGGGATCGCCCGCGCATCCGAGACCCCCACCGCCGAGGCCTCCGGCCGGGCCGGGTTCACGAGCGGGCCGAGCAGATTGAAGAAGGTCGGCACGCCCAGCTCTCGGCGCACCGGAGCCGCGTGCGCGAAGCCGGGGTGCACGTGCGGGGCGAACACGAAGGCCAGCCCCGTGTCCCGGAACACCTCCCGCAGCCGAGCCGGGTCGTCCGTCAGCCGGGCGCCGAGCGCCTCCAGCACGTCCGAGGCGCCCGAGCGGGCGCTGACCGCCCGCCCGCCGTGCTTGACCACCGGGACCCCGGCGCCGGCGATCACCATGGCCGACATGGTCGAGACGTTCACGGTGCCCAGCATGTCGCCGCCGGTGCCGACGACGTCGACCGCCCAGGGGGTGATCTCCAGCGGCACGGCGTGCTCCAGCGCGGCGTCCCGGAAGCCGATGATCTCCTCGACCGTCTCGCCCTTCGCCCGCAGCGCGACCATGAACGCGGCCAGACGCTCCGGCGACACCCGCCCGGTCACCACGTCGGACATCGCCGCGTACGCCTCGGCCACCGACAGATCCCGGCCCGCCAGCAGCCCGGCCAGCAGACCGGGCCAATCGCTCCGGGGCTCCGCCTCGGCGGATCGGGACGGGTGCTGCGGCGACTCGGGCATGGGCACCACGATAGCCGTCCGGGTTCCGCGCGGGGCGGGGCCGGGCCATTCGTCCGAGAAGATGGCGCCGCCGCCTGCCCCGAGGTTCGCGCGGGGCGGGGCCGGGCGCCCCTGCCCGAGGCGCGGCCTCGAGGGGGCCGTCCGAATTCGGCGCGGGACGGCGCTCCGGCCGCGGCGCGCGGCCAGGGCGCCCTTCGCCTCGCCGCACCCGGAAATCCGCCATAATAGGAGGCGTGACTGCTGCAAGCTCCGCTCCGGCCGTTCCGACGGTCCAGCGCCCAAATACGACCGCCATCGGTGTCATCGTGTGGCTCGGAAGCGAAGTCATGTTCTTCGCGGGCCTGTTCGCCATCTATTTCACGCTGCGCGCGATGGCCCCCGAACAGTTCGCACACGGCCACGACGGGCTCAACATCCCCTTCTCGGTCGTGAACACCCTGATCCTCGTCTCCTCCTCCTTCACCTGCCAGTTCGGCGTCTTCGCAGCCGAGCGCAGCCAGGCCCGGGCCACGGGGCGCAGCCCCCGGCAGTGGGGGACGGTCGAGTGGTTCTACCTCACCGTCGTGCTCGGCGCCATCTTCGTCGCCGGCCAGGTCTTCGAGTACGCGACCCTCGTCCAGGAGGGCTTCCCCCTCAACCTGAACGCCTTCACGAGCGCCTTCTACATGACCACGGGCTTCCACGGTCTGCACGTGACCGGCGGGCTCGTCGCCTTCCTGCTGGTCATCGGCCGCATCTTCGCCGTGCGCCGCATGGGCGCCCGGGAGTCCACGAGCGCCCTGTGCGTCTCGTACTACTGGCACTTCGTCGACGTCGTCTGGGTCGGCCTGTTCTTCGTCATCTACCTGCTGCCGTTCTTCGCGTAGCCGATTCCAGGGAGCATCATCCGCATGTCCATCCGGAAGCACAAGGCGGCCTCGCGCCGCGCAAACCGTCGGCAGCGTCGGACCGTCCGCCGCCGTTCCCCGCTCGCCACCGCCGCCCTGCTGGGGATCGGTCTGGCCGTCACCGGCGCCGGCTACACCGCCCTCGACGACGCGACCAGCGCGGCCGCGGCCCCCGTCGGCGCCTACACCGCCGAGCAGGTCACGAACGGGGAGCACCTCTTCAACGCCAATTGCGCGACCTGCCACGGCATGAACGCCGTCGGCACCGAGAACGGCCCCAGCCTCATCGGCGTCGGCGCCGCCTCCGTCGACTTCCAGGTCGGCACCGGGCGCATGCCCATGCAGGCGCAGGCCCCGCAGGCCCCGGTCAAGCCCGTGCAGTTCACCGACGAGCAGATCGTCGAGCTCTCCGCGTACGTCGCCTCCCTGGCCCCGGGCCCCGCGGTCCCCGAGCAGCAGTGGCTGCAGGCCGACGGCGACGCCGCCCGCGGCGCCGAGCTGTTCCGCATCAACTGCGCCATGTGCCACAACGTCGCCGGCGCCGGCGGCGCGCTGACCGAGGGCAAGTACGCGCCGAACCTCCAGCAGGTCGAGCCGGTCCACATCTACGAGGCCATGGCCACCGGTCCGCAGAACATGCCCGTCTTCAGCGACGACAACCTGAGCCCGGAGGACAAGCGGGACATCATCACCGCGCTGCGCTGGCAGACCGAGGTCTCCGGCAACGTCGCGGGCTACCCGCTCGGTTCGATCGGTCCGGTCTCCGAAGGCCTGTTCATCTGGGTCTTCGGGATCAGCGCCGCGGTGTCCATCGCGGTGTGGGTGACCTCGCGCCCCAGCTGAGCCGACGCCCCTCATGAGCCCCTCCTCCTCCGACCACCCAGAAAGGGACACCATGGCTGAAGACGAGCACGGCGGCGAATTGCGCACCGCCACGTCGTCGGAACGCGCCGTGAACATCGGCACGGCGGTCGCGCCCGCCGAAGACGCCTTCGAGAACCCGGGCATGCCGCCCCACCGGGAGCGCCTCGCGGACAAGGACCCGGCCGCCGCCAAGAGCGCGGAGCGCAGCATCGTCCTGCTGTTCTGGCTCTCCCTCGCGGCGAGCGCCTTCGCGGTCGCGGCCTACTTCATCTGGCCGATCGACCGCGGCGACATCACCTCGGTTCGCGCCAACACCTTCTTCCTCGGGCTCGGCATCGCCCTGTCGATGCTGACGATCGGCATCGGCGCCGTCATGTGGGCCAAGTACCTCATGAAGGACCACGAGCAGGTGGAGGCCCGCCACACCACGAAGGGCACCCCCGCCACCCGCAAGCGGGCGGTGGAGATCTTCGCCCAGGCGAACGAGGAGTCCGGCTTCGGCCGCCGCACCCTGCTGCGCAACTCCCTCATCGCCGCCCTGCTGGCGCTGCCGCTGCCCGGCATCGTCGTGCTGCGAGACCTGTACAACGGCAACAACCCGAACCCGGTCGATCAGCTCAGCCACACCATGTGGGACAAGGGCGTGCGCCTGGTGCGCGACCCCTCCGGCACCCCCATCGCCGCGAGCGAGGTCACGATCGGCTCGGTCTTCCACGTCATCCCCGACGGGCTGAACGAGCTGGAGCACCACAAGCTGGAGGAGAAGGCCAAGGCCGTCGTCCTGCTCATGCGCCTGCCGGAGTCCAGCCTCAAGGAGCGCGAGGACCGCAAGGGCTGGTCCTACAACGGCATCGTGGCCTACTCCAAGATCTGCACGCACGTCGGCTGCCCCGTGGCGCTCTACGAGCAGCTCACGCACCACCTGCTGTGCCCGTGCCACCAGTCGCAGTTCGACGTCACCGAGCACTGCAAGGTGATCTTCGGGCCGGCCGGCCGGCCGCTGCCCCAGCTGCCCATCACGGTGGACAGCGAAGGCTACCTGGTCGCCCAGAGCGACTTCCTCGAACCCGTCGGACCGACCTTCTGGGAGCGCAAGCATGACTAGCGCGCACACGATCGCGGCAGTCGAATCGCCCGCCTCGCCCGTCCGCGAGGGCGGATTCATCGCCAAGACCGCCAACTACCTGGACGAGCGCACGAGCATCTCGGGCGCCGTGAAGGAGTTCGGCCGGAAGATCTTCCCCGACCACTGGTCGTTCATGCTCGGCGAGGTCGCGCTGTACAGCTTCATCGCGATCCTGCTCTCGGGAACCTTCCTGACGCTCTTCTTCGACCCCTCGATGGCGCACGGCAGCTACGACGGCTCCTATCTGCCGCTCAAGGGCGTGGAGATGTCGGCCGCCATGGCCTCGACCCTGGACATCTCCTTCGACGTCCGCGGCGGCCTGCTCATGCGCCAGGTGCACCACTGGGCGGCGCTGCTCTTCGTCGCCTCCATCGGCCTGCACATGATGCGCGTCTTCTTCACCGGCGCCTTCCGCAAGCCGCGCGAGCTGAACTGGGTCATCGGCTTCGTGCTCTTCGTGCTGGCCATGGCCGAGGGCTTCACGGGCTACTCGCTGCCCGACGACCTGCTCTCCGGCAACGGCCTGCGCATCATCGACGGCATGATGCTCGGCATCCCGCTGGTCGGCACCTGGCTGTCCTTCCTGTTCTTCGGCGGCGAGTTCCCCGGCACCGAGATCGTCGGCCGCCTGTACTCGCTGCACATCATGATCCTGCCGGCCACCCTGATCCTCTTCCTGGTCCTGCACCTGACGCTGCTCGTGATCCACAAGCACACCCAGTGGGCCGGCCCGGGCAAGACGAACGAGAACGTCGTGGGCGCGCCCATCCTGCCGCTCTTCGCGGCGAAGGCCGGCGGCTTCCTCTTCCTGATCCTGGGCACAATCTTCCTCATCGCCTCGCTCTTCGCGATCAACCCGATCTGGAACTACGGGCCCTACGACCCCTCCCCCGTCTCGGCCGGAACCCAGCCCGACTGGTACATCGGCTTCGCCGACGGCATGCTGCGGCTCATTCCGCCGGGCTGGGAGGTGCCGCTGGGCGACTACACCCTGACGCTCGCGATCCTCGTCCCGATGCTCGTGCTGATGGTCTTCCTCGCGCTCGTCGCCCTCTACCCCTTCATCGAGTCGGCGATCACGGGCGACCAGCGCGAGCACCACCTGCTCGACCGCCCGCGCAACGCGCCCGTCCGCACCGCGATCGGCGCCGCCGGGCTCACCTTCTACGGCGTCATGTGGGCGGCCGCGAGCTCCGACCTCATCTCCACCCACTTCAAGGTCGGCATGGAGCACGTGATCCACGTCCTCCAGGCGGCCCTGATCCTGGGACCGGTCATCGCCTTCCTCGTCACCAAGCGCATCTGCATCGCGCTGCAGAAGAAGGACCGCGCGATCGTGCTGCACGGCGTGGAGACCGGCCGGGTCGTCCGCCTCCCCCACGGCGAGTTCCAGGAGGTGCACGTGCCGGTCGACGAGTACGAGCGCTTCGAGCTGGTCGACTACACCTCCAACGGGCCGATCGTGCTCCGACCGAACGCGGACGGGCGGATCACGAACGGGATGCGGGTACGGGCCGCCCTCTCGCGGTGGTTCTTCGAGGACCGCATCGAGCCGGTCACCCGCGGCGTCTCCCTGCGCAGCGGCAGGCGCTCACTCCGACAGGCGCACGACGTCCACGCCGACCCGCAGCCGGGAGGGGCTCGGCTCGCCGGAGACGATGCCCCGCAGCGGCGAGACGTCGCCGAAATCGCGCCCCCAGGCGGTGACGATGTAGCGGCTGTCCGCGAAGTGGTCGTTGGTGGGGTCCAGGTCGAGCCATGACCCGTCGGGCAGCATGACGGCCGCCCAGGCGTGCGAGGCGTCCGAACCGGTCAGCTTTCGTCCGCCCGGCGGCGGCGAGGTCTCGATGTAGCCGGAGACGTAGCGTGCCGGCAGCCCCTGCGAGCGCAGGCACGCGATCGCCAGCTGCGCGAAGTCCTGGCACACCCCCTGGCGGAGCCGCAACAGCTCCTCCTGCGTCGTCTCGACCGTGGTGACACCGCTGCGGTAGGCGAAGTCCCGGTGGATGCCGCGGGTGAGGGCGAGCACGGCGTCCCCGAGCGGGGCGTCCGGCGGCAGATGGCCGAGGGCGTAGGAGGCGATCTGCTCCCCCGCGCCCACCAGCGGTGAGGGCAGCAGGAACTCGGCCGTCTCGCAGGGCTCGCCCGTCTCGGCGAGCAGGCCCGCCGCCTCGCCGACCGTCCATCGGTTCAGGCGGTCGAACTCCGGCGGGGAGGACTCGGTGCGAACGATCGACTCCTGCACGATGCGCAGCCGATCGTAGGGGGTCCGGATCTCGAAGTAGCAGCTGGGGTTGCCGTAGCCGTCCAGGTGCACCTCGAAGGCCTCCGGCTCGGGCTCCACGCTCGTCTCGCTGGAGAGCACTGTCTGCCCCGGGGTGCTGCGCGGCATCAGCCGACCCCGCTCGTAGGCGCCCTCCCGGGGCGCGTCGTACTCGTACACCGTCTCGTGCCGGACCAGGTAGCGCCGCGCCCCGAAGTGGTCCGTCGGATCACTCATGCCCCGTGCTCCTGTCTGCTCCATTCCTCCTGCGGCGCCGCCTGCTGCGGCGCTCGCGCCGGGAAGCAGCGCGAGCGCAGCTCCCCCTCCAGACCGGCCAGACCGTGTCCCAGCAGTTCCAGTTCGTCGGCCAGCAGTCCCCGCTCCTCGGCAGCGGCGCGCACGTCGAGCCAGGACAGCCGATCCGCGAGGGCGGCGGCCTCCCCCGCCGGCCCGTCCTGCCCGATCGCGCGCAGATCGCTCGCCGCCCGGCGCAGCTGGAAGCCGATGGAGCGGGGATTCGCGTGATCCACGAGCAGCAGCTCCAGGGCCGCCTCCAGCTGCGCGAGCGGGCCCGTGGTCCAGGCGGCGCGCCGCCGATGGGACACCGTCGAGTCGCACACCTGCAGCACGCGTTCCATCAGCAGCTGCTCCACGAGCGCGGGGGCCGGTTCCAGGAGCGTCGCACGCAACAGCGTCCCCGTCGCCGCGGCACGCTCCATGCGCATGCCCAGATCGATGAAGGCCCAGCTGGCGTCCCGGAACATCCCGTGAGCGACGACGCCCTGCAGGGCGAGCAGCCCGCTGCGCAGCGACTCGAAGCCGCTCAGCGGGTCCTCGCCGACCGCGCCTGCGGCCGCACCCTCCAGGGTGCGCTCCAGCCCGGCCAGTACGGGCCAGACCTCCCCGGACAGCAGTTCCCGCACGCGCTGCGCCGCCCCCACGAGGCGACGCACCCCCGCGGCGACCGAGCCGGAGCGCTCGGTGTCCAGCAGCGTGTCCCGGATCTCGCCCATCACGGCCTGCGCATGGGCGGGATCCGTCCCGGCAAGGCCGGGGTGGGCGGCCATAAGCCTCGTCAGGGCGGCGGCGCCCGGGGTGCCGGGGTGGCCGGCGTGGGATGCGCCGGCGTCCGCGACGGCCGCGAGCAGCCGCGTCGCATGATCCGCGCGCTCCGCTTCCCGACCGAGCCGGAACAGCTCGCCCGCGCTGCGCGGCGTCATCTCGAACAGCTCGCCGCCGGGCGGCCGAGGCGTGCCGGCCGCGACCGTGACGGAGTCGGGGCTCGATTGCTCCCGCGCCTCCGGCACCCACACGTCCTTCGCGAGCGAGGCGTGATCGGCCATCACGCTCGTCTCCTGCGCATCGGCAGCGGCCCTCGCGAGCCCTCCGCGCATGAGCACGGTCTCCCCCTCCCGGCGGGTCGCGAAGACCCGCAGGGAGAAGCGTCGCGTCTGCAGGCCGTCCGCCTCGACCACGGAGGTCTCCTCCAGCTCCGGCAGCTGACGCGCCGCCCAGGCCCAGGGCTCCGTGCGGATCCGGTCCCGCAGCCGCTCCCGCTGCCCCGAAGTCAGCTGCCAGCCGGCGATGGGCCTGCGCCCGGAGCGCCCGCTCGTGGGGGCGAGCAGGAGGAACTCGAGTCTGGCCAGCACGTGTGCCAGATGCCCGGGATCGCCGCACCACCAGCTCTGCGGCGGATGCAACAGCAGTTCCTCGCCCAGCAGGGAGCGGGCGATCGGGGCCGCGTAGGCGGCGAGCGCCGGATTCTCCAGCGCGGTCGCCCCGATCGGGTTGACCACCGCGACCCGGCGGGTCCGGGCCGCCTCCAGCAGTCCGGGCACCCCGGGTCGGCCGTCGCCGCGCATCTCCAGCGGGTCGCTGAAGCGATCGTCCGCGCAGCGGGCCACGACGTCCACGCGGCTTTCCCCGCGCGAACCGCGCAGGCGCACGGTGCCCGCCCGTACGACGAGGTCCTCCGCCTGCACGAGCGGTGCGCCCAGCAGCGAGGCGGTGAAGGCCTCGTCGAAGGTGCTCTGAGCGCAGACACCCGCCGAGAGCAGCGCCAGCCGGGGCGGTCCGTCCGGTTCCGGCGCGGCTTTCGCCAGGGCCCCGGCCAGCTCGTGGAAGAAGACGAGCGGCGAGGCGAGACGCGCCTGCCGGGAACGGCCGGGCAGCAGGCGGCTCACGATCCGTCGTGCGACCACCGCATAACCGGCTCCGCTAGGCAGCTGCGTCCGGTCGGAGAGCACCGTCCACTCCCCGTCCGTGCGCCGGGCCACGTCGCTCGCCCAGAACAGCAGCCGACGACCGGCCTCGGGAACGGGGCGCGCAGCCCGGATGTAGCCGCTGTGCGCGAACACCGCCGCGGCCGGCAACACCCGTTCCCGCAAGAGCCGTCGGGGGCCGTAGAGGTCTTCCAACAGCAGACGCAGCAGCTCGCCGCGCTGCCGCAGCCCCCGTTCCAGGCCTGCCCACTCCCCCGCCGCCAGCACGAGGGGCAGCGGGTCCAGGCGCCAGCTGCGGGCCGTGCCGCCCTGCTCCCGGCCGAAAGTCGCTCCGTCGTCCCGGACCAGGCGACGCGCCTGCTTGCGCAACTCCAGCAGACGCTCGCGCCCCTCCGGTGGATCGCTCAGGCTCCGCCGCGGGCCCGATCCGGCGGTCCCGTCCGTGGCGCTGCTCGTGGCGCTCGTCCCTGCGGACACGTTCCCTCCCGGAACGGCCCGAGGGCCCCGCGTCGCGGGGCCCTCGGGCATCGGCTCAGTGGGCGAAGCGCCCTCGGTAGTACTCGTACACCCAACCGAAGAGCGTGACGATCAGCAGCGGCGCACCGAAGAACGCCAGCCACCAGCCCGTGCTCGCCCCGATCAGCGCGACGGCCACGGCCGCCGCCAGGGCGATGGGCCACCAGCTCCAGGGGCTGAAGTGGCCGAGCTCGTGCTCCGCTTCGTCGATCTCCGCGTCCAAGCGGTCCTCCGGCAGCATCCGGAGCTTGAAGGGCTTGTTCTCGACTCCCAGGTAGAAGCCGATGAACACGGCGAAGATCGCCATGAGCGCCAGCGTGACCACGCCGACCCATTCGGGGGAGCCGTACTCGGTGACCGTCCAGTAGGTGTAGACGACCGTCATGACCACGTAGAAGGCGAAGAGCACCCACAGGATGTTCTGCACGGATTTCATGCGGCTAGGCTCCCTTCTTCGCCGGCGTCTTCTGCGGTGCGTCCAGGTATCCGGCCGGCGCCGCCTCGGGGTGGTTGAGGTCGAAGGCGGGCCGCTCCGAACGGATCCGCGGGATCGAGGTGAAGTTGTGCCGCGGCGGCGGGCAGCTGGTCGCCCACTCCAGCGAGCTGGCATAGCCCCACGGGTCGTCCACGGTGACCTTCTCTGCCGTCCTGGCGGTGATCCACACGTTCAGGAAGAAGGGGATCATCGAGACGGCCAGGATGATCGCCCCGTAGGTCGACAGCTGGTTCATCCAGGTGAAGTCGTCCTCCGGCTGGTAGGTGTAGTAGCGGCGCGGGAAGCCCACGACACCGAGCCAGTGCTGGACGAGGAACGTCGTGTGGAAGCCGATGAACAGCAGCCAGAACTGGATCTTGCCCAGCCGCTCGTTGAGCATCTTGCCGGTCCACTTCGGCCACCAGAAGAAGAAGCCGGCGAACATCGCGAACACGACCGTGCCGAAGATGACGTAGTGGAAGTGGGCGACCACGAAGTAGGTGTCCGAGACGTGGAAGTCGAGCACCGGCGAGGCGAGGATCACGCCCGTGAGCCCGCCGAAGACGAAGGACACCAGGAAGCCCAGGGCGAAGAGCATGGGCGTCTCGAAGGTCAGCGAGCCGCGCCACATGGTGCCCACCCAGTTGAAGATCTTCACGCCCGTCGGCACCGCGATGAGCATGGTCATGAGCGCGAAGAAGGGCAGCAGGACCGAGCCGGTCACGAACATGTGGTGCGCCCACACCGAGGCCGAGAGCGCCGCGATGGAGATGGTCGCGTACACCAGCGTCTTGTACCCGAAGATCGGCTTGCGGCTGAAGGTCGGGAAGATCTCGGAGACCACACCGAAGAAGGGCAGCGCGAGCACGTACACCTCGGGGTGGCCGAAGAACCAGAACAGGTGCTGGTAGAGGATCGTGCCGCCGGCCTCGACGTCGTAGATGTGCGTCAGGAAGACGCGGTCCATGAGCAGGCCGAACCACGCCGCGGCCAGGACCGGGAACGCGAAGAGGATGAGGATGGAGGTGATCAGCACGTTCCAGGTGAACACGGGCATCCGGAACATGGTCATGCCGGGCGCGCGCATCGTGATGATGGTCGTGATGAAGTTGACCGCGCCGAAGATGGTCGCGAAACCGGTGGCCGCGAGGCCGGCGACCCACAGGTTCCCCCCGACGCCCGGCGAGAAGGTCGCGTTCGACAGGGGGGTGTACGCGGTCCAGCCGAAGGCGGCCGAACCGGCCGGGGTCAGGAAGCCGGAGACGGCCACGATCGAACCGAAGCTGTAGAGCCAGTAGGCGAAGGCGTTGAGCCGCGGGAAGGCGACGTCGGCCGTGCCGATCTGCAGCGGCACGAGCACGTTCGCGAAGCCCGAGAACAGCGGGGTGGCGAACATCAGCAGCATGATCGTGCCGTGCATCGTGAACAGCTGGTTGTACTGCTCGCGGGTCGCGATGACCTCCAGGCCCGGCTCGAAGAGCTGGGCTCGGATGATGAGGGCCATCACGCCGCCGATGCAGAACCACACCACGCTGGAGATCAGGTACATGTACCCGATGACCTTATGGTCCGTGGAGGTGATCCAGCTGACGATCACATTCCCCTTGCGAGCGACGGTCCGGCTCGGCGCCGAACTCGCCTGGCTCAAGGTCATTGTCGACATCAGAATTCGCCGTCCTACTCGTCGTGTTCTTCTTCGCGCGCCGGCACCGAGGTGCCCGCGAGGTTCTGGTTCCGGTTGTACTCGTCGCCGAGCTGCCCGACCTGGCCCGCGTCGCGCAGGGACTGGATGTAGTCGTTGTACTCCTGGGCGGAGACCACCTTGATCTGGAACAGCATCATCGAGTGGTACTCGCCGCACAGCTCGGCGCACTTGCCGATGTACGTACCCTCGCGCGTGGGCGTGATCGAGAAGGTGTTGGTCTGCCCGGGGATCGTGTCCTCCTTGTAGTGGAAGTCGACGACCCAGAAGGAGTGGGCGACGTCGCGGGACTTGAGGTCGAAGGTGACCCGCGCGTTGACCGGGACGTAGAGCACCGGCAGCTGCGACTCGTCCAGCTCGCCCGTGTAGGCGCCGTCCTCGCCGCGCACCGGCTGGGCCTGGATGCCCTGGTAGTAGACGCCCCCGTCGTACTGGCTGCCGGGGACCTCCAGGTAGTTGAAGTCCCACGCCCACTGCTTGCCGTAGACCTCGATGCGGACGTCCATGGGCTCGGCGCCCTGGGCGATGGCCGAGGCGTCGGAGGGGGCCGCGTAGTTGGACTCGATGATCGCCTCCTCGCGCGCCGTGAAGGCGAAGAAGCCGGCCACCAGGATGAGCGGCACGATCGTGAAGAAGGTCTCGATCGGCATGTGGTAGCGCATCTGCGGGGGCAGGCCCTTCTCGCCCCGGCGGCGGCGGTAGACCACCGCGGCCCAGATCAGCAGCGACCAGACGATGAGGCCGATGACCATGAGCACGATCCACGAGTTGAACCAGAAGTTGGCGACGCGGTCGCCGACGTCGCTCACCCCCTGCTCGCCCGGCATCCAGCCGCTCAGCTGCTGAGGCGTGCAGGCGGCCAGCGTTCCCGCCACGAGGAGGGCGACGGGGGCTGCCAGCCATCGGAGTCGTTGGTCTTTTCGCACGACGAACCTTTCGAGAAGACGCAATCGCGGTCGTATTCCCTCTGATTCTAGTGGGTGCGCCCGGACGCGCGCGGACCGCGCGACACGAGCGGCGCCCGGATCAGTGGAACGAGTCGCCGCAGGCGCAGGAGCCCTGGGCGCTGGGGTTGTCGATCGTGAAGCCCTGCTTCTCGATCGTGTCCGCGAAGTCGATGGACGCGCCGGCCAGGTAGGGGGCGCTCATGGGGTCCACGATGAGCTCGACCCCCTCGAAGTCCATCGCCGCGTCGCCCTCCAGCTGCCGCTCGTCGAAGTAGAGCTGGTAGATGAGGCCGGAACAGCCGCCGGGCTGCACCGCGATGCGCAGACGCAGATCGTCCCGACCCTCCCGCTCCAGCAGGGTCTTGACCTTCTCGGCGGCGGCCCGGGTGAGTCCGACCTCGTGGCTCGCCTCGGTCACCGGGATCCCTTCCAGCACCGCGCTCATGTGTGGCTCCTCCTCGCTCGTCCTCGGGCCGCGTACCGCGGTCCCTCGTTCTCGGTCCCTTCGTTCCATTGTCGGGTATCCGGGGCGCCCGCGCATCCCCGTCCGGCCGCGCCGCTCAGCCGCGCCCCAGCCGGGAGAGGAAGAGGGCCTCGCTGAGCACAGCCCGGCGCAGCACCCCCAGGTGCTGCGACTCGTTCGGGCTGTGGGCGCGGGTCTGCGGATCCTCCACCCCGGTGACCAGGATCTGGGCTTCGGGGAAGCGCTCGACCAGCTGGGCGATGAAGGGGATGGAGCCGCCGATGCCGGTCAGCTCCGGCTCCGCGCCCCAGCCGTCCCGCATGGCGCCGATCATCTCCCGCACCGCGGGCGCCTCGACGTCGACGAGGAAGGCGGCGCCCAGGTCCAGCTCGGAGACCTCGAGGTGTGCGCCGAAGGCGGCGTGCTTCCGCAGGTGCGCGACGATCGCGTCCGCCGCGGCCTGCGGATCCTGCCCGGGGGCGATGCGGGCCGAGAGGCGGACGGTGGTCTCCGGCAGGATCGTGTTGGAGGCGTTCGCGACGTCCGGCGCGTCGATGCCGGTGATCGTGATCGCCGGCTGGTGCCACAGCCGGTCGCGGACCGTGCCCTCGCCGATCGTGCGCACGCCGGGCAGGACGCCCGCGTCGCGGCGCAGCGCCTCCTCGCCCTCGTCCGCGGTGGACGCCTCGTGCCGGACCAGGCCCGGCACCGCGACCCGTCCCTCGGCGTCCCACAGGGAGTCCAGGGTCCGAAAGGCGGCCAGCAGCGCGTCGGGGACCGCTCCGCCCCACATCCCCGAGTGGGAGGCGTGCTCCAGGGTGCGGATGCGCACCCGCATGACGACGTTGCCGCGCAGGCTCACGGTCAGCCCGGGCACCTCGGTGGAGGGGTTGTCGCTGTCCGCCACCACGATGACGTCGGCCCGCAGCGCCTCGGCGTGGGCCGCCAGGAAACGGGCGAAGCTCGGGGAGCCGTCCTCCTCTTCGCCCTCGACGAACAGGACCACGCCGATCCGCGGATCGCCCCCCGTCGCGTCCCGCAGGGCCTCCAGGGCCGCGATGTGCACCATGACCCCCGCCTTGTCGTCGCTCGCCCCGCGTCCGTAGAGGCGCTCGCCGCGCACGGTCGGCTCGAACACGGGGGTCTCCCACAGCGCGTCGTCGCCCGGCGGCTGCACATCGTGGTGGGCGTAGAGCATGACGGTGGGCATCCCCTCGGCCGCCGGACGGACCGCGAGCACCGCGGGCTGCCCCATGCGGCCGCGCTCGTCGGCCACTTCGTGGATCTCCACCCGCTCGAACAGGCCCGTCGTCCGGGCGAGCTCGGCGACCTGCTCGGCGCTGCGGCGGACGTGGGCGCGCTCGAACGCAGGCCAGGACACCGAGGGGATCCGCACGAGCTCGCCCAGGCGGGCGACGGCCCTGGGGAATCCGTCGCGCACCGCGTCGGCGATGCGCTGCTCGTCTGGGACCGCGGGTCGTGCGCCTGCGGCGCCGGTGCTTTCACTCATGCGGATAAGCTTAGAAGCCGGCCGCAGCCGCCGATCATCCGCAGATGAGGGAGCCACGAGGCACGATGACGCAGAGGGATCAGAGGGATCCGGGGGCCAAGAAGTCCCGCCCCACGCCGAAGCGGCGGGAGCGGGAGGCGGCCAACCGCCGGCCCCTCGTCCCGGAGGATCGCAAACTCGCCAAGCGCGAGAACCAAGAGCGCGTGCGGGCGGAACGGCAGCGCTACCGGGAGGGCTACGCCCGCGGCGACGACCAGTACCTGCGCCCCGGCGACCGTGGCCCCCAGAAGCGTTTCCTGCGCGACTTCGTGGACGCGCGCTTCACGATCGGCGAACTGGCGATGCCGGTCCTGCTCCTGGTGCTCCTCGCCTCTTTCGTGGTCCCGAACGACCCGCGGTTCGTGAGCACCGGCATGCTGGTCGCCTACTGCCTCATCGCGGCCAGCGTGCTGGAGGGGATCGTGCTGGGCCGGATCGTCAAGCGGCGGATCGCGGCCGTCGTCGGCCGCGATCGGGTGGAGCGCGGCATCCCGCTGGCCGCGGTGCTCCGCGTTCTGCAGCTCCGCTTCCTGCGCATGCCGAAGCCCAGGGTGCGCCGCGGACAGAAGGTCGTGTTCACCGGTCGCTAGACGACGTCGGACGATGTTCCCGGCGGGCCGCATGCCGGACGGGGGTCCGCTCGGGCGCTCCGGATCCTGCTCGGGCCGACGCTCGCCCCCGCCGCGCCACCGCACCCCGCGCCGCCTCCGCAACACGCCCCTGGCCCTGAAGGGGAGGCCGGAGCGGCCTGCGGACTCCGAAGGCCCGCCCGGTGTTCCGGGCGGGCCTTCGCGGTGTTCACCGTACCCGGCGAGCCGGAGAGAACGCCGGACGAACGGTCACGAGTCGGTCACGACACGCGGTCGAACGACGCGGCGGCGCGCTCCAGTCCTCGGTTGACGCGGGCGGCCCACATCGGCCCCTCGTAGAGGAAGGCCGTATATCCCTGTACGAGGGTCGCTCCTGCCGCGAGCCGCTCGAGCACATCGGCCGCGTCACGGACGCCGCCCGCCGAGACGATGCAGGGTCCCGGGCCCAGTTCGGCGCGCAGGCGTCGCAACACCTGCACGGAGCGAGCCGCGAGCGGGGCACCGCTCAGCCCGCCCGCGCCGTAGGCCTCCACCACGCGCGGAGAGGTGCCCAGCCCCTCCCGGCTGATCGTCGTGTTGACGGCGACCACCCCCGCCAGCCCCAGCGGCTCGACGAGCCCCGCGATCGCCGCGATCGCCTCGTCGGAGAGGTCGGGGGCGATCTTGACCAGGAGCGGCGTGCCCGGGGCGGCCTGCGCAGCGGCGTGCAGGATCTCCGTCAGCGCCTCGGGGGCTTGCAGCCCGCGCAGCCCCGGCGTATTGGGCGAGGAGACGTTGACCACGAGATAGTCGGCCCGCTCCCCCAGCAGTCGGGCGGCCCGCGCGTAGTCGGCCGCGGCCTCGGCGTCCGAGGTGTCCTTGTTCTTGCCGATGTTGACGCCCACGACCATGCCGTCCCGCCGGGGCCCGATCGCCTCGGCGACCCGCTCGGCGCCCAGATTGTTGAAGCCCATGCGGTTGATCAGCGCCCGATCGGCCGGCAGCCGGTACAGGCGGGGGCGGGGGTTGCCCGGCTGCGGGCGCGGGGTGACGGTGCCGACCTCCACATGGCCGAAGCCGAGCGCCGCGAGCCCGTCCAGGTGCTCGCCGTTCTTGTCGAAGCCGGCCGCCAGGCCGAAGGGCGAGGGGAAGTCACGCCCCAGCGCACACGTGCGCAGGAGCGGGGAGGGGCCGAAGCGGCCGCGCAGGGCGCCGCCGAGGCGGCCGCCGGCGAGGTCCAGCGCGCGCCCCGCCAAGGCGTGGGCCCGCTCGGGGTCCATGCGCC
Source organism: Pseudoclavibacter sp. (assembly GCA_030532485.1). Classification (GTDB taxonomy): domain Bacteria; phylum Actinomycetota; class Actinomycetes; order Actinomycetales; family Microbacteriaceae; genus Pseudoclavibacter. The sequence continues at coordinate 28,325 of JAUNLB010000003.1, forward strand.
GCAGCGCGAGTTCGAAGATGAGCCGGTACATGTGCCTCCGTCCTGGTCGCGGGCGCTCCGCCGTCAGTCCTCGCCCTCCGCCCGTGCACCGGAGGCGGCCCCGTACTTCGAGACCACCCCGTCCTCCCGCAACTGCCCGATGGCCCGCTCGAAGTCCGCGAGGCTCGCGAAGTCCTGGTAGACGGAGGCGAAGCGCAGATATGCGATCTCGTCCAGCTGCCGCAGGGGCGGCAGGATCGCGATCCCGATGTCCTTCGAGTCCAGCTGGGAGGCGCCCGTGCCGCGCAGGGTCTCCTCCACGGTCTGCGCGAGCAGGGCCAGGTCCGCGTCGGTGACCGGGCGACCCTGGCACGCCTTGCGGACGCCCGCGACGATCTTGTCCCGGGAGAAGGGCTCGCGCACCCCGTGCCGCTTGACGACCGTGAGACTCGACGACTCGGTCGTGCTGAACCGTCTGCCGCACGCCCCGCACTCGCGTCTGCGGCGGATGGCGTTCCCCTCGTCCGCTGCGCGCGAGTCGATGACGCGGCAGTCGTCGCTGCGACAGAACGGGCAGCGCATCAGCCGGTCCTGGCGGTGACGGCTTCGCCGTGGGCGGGCAGCTCCTCGGCCCGGGCCAGCACGAGCAGATCGTCGGCCGCCGCGGCCAGCGCGTCCCGTTCGTAGCGCACGATCTGCTGGGCGCGCAGGAAGGTGTGGGCGCCCAGCCCCGAGGAGCGCGCGGCCTGCCCGCCGGTGGGCAGCACGTGGTTGGAGCCGGCCAGGTAGTCGCCGAGGCTCACCGGCGAACAGGGCCCCAGGAAGATCGCGCCCGCGTTCGTGATGCGCGCGAGCACCGCCTCGTCGTCGGCGGTGTGGATCTCCAGGTGCTCGGCTCCGTAGGCGTTCGCGAGCCGGGCGGCCTGCGCCAGGTCCGCCGCCAGCAGGATCGCCGACTGCGCGCCGCCGAGCGCCGCGCTCGCCCGCTCGGCGTGGGGCGTGGCGGCCGCGCGTCGGCGCACGGCCCGCTCCACCCGCTCCGCGAGCTCCGCGTCGGTACAGACCAGCACGGCGGCGGCCATCTCGTCGTGCTCGGCCTGGCTCACCAGGTCCGCGGCGATCAGCTCCGGATCGGCGGTGCCGTCGGCGATGATCAGGATCTCGGTCGGCCCGGCCTCCGCGTCGATGCCGACCAGAGCGGAGACCGCCCGCTTGGCGGCTGCGACCCACACGTTGCCCGGGCCGGTGATCACCTCCACCGGGTCCAGGCCGATGCCGGGCACGCCGTGGGCGAAGGCGCCGATCGCCCCCGCGCCGCCCATCGCGTAGACCTCGTCCACCTCGAGCAGCCCGGCGGCGGCCAGGATCGTCGGGTGCGGCAGTCCGTCGTGCTCGCGCTGCGGCGGCGAGGCGATCGCGAGCGATCGGACCTGCGCGGTGCGGGCGGGCACGACGTTCATGACCACGCTGGAGGGGTAGACGGCCTTGCCGCCGGGGACGTAGAGGCCCACGCGGTCCACGGGCTGCCAGCGCTGGGTCACCGTCCCGCCGTCGTCGATGCGGGTGACGGTCTCGGGCGGGACCTGTGCCGCGGAGCCCAGGCGGACCCGTTCGATCATGCGCTCGAGCGCCGAGCGCAGCGCGGGGTCCAGCTCGCGGACGGCCCGCTCGATCGCCTCGGCCGGCACCCGGATGCGGGCGGGCCGCACGCCGTCCAGACGTTCGGCCTGCTCCAGCAGGGCGGCCTCGCCGCGCTCGCGCACCTCCGCGACCAGCTCGCGGGCGGTGCGCTCGGCGGCGGCCACGTCGAGCTCGGGGCGGGGCAGCACGGCGCGCAGCTCCGGGCCGCTCGGCTCGACGGAACGCAGATCGACGGTTCGCAGCATGATGCCCCCAGCCTAGCGGCAGCGGGGCCGCCCGCCCCGGCTCGGCCCCGCCGAACCGAGCGGAGAACGCCCCTCGACGTCCGCCCCGGCTAGCGCACCTCGGAACGGCCGCTGAGCCCCGCCGACTACCCGACGCGGCTCAGCGCACGCTGTTGAGTCCGAGCAGGGCCTTCAGATCGCTGAAGAGCTCCGGCCGCACCTCCACGGTGTGGGGCAGCTCGAAGTGGCGGACCGTCTGCTCGCCTCGCAGCTGCAGATTGACGGGCGTCGCGCCGGGGTAGCCGCGCAGCACCCGGTCGATCGCCTCGGCGGTCTCGGCGGTCGCCTGCCTCAGCGAGAGCGCCAGCTCCACCGGCCTGGACTCGTCGGCCCCGTCGATGTGCGGCACCGACAGCTCGTTGGCCGTGATCTTCACGCCGTCCTCGCGGCGCGACACCCGGCCGCGGACCACGACGATCGTGTCCGGCAGCAGCTGGGTCTGATGGGCCTGGTAGGTCTTTCCCATGAACATGACGGTGATCTCGCCGCCGAAGTCCTCCAGCTGGACCATGCCGTAGGGGTTGCCGGAGCTGCGGGCGACGCGGTGCTGCACGTTCGTGACCAGCCCGGCGATCCGCACGCTGTCGCCGTCCGCGACCCCGGAGCCGCTCAGCACCTCCACCACCTGGGTGTCGGCCAGTTCCCCGAGCGTGCGCTCCAGCCCCCGCAGCGGATGGTCCGAGACGTAGAGGCCCAGCATGTCCCGCTCGAAGGCGAGCTTGTCCCGGCGGGCGAACTCGGGGCGCTCCGGCACCTGCTCGGTCTCGTCCTGGAAGTCCATGAGTCCGGCGAACAGGTCCACCTGGCCGTGCGCCTCGTTGCGCTTGCGGGCGACCGCCGCGTCGATCGCGTCCTCGTGCACCTCCACGAGCGCCCGGCGGCTGGACCCGAGCGAGTCGAAGGCGCCGGCCTTGATGAGCGACTCGATCGTGCGCTTGTTGGTGACCCCCAGCGGGACCTTCGCCAGGAAGTCGTGGAAGGAGGTGAACGCGCCCTCCGCCTCGCGGGCGGCCCGGATCTGATCGACCACCGCGGCGCCCACGTTGCGCACCGCCCCCATGCCGAAACGGATGTCCTCGCCGACGGCGGCGAAGTTCACGACCGACTCGTTCACGTCCGGGGGCAGCACCGCGATATGCATCCGCCGGCACTCGTTCAGGTACTCGGCGAGCTTGTCCCGCGAGTCGCCCACGCTGGTCAGCAGCGCGGCCATGTACTCGGCCGGGTAGTGCGCCTTCAGGTAGGCGGTCCAGTAGGACACCACCCCGTAGGCGGCCGAGTGGGCCTTGTTGAAGGCGTAGTCGCTGAAGGGCAGCAGGATGTCCCAGAGCGTGCGGATCGCCTCGTCGGAGTAGCCGTTCGCGCGCATGCCGCCGGAGAAGCCCTCGAACTGGCGGTCCAGCTCGGCCTTCTTCTTCTTGCCCATCGCCCGGCGCAGGATGTCCGCCTGGCCGAGGGTGAAGCCCGCCACCTTCTGGGCGATGGACATGACCTGCTCCTGGTAGATGATCAGGCCGAAGGTGCCCCCCAGGATCTCGCGCAGCGGCTCCTCCAGCTCGGGGTGGATGGGCACGATGGCCTGCTCGCCGTTCTTGCGCAGCGCGTAGTTGGTGTGCGAGTCCGCCCCCATGGGCCCCGGCCGGTACAGCGCCAGCACGGCCGAGATGTCCTCGAAGTTGTCCGGCTTCATGAGCCGCAGCAGCGCCCGCATGGGCCCGCCGTCCAGCTGGAAGACCCCGAGCGTGTCCCCCCGGGCCAACAGCTGGTACGAGGCCGGATCGTCCAGCTCCAGCGACTCCAGGTCGATGTCCTCGTCCCGGTTGGCCCGGATGTTGTCCAGGGCGTCGGAGATGATCGTCAGGTTCCGCAGCCCCAGGAAGTCCATCTTGATGAGGCCCAGCGCCTCGCAGGCGGGGTAGTCGAACTGGGTGACGATCTGCCCGTCCTGCTCGCGGCGCATGATGGGGATGATGTCGATGAGCGGATCCGAGGACATGATGACCCCCGCCGCGTGCACGCCCCACTGGCGCTTGAGGTTCTCCAGGCCGCTGGCCGTGTCGAAGACCCGCTTCGCCTCGGGGTCCTCCTGCAGCAGCGCCCGCATGTCCCCCGCCTCCCGGTGCCTGGGATGCTGCTCGTCGAAGATGCCGCCCAGGGGGATGTCCTTGCCCATGACCGCCGGCGGCATCGCCTTCGTCAGCCGCTCCCCCATCGAGAAGGGGTAGCCGAGCACCCGGGAGGCGTCCTTGAGCGCCTGCTTCGCCTTGATCGTGCCGTAGGTGACGATCTGGGCCACCCGGTCGGAGCCGTACTTGTCGGTCACGTACTTGATGACCTCGCCGCGGCGGCGGTCGTCGAAGTCCACGTCGAAGTCCGGCATGGAGACCCGGTCCGGGTTCAGGAAGCGCTCGAAGATCAGGCCGTGGCGCAGCGGGTCCAGATCGGTGATCCGCATGGCGTAGGCCGCCATGGAGCCGGCCCCGGAGCCGCGCCCCGGCCCCACCCGGATGCCGTTGTCCTTGGCCCAGTTGATGAAGTCGGCCACGACCAGGAAGTAGCCGGGGAAGCCCATCTGGGTGATGACCCGGATCTCGTAGTCGGCCTGCGCCTGCACCTCCTCCGGGATCCCGTCGGGGTAGCGGTAGTGCAGGCCCCGGTTCACCTCCTTGACGAACCAGCTCTCCTCGGTCTCCCCCTCCGGCACGGGGAAGCGGGGCATGAAGTTCGCCTCCTCGTCGAAGCCCGCCTCGCAGCGCTCCGCGATGAGCAGGGTGTTGTCGCAGGCCTCCGGCCGGTCCCGGAAGATCTGCCGCATCTCGGCCGGCGACTTCAGGTAGTAGCCGGAGCCGTCGAACTTGAAGCGGTTCGGGTCGCTCAGGGTCGAGCCGGACTGCACGCACAGCAGCGCGGCGTGGGACTCGGCGTCGTGGGCGTGGGTGTAGTGCAGATCGTTGGTGGCCACCAGCGGCAGCTGCAGCTCCTCCGCCAGCCGCAGCAGATCCGGCATCACCCGGCGCTCGATCTCGATGCCGTGGTCCATGATCTCGCAGAAGAAGTTGCCCGCCCCGAAGATGTCCCGGAACTCGGCGGCCGCTTCGCGGGCCTTGTCGTACTGGCCCAGCCGCAGACGGGTCTGGATCTCCCCGGAGGGGCAGCCGGTGGTCGCGATCAGGCCGCGGCTGTAGCGCTGCAGCAGCTCCCGGTCCATGCGCGGCTTGAAGTAGTAGCCCTCGATCGAGGCGAGCGAGGAGAGCCGGAAGAGGTTCTGCATCCCCTCGGTCGTCTCGCTCAGCAGGGTCATGTGCGTGTAGGCGCCCGCACCGGAGACGTCGTCGCCGCCGCCGTCGCCCCAGCGCACCCGGGTGCGATCGCCGCGGAAGGTGCCGGGCGTCAGATAGGCCTCGGTGCCGATGATCGGCTTCACGCCCTTGGCCCGGGCGGCCTTGGCGAACTCGTAGGCGCCGAAGACGTTGCCGTGGTCGGTCACCGCGATCGCCGGCATCCCCTGCTCGACGACCGCGTCCATGAGCTCGTCGATGTGGGCGGCGCCGTCCAGCATGGAGAACTCGCTGTGCACGTGCAGGTGGACGAAGGTGTCGCGCTCGGACACGTCGCTCCTCTCTGGCCCCGCCGGGCCCCTCGGCCTGCTCGACGATCGCGCAGGCGGCGCGCCGCGGCGCTCCGGCCACGGCGGGCCCGGTCGGCGTCCCCGCGAACGGGACGCGCGAGGAGCGCCGGTCCCGAGCCGCCGGGCTCCGCCAGTCTAGAGGCCCTCCGCGCCCGCCGCCCGGGCGCGGAGCCGGCTAGGCGCGCAGCTTCTCCAGCGCCGCGGCCAGCTCCTCCGGATAGGGCGAGACGAACTCGACCCGCTCCCCCGTCTCCGGGTGCGCGAAGGCGAGCCCGCAGGCGTGCAGCCACTGCCGGCCGAGCCCGAGGGCGGCGGCCAGGGTCGGGTCCGCCCCGTACAGCGGGTCGCCGATGCACGGGTGGCGCTGGGCGGCCATGTGCACGCGGATCTGATGGGTGCGCCCCGTCTCCAGGGAGATCTCCAGCAGGCTGCCGCGGCGGAACGCCTCCAGCGTCTCGTAGTGGGTGATCGAGGGGCGCCCGTCCCGGGTGACCGCGAACTTCCAGGAATGGCCCGGGTGGCGGCCGATGGGCGCGTCGATCGTCCCGGCCAGCGGATCCGGGTGGCCCTGCACCGCCGCGTGGTAGGTCTTGTCCACCTCCCGGTCCCGGAAGGCCCGCTTGAGGGCCGTGTAGGCGTGCTCGCTGCGGGCCACGACCATGAGCCCCGAGGTCCCCGCGTCCAGGCGGTGCACGACGCCCTGCCGCTCGGGCGCCCCCGAGGTGGACAGACGGATTCCGGCGGCCGCCAGGGCCCCCAGCACGGTCGGGCCCTGCCAGCCCGGGGAGGGGTGGGCGGCGACCCCGGCCGGCTTGTCCACGACGAGGAAGCCGGGCTCGTCGTGCACGATGCGCAGTTCCGGCACCTCGATCGGCACGAGCTCCAGCGGCCGGGCCGGCTCCCAGACGACCTCCAGCAGAGCGCCGGCGCGCAACCGCTCCGACTTCGCGGCCGGCCCGCCGTCCAGCAGCACCCCGCCGCGCTCGACGATCTGGCCGACCGCGGTCCGGCTCATGCCGAGCAGCTTGGCCACGCCCGCGTCCACCCGGACGCCGTCCAGCCCCTCCGGCACCGGCAGCACGCGGCGCTCGCTCACGACGCCCTCTCCGTCCCGCGGCGTCGGCGGCCGTCCAGCCCCAGGTCCAGCAGCACGAGCAGCACGAACAGGGCCATGCCGAAGACGATGGCCATGTCCGCCACGTTGTAGACGGCGGGAATGAGCCAGGGCGTGGAGATGTAGTCGACCACGTGCCCCCGGCCGAAACCGGGCGGCCGCAGCAGGCGGTCGCTCAGATTGCCCAGCACCCCGCCCAGCACGAGGCCGAACACGACGGCCCAGGCGAGCGAGCGGATGCGCCGCGCCAGCACGACGATCGCGATCGTCACGACGATCGCGAAGAGGGTCAGCAGCCAGGTCTGCCCGGCGGCCAGGGAGAAGGCGGCGCCCGAGTTGCGCACGAAGTGGAGCTGCAGCAGCGGTCCGAGCAGCTCGATGCGCTGCCCCTCGCTCATGCCGCGTTCGACGAGCGCCTTGACGATCTGGTCGAGCCCGAGCAGCACGACGGCGATCGCCGCGAGGAGCACGACGGCGCGTGCGCTCCCTCGCGGCGATCGCGCCGCCGACGGCGTCTCGACCGCCGAGTCCGACACCCGGCGCCTAGGCCGCGCCGGGCTCGATGTTCTGCGACTGGCGGTTCAGGGCGTTGAGCTCGCCCTCGATGAACGCCCGCAGCTTGTTCCGGTACTCGCGCTCGAAGACGCGCAGCTCCTCGATGCGCTCCTCCAGGCGCGCCTTGGTCTCCTCCAGGCGCTTGACGATCTCGCGCTCGCGCGCCTCGGCGTCGCTGACGATCTGGCGCGCCTTGGCCTCGCCCTCGTTGGTGATGTTGCGCGAGGTGAGCTCGGCGTCGCTCACGAGCTTGTGCGCCTCGGCCTCGCCCCCCTTGACGATCTCGTCGCGGCGACGCGCGCCGTCGGCGACGTACTCGTCGTGCAGGCGGCGGGCCAGCCCGAGCAGCGAGCTGGTCGCCGCGGTCTCGTCCTCCTCCTCGACCGCGGGCGCGGCGAAGGCCTGCGGCGCGGGCGTCGCGGAGGGCTCCGCGGAGCTCGCCGCCGATTCCGTTCCCCCCTCCGAGCGCGTGCGGGAGGACTGCTGGACGAGGGCCTCGTCGAGCTCGCGGCGGAGCTCCTCGTTCTCAGCGATCAGGCGACGCAGCTCCACGACGATCTCGTCGAGAAAATCGTCCACCTCGTCCTGGTCGTACCCTTCGCGGAATTTCGTCTGCTGAAAGCGCTTGTTGACGACGTCTTCCGGCGTGAGTGCCATGATGCGGCTCCCTCAACTTTCTCTGCGAAATTGTTGTCAAACGGTAACACACACGCTACCTCACGCTCGTTGGGCCTCCGCTCGACCGAGCGGCACGCCAGCGACTGCGCAGGTGTCACCCTACGGCACGCGCACCACTTTCGTCACATTCAGGTCAAGATTCCGCGACACGCGGCGCGTCGGATGGCGTGTCGCGGATCGGACTACCTCACGAGCGCCGGGAGCAGGTTGCCCAGGATGATCAGGGCGAACATGACGATCATCCAGGCCAGGTCCAGGCTGATGTTCCCCACCCGCAGCGGCGGGACCACCTTGCGCACCGCCTTGAGGGGCGGGTCGGTCACCGAGTAGACCGCTTCGCAGAGCAGCAGGAGCACGCCCCTCGGCCGCCACGACGGGGCGAAGAGCGCCACGTAGTCGAGCACGAGCCGCGCCCACATGACGACGATGCAGATCGTGATGACGGTGGCGAGGATCTGGCCGATGATGGCGGGCACATCGCCCCTTTCGGATTCGGAGCCGGGGTTCAGCGGGCCATGCTACCCGCCCGGCGGTCGCAGCGCCTCTCGGACGGGGCCGCGGGGCCGCCGGGGGGTGACCCGATGGCCCCGTCGGACTCGGCCCAGAAGAAGACGGGGCCGCGGGGCCGCCGGGGCGACCGCTCAGGCGAAGAAGGAGTCCGAGTGCTCGGCCTGCGACCGCTTGTCCTCGCGGTGGACGTTGATGTGCTTGGGCGAGAGGATGAACACCCGGTTGGTGACCCGGTCCAGCTTCCCCTCCAGCGCGAGCGCGCAGCCGCTGACGAAGTCGATGAGCCGGCGCGCGTCGCCGTCGCTCATCTCGCTCGTGTCGATCACGACCGGGACGCCGTCCCGGAAGCTCGTGCCGATCTCGTGCGCGTCGTTGAACGCCTTGGCTCGGACGGTGAGGATCTCTGACATGTTCGATGCTGCCGGGGTCGGCACCGGGGCCGGTGCATTGCGGTTGATGGGGATCACGGTCGCGGGCCGCGGACGCTCGGGGGCCGGCTCCTCCTCGCGGACCCGGGAGACCGGCTCGGGCTTCTGCGCCGCGGGGGCGGGGGCGGGGGCCTGCTCCCACTCGTCGAGCTCGTGCTCGTACATGTCCTCGTCGCGGGCCAGGCCCAAGAAGTCCTTGGCCCAACTCCCGAACGTGCTTCCTGCCATGGGGGACCTCCAGTCGTCGTCTCCAGGAGACGCTACGGCCCCGGAGGTCGTTTGCCCGTGATTGCCGCGCCGATTCGAAGGTGTGTCGCCTGCTGTGAAATCGCTGAACCGAAGTCGCCGGACATGCCCATCGAGAGCGCGTCGGCGGCCGGCTCCAGCTCCCGCACGCGCTCCGAGAGCTCGCGCACGGTCGCGAAGGCGCGCTCGGCCGGCATGTCCAGCGGAGCGACGTGCATGAGCCCGCGCAGGCGGAGCGAGGGGGTCTCCAGCACCCGCTCCACGAGCGGCAGCAGTCCCTCCGGCGCGACCCCGCCGCGAGCGCGGTCGTCGTCCAGCGAGAGCTGCACGAAGACCTCCAGCGGCTCGGCGCGCTCGATCCCGCGCAGCGCGTCCACCAGGCCCGGGCGGTCCACCGAGTGGATGCTGTGCGCGTAGCGTGCGATCTGCCGGGCCTTCTTGGTCTGCACCTGGCCGATGAAGTGCCAGCGCGGCCGCGGCTCGCCGGCCGGCAGCTCCGCGTCCACCGCGAGGGCCTTGTCCCTGGCCTCCGGGTGCCGGTTCTCGCCGAGGTCACGGACGCCCAGGCGGTGCAGCTCCAGGGCCAGGGCCGGCGGGTGGAACTTGGTGACGACGATGAGCTCCACCTCGGCCGGATCCCGCCCGGCGCGCCGACAGGCCTCGTCGATCCGGCCGCGGACCGCGGCCAGGCGCCGGGTCCGTCACCGCCGCCGACTTCAGGAACTCGGGGCTGTCCAGCGGGTCGTCGCCCTCCTCGTCGTAGCCGGCGACGACGGGGCGGGGCGGGGCGACGGTGGGCGACTCCTGGGTGGACCAGGGGGTGGCCGTCTGCGGCCGCTCGGGACGGGGGGCCGTCTCGCCCGCGGGCGCACCGTAGGCGTGCTGGGGGCGGGACTCGCCCGTCGGCGCGGCGAGGCCGTGGCCGCCGCCGGGGGACGGTGCGGACTCCTCGCCGGCACGGACCGCCTGGCGCACCGCCTCGGCCGGCCGCGGCTCGGCGTGACGCGGCTCCGAGCCGCCGTCCTGGCCGGCCTCCGCCGGGCGCGCGGGCTCGCCGAGCCGCGAGGGCTGCAGGCGGGTCGCGTCGCTGCGGGCGGCGTCCGCGCGCATGGGGTCCAGGCGCGTGGCCTCGGCCGCGACCGCGAGCGGCGGGGCCTTGGCCGCCGGCGCCTGCACCACCACCTGCTGGGCCTCGGCCGCCCGGCCGGGCTCGCCCTGGTCGAAGCCGGCGGCGATGACGGTGACCCGCACCTCGTCGCCCAACGAGTCGTCCAGCACGGTACCGAAGATGATGTTCGCTTCCGCGTGCACGGCCTCTTCCACGAGCTTGGCGGCGTCGTTGATCTCGAACAGGCCGAGGTTCGATCCGCCCTGGATGGACAGCAGCACACCGTGCGCCCCCTCGATGGAGGCCTCCAGCAGGGGGCTAGCGACCGCCAGCTCGGCCGCCTTGATCGCCCGGTCCGCGCCGCGCGCCGAGCCGATGCCCATGAGCGCGGATCCGGTCCCCTGCATGATGCTGCGCACGTCTGCGAAGTCCAAGTTGATCTGACCAGGAGTCGTGATCAGATCGGTGATGCCCTGTACGCCGGCCAGCAGCACCTGGTCGGCGGTCGAGAAGGCCTCCTGCACCGTCATGCCCCGGTCGCTGATCTCCAGCAGGCGGTCGTTCGGCACCACGATGAGCGCGTCGACCTCCTCCTTCAGGGTCTCCACCCCCTGCTCGGCCTGCTTCATGCGCCGACGGCCCTCGAAGCCGAAGGGCTTGGTGACCACGCCGATCGTGAGCGCGCCGATGGACTTGGCGATGCGCGCCACCACCGGCGCCCCGCCCGTGCCGGTGCCGCCCCCCTCGCCGGCCGTGACGAAGATCATGTCCGCGCCCGCCAGGGCCTGCTCGATCTCCTCGGCGTGGTCCTCGGCCGCCCGCCGACCCACCTCCGGATCGGCGCCGGCGCCCAGACCGCGCGTGAGCTCCCGGCCGACGTCGAGCTTGACGTCGGCGTCGCTCAACAGAAGCGCCTGGGCGTCGGTGTTGATGGCGATGAACTCGACGCCGCGCAGGCCGAGCTCGATCATCCGGTTGACGGCGTTGACGCCGCCGCCGCCGATGCCGACGACCTTGATGACGGCGAGGTAGTTGTTGGTGTTCGACACGGGTCCGACCCCTCGATCTGTGTGCGTGAGCGCTCTTGCTTCCGGGCGGTTTGCGTTTCCGTCCCCGACGGTACGTGGAGCGGGGCGCCCGGGCGGGGAGGCCGCGCGCGTGTTGGGGCGCTCTCACAGCCGTTTCCGTGATGTCGTTTCAAGCTGTGGTTGAAGGTCTCCCGGCGCGGAGGCCGGCCGGCTGCCGACGCCCGCACCGCCTCGGCGGTCGTCAGCGCCCGCCCGGCCCGGAGGCCGGCCGGCTCATCGGGTGACGGGCGACTCCGGGCTGGAGACGTCGTACACCGCGACGCTCCGTCCCTCCGCCGCCCGCATGAGCGCGAACAGCACCTCCACCTTGCGGGACGAGCCCTCGGCGCTGCCCCAGCGGACGACCGCCCCGTCGCGCAGCACGAACTCGACGTCGTCCCGGCTGCGGGCCGTGATCCGCTGCACCCGGGCCCGGAAGTCCGCGGGCAGGGCGAGCGAGACGCCGGCCGCGGCGTCGAAGCGCTCCCCCTCCAGTCCCCCTTCCAGCTCCAGCAGCGGCACGTCGCCGGGGGGCTGCGGCTCCTGCCACAGCTCGACGCGGGCCGCGTCGTACACCCGGTGGCCGTCCGGGCCGGCGATCGCCCCGATCGCCTGCCGCTCCACGATGCGCACGACCAGCGCCCCGGGCGGCTCGGCGTGGGAGGCGTAGCTCTGCACGAGCACGAAGTCCCGCACCCGCTCCCCGACCTGCTCCTCGGTGACCGAGGCCAGCGGCCTGCCGCGCAGATCCGAGAGGGCGGAGGCCACCTCGGCCGGCTGCAGCCGAACGGTCCCCTCCACCCGGATGTCCCGGACCGACATGAGCGGGGAGAAGGCCGCCACGGCCACGAACAGGAGCAGCGCGCCCAGCACGCCGCTGGCGATCAGCAGCCGACGCCGCACCGTCTCCGAGCCGCGCGTGAAGCGCCGGATCTCGGCCCGGGCCGCGCGCAAGCGGGCGCGCTCGGCCTCCCGCTCGGCCCGCTCCGCCGCCCGCTCGCCTCTCATGGCGCCCGCCCCGCTGCGCTCACCGGGAGCTCTCGCGCAGAGCCTCGAACAGCCCGCCCGTCGCGCCTCACGGCGCCCTCCCCCGCTCCGCTCATCGGGAGCTCTCACGCAGGGCGTCGATCAGCTGCGGGATGATGAGGTTCACATCCCCGCAGCCGAAAGTGATCACGAAGTCCCCCTCGCGGGCGACGCCCGCCGTGTACTCGGCGGCGCGCTGCCAATCGGGCTGGAACGAGACCCGGGAGCGGTCCCGGAACGCCCGCTCCACGAGCTCGCCGCTCACCCCCGGCACGGGGTCCTCCCGGGCCCCGCAGACGTCCAGCACGACCGTGTGGTCCGCCAGCCGCTCGTACACCTCCGCGAAGACGTCGCTCATGGCCTGCGTGCGGGAGTACAGGTGGGGCTGGTGGACGGCGATGAGCCGGCCGGCGCCGACGACCGTGCGGGCCGCCGCGAGAGCGGCCTCCACCTCGGCCGGGTGGTGCGCGTAGTCGTCGTAGACGCGCACGCCGCGCACCTCTTCGTGCAGTTCGAAACGGCGCTTGGTGCCCCGGAAGGCGGCCAGCGCCGCCGGGATCCGCTCCGGCGCGAACCCCAGTGCGACGAGCACGGCGAAGGCGCCGGCCGCGTTGATCGCGTTGTGCCGGCCGGGCACCTGCAGCACGCACTCGTACCGCTCCCCCGCGTACTCGACCGCGAAGCGGGTCGTGCCGCCGTGCGTGTCCACGTCCCCCACCCGGATCTGCGCGTCCTCCCCCTCTCCGAAGGAGAGGATCCGCTCGTGGCGGATGCGCGGGCGAAGCGTCCGGCACAGCTCGTCGTCCGCGGAGAGCACGACGGCCTCCTCCGCGGCCGAGGCGAACTCGGCGAAGGCGTCCAGGAAGGCCTCGGCGGAGCCGTAGTGGTCCAGGTGGTCGTCGTCGACGTTCGTGATCAGCGCCACCGAGGCGTCGTAGAAGAGGAAGGAGCCGTCGGACTCGTCCGCCTCGACCACGAACTCCCGGCCGGAGCCGATACGCGAGGAGGTGCCGAGGCCGGCCACGACGCCGCCGTTGACGAAGCTGGGGTCCGCCCCCAGCTCGCTCAGCGCGGTCGCGATCATGCCGGTCGAACTGGTCTTGCCGTGCGCGCCGGCGACCGCGACCAGCCGGGAGCCCCGGGTGAGCCAGGCGAGGGCCTGCGAGCGGTGCAGGACCGTCAGCCCGCGCTCGCGGGCCGCGAGCAGCTCGGGGTTGTCCGGCCACAGGGCGCTGGTGACCACGAGCGTGTCCGCATCGCCCAGATTCGCCGCGTCGTGGCCGATCTCCACCCGTGCCCCCCGCTCGCGCAGCTCGCGGGTGTAGTCGTTCTCGGTGCGGTCGCTGCCGGAGACCGTCTCGCCCCGGTCCAGGAACATGCGGGCGATGCCGCTCATGCCGGAGCCGCCGATGCCGACGAAGTGGACCTTGCCGAGCCGCTCGGGGACTCGGACGGACGGGTCGGGCTTGATCATGATGCTCCTGATCGTCGGGGAGTGCTGGGGGGAGGGGCGCCGTTCACGCTCGTCCGGCGGCGCGGTCGAGCAGGGCGAGCATGCGGGCGGCGCCGTCCCGCACGCCGATGCGCGCGGCGGCCGCGGACATGGCCTCGAGGGCGGGACGGTCCTCGAGCAGGGGCGCGAGCCGATCGCAGACCCATTCCGGCGTGAACTCGCGGTCCCGGACGCTGCGGGCCGCCCCCTCGCGCAGCATCTGTCCGATGTTCACGGCCTGTTCGCCGTTGCCGACCGGGTAGGGGATGTACACGGCCGGCAGCCCGATCGCGGTCATCTCGCACACCGTCGAGGCCCCAGCTCGGGAGATCGCCAGATCCGCGGCGGCCAGGGCCAGCTCCATGCGGTCGCAGTACTCCACGACCCGGTAGTGCTCCAACCCCGGGTCCTGGAAGGGCGAGAGCCTGCCGACGATGTGCAGGACCTGCCAGCCCGCCCCGACGATGTCCGGGGCGCTCGCCCGCACGGTCTCGTTGATCCGTCTCGCGCCCTGGGAGCCGCCGGTGACCAGCAGCACGGGGCGGTTCGGGTCCAGTCCGAAGAAGCCGAACGCCTCGCCGCGGCGGGCCGCCCGGTCCAGGGTCTCGATCTCCCGTCGCAGGGGCATGCCGACCGTCTCGGCCCCCGGCAGCGGCGTGTCCTCGAAGGCGACGCCCACCGCCCACGCCCAACGGGCCCCCAGCTTGTTCGCGAGCCCGGGCATGGCGTTCGCCTCGTGGATCACGAACGGCACGCGTCCGCGCGCCGCCAGATAGGCGGGCGCCGCGGCGTAGCCGCCGAAGCCCGCGACCGCGTCCACCCGGTGCTCGGACAGCAGTCGACGCACGTGCCGCACCGTGCCGGCCATGCGGGCCGGGAAGCGCAGCGCGGCCAGGTCCGGGCGGCGCGGGAAGGGCAGCTTGGGGATCGTCAGCAGCTCGTAGCCGCGCTCGGGCACGAGCCGGGACTCCAGCCCCTCCCGGGTGCCGAGCACGAGCACCTCGTCCCGGGGGTCGCGCCGCCGGATGGCGTCGGCCACGGCGAGCAGCGGATTGACGTGGCCGGCCGTGCCGCCGCCGGCGAGAAGATAGCTCGTCACGCGATGCGCTCCTTGGATCGTGCTGGGGCGGCCGGCGCCGACGCGCCGCGCTCGTCGGGGGCCACCCACACGACCATACCGATCGCGGCGAGGGTCGTGATGAGCGAGGTGCCGCCCGCCGAGACGAACGGCAGCGGCACGCCGAGCACCGGCAGCACCCCGATGACGACGGCGATGTTCACGAGCGCCTGGAAGGTGATCCAACATACGACCGCCCCGAGCACGGCCCGCGCGAAGATCTCCCGGGTGCGCATGATCATCCGGATCAGGATGACCGCGATCGCCCCGAAGCACGCCAGCACGACCAGCGCCCCCACCAGGCCGAACTCCTCGCCGATGATCGCGAAGATGAAGTCGTTGTCCGCCTCCGGCAGCCACGACCACTTCGCTCGCGAGTTGCCGAGGCCCACCCCGAAGGGCCCGCCGGCGGCCAGCGCGAAGCGGCTGTGGGTGGACTGCCAGCACTCGTCCCGGTAGTCGCAGGTGTCGAGCACGAGCGCGAAGATGCGCTCCATCCGGTTCGGGCTCATGGCCGTGAGGGCCATGACCGCGAGCGTGCCGACGAATCCGGCCCCCAGCAGCAGGGAGCGGGCCAGCCCGGCGAAGCAGAGGGCGCCCAGCATGAGCACGAGCAGCACCATGGCCGAGCCCAGATCCCGGCCCAGGACCACGGCGAGGACGCCCGCCAGCGGCGGGGCCAGCCAGGCCAGAAGCCGCTTCGGATGCTGCAGCAGGCTCGGGGCCAGCCGCACGGCCGTCGCGATCCACAGCACGGTCGCGAGCTTCGTGAACTCGACCGGTTGGAACTGCACGTCCCCGATCCGCAGCCAGGCCCGGTTGCCCTGTACCTCCACGCCCGCGAAGGAGCAGACGAACTGGAGCACGACGCTGCCGGCCATCGCGGTCAGTGCCAAGACCACGAGGGCGCGGTCGCCGCGCAGGCGCCGGCCGAGCAGCGGCACCCCGAGCAGCGCGAGCAGCCCCACGAAGGCGAAGGCGGCCTGCCGCAGGAACTGGCCGACCGACTGGCCGCCGCTGGCGAGCAGCTCCACCGAGGAGCTGGACCACACCATGAGCAGGCCGAAGCCGACGAGGAAGACCGTGATCGCCCACAGCGCGGTCGCGTCCCAATTGGTCCACCTGCGCTTGTCCCCCAGCACGACGCGGGTGAAGCGGCCGGCCCGCACCCCCCGGGACCGGGGCGGTCTGGCCGGGCTAGGCCGTCGCGTCGCCGCGCTGCGCGTCCGCTCCCGCGGCAGGCTTCGGGTCATCGGCTCCTTCTCCCCGCTGGGCCCGGACCGCGCGGGCGAAACGTTCGCCGCGGTCGGCGTAGCTGTCGAACTGGTCCATGGACGCCGCCGCGGGGGCGAGCAGGACCGTGTCCCCCGCGGTGGCCAGCGCGGCCGCCTCGGCGACGGCGCGCTCCATGACCCCCTCAGTCTCCGGCACGTCGATTTCGATCACGGGCACCCCGCTGGCGTGTTGGCGGAATGCCGCCAGCACCGGCTCCCGGTCCCTCCCCAGCACGATCGCGGCGCGCAGGCGCTGCCGGTGGGCGGCGACCAGCGGAGCCAGATCCACGCCCTTGAGCAGCCCGCCGAGGATCCACACGACGCTCGGGTAGGCGCGCAGCGAGGCGTCGGCCGCGTGGGGGTTGGTCGCCTTGGAGTCGTCCACCCAGCTGCGGCCGCCCTCCCGCAGCACCAGCTCGTTTCGGTGCGCGTCCAGCCGGAAGCCGGCCAGCGCCTCGCGGATCGCGGCCGGCGGCACGTCCAACGAGCGGGCGAGGGCCGCAGCGGCCAGCACGTCCTGCACGAGGTGCGGGGCGGCCAGACCGGACTGCGCGAGCCGTTCGAGCGTCGTCAGCTCCAGCGCACTGCTGTGCCGATCGGCCAGGAAGGCCCGGTCGACCAGGATGCCCTCCACGACGCCCAGCTCGCTCGGGCCGGGCACGCCCAGCGTGAAGCCGATCGCCCGGGCCCCCTCCGTCACCTCGGCGCGCTCGACGAGCTCGCGGGTGGCCGCATCGGCCGTGTTGTAGACGCAGGCGAGACGCACCCCCTCGTACACCCTGCCCTTCGCCGCCCGGTAGGCCTCGGCCGAGCCGTGCCAGTCCAGGTGGTCGTCCGCGATGTTGAGCACGACCGAGGCGTGCGGACGCAGCGAGCGGGTCGCGTGCAGCTGGTAGCTGGAGCACTCCACCACCAGCACGTCGAAGCCCTGCGGATCCCGGATCGCGTCCAGCACGGGCACCCCGATGTTCCCGCACGGCGCCGCCCGCAGCCCGCCGGCCGCGCACATGTGCGCGGTCAGCCGGGTCGTGGTGGTCTTGCCGTTCGTACCGGTGACGCACAGCCACGGCGCCGCTTCGCCGAGCTTGTCGCGCAGCCGCCAGGCGAGCTCGACGTCGCCCCACACCGGCACCCCGGTCTCCTCCGCCCAGCGCAGGAGCGGGTGGTGGGGCGGGAAGCCGGGCGAGGCGACCACGAGCTCCGGCTCGTGCCGGATCAGCTCCTCGGGCGCCCGGTCCAGCGGGCCGATCCGCACGGGCACCCCGAGCACGGCCAGGACCCGCTCCCGCTCGGGGTCCTCGCCCTCGCCGAGCACGAGGCAGGACGCGCCGAGCTCGGTCAGGGTGTCGGCGACCGAGAAACCCGTCTTGCCCAGGCCGAGCACCGCGACCCGCAGGCCCCGCCAGTCGTCGTGCCAGCTGTGCAGCGAGGCGGGGCGCCCGACCGGAGCGGTCATCTCGCTCTCCTCCACTAGATGTCCAGCCACCACTGGCCGTAGAACAGGCCGATGCCGATCGCCGCGCAGATGGCCGCGACGATCCAGAAGCGGACCACGATCGTCACCTCGGCCCACCCCTTGAGCTCGAAGTGGTGGTGCAGCGGGCTCATGAGGAAGATCCGCTTGCCGCCGGTGAGCTTGAAGTAGATGCGCTGCAGGATGACCGAACCGGTCGTGATGACGAACAGGCCGCCGATCAGAGCGAGCAGGATCTCGGTCCGGGTGACGATCGCGAGCGCGGCCAGCGCCCCGCCCAAGCCGAGCGAGCCGGTGTCGCCCATGAAGATCTGGGCGGGCGAGGTGTTCCACCACAGGAAGCCGATGACGGCGCCCACGAGCGCGGCGCACACGATCGTCACGTCCAGGGGGGCGTAGACGTCGTAACAGCCGGAGGAGACCGCCTCGGCGACCCGCGGCGAGCCGCAGGTCTGGTTGAACTGCCAGTAGCCGATGACCCCGAAGGCGCTCAGCGAGGCGATCGAGGCGCCGGCCGCCAGGCCGTCCAGGCCGTCGGTCACGTTGACCGCGTTGGAGGTGCTCGTGGTGATCAGCACGATCCAGACGATCAGCAGGATCGCGCCGAGGACGGGGCCCAGGACCAGGAAGTCGAAGGGCAGGTCCCGGACGAAGGAGATGTGGGAGGAGACCACGGGCACGCCGCGGTCGTTCACGAACTGCAGGCCGACGATCCCGAAGACCGTGGCGACCACGACCTGCCCGGCGATCTTCTGCCAGCCGCCCAGGCCGAGGCTCTGCTGTTTGCGGACCTTCAGGAAGTCGTCCAGGAAGCCCACGAGCCCCAGGCCCACGGTCATGG
Source organism: Pseudoclavibacter sp. (assembly GCA_030532485.1). Classification (GTDB taxonomy): domain Bacteria; phylum Actinomycetota; class Actinomycetes; order Actinomycetales; family Microbacteriaceae; genus Pseudoclavibacter. Next base: position 46,787 of record JAUNLB010000003.1, read on the forward strand.
CCAGCACGAGCACCCCCGCCGCCGTAGGGGGTTCGCGGGTGGCCAGCAGCGCGGCGAGGTAGCCGAGCACGGCGCCGATGAGGAAGACGATGCCGCCCATCGTCGCGGTGCCGCGCTTGGTCTTGTGGGCCTCCGGCCCGTCCTCGCGGATGAACTGGCCCCACTGCAGCCGGTGGAAGAGCCGGATGAACAGCGGCGTGCACAGCAGCGTGAAGAAGAGGGAGACGCCGCCGGCGACGACGACCCCGATCATGCCCGGCGCTCCGCGGCCTCGCGCTCGGCGCAGTGCTCCGCCAGACGGTCTCCGAGCAGGCGCAGGCCGGCCGCGTTGGAGGACTTGACGAGCACCAGGTCGCCGTCCCGCACCTCGTTCCGCAGCAGCTCGAAGGCCTCCTCCGCGTCCTCGCAGAACACGGACTCCCCGTCCCAGGAGCCCTGGGCGATCGCGCCCAGGTGCAGGGGGCGGGCGCCGCGGCCGACCACGACGAGCTTCGAGAGGTTGAGCCGGACCGCGAGCAGGCCGAGCCGGTCGTGCTCCTCCACCGAGTAGGGGCCGAGCTCGCTCATCTCGCCCAGCACGGCGATCGTGCGCTGTCCCTCCCGGGCGACCTGGGCGAGGGTGCGCAGCGCGGCCGCGGCGGAGTCGGGGCTCGCGTTGTAGGCGTCGTTGACGATCGTGACCGCCCCGCGGTGGACGATCTCCATGCGCCAGCGTTCGGCGCGGGTCACGCCCTGCAGGGCGTCGCGGATCTCCTCGCCGGGCACCCCGTGCACGTGGGCGGCGGCCGCGGCGGCCAGCGCGTTGGTCACGTGGTGCTCGCCGACGACCGCGAAGCGCACCGGCAGCGGCTCCGCGTCCGGCAGCCGCAGCAGGAAGGAGGTGCCGTCCAGAGAGGTGCGCACCTCGTCCGCCCGCACCTGCGCGTCCCGCCCCCGGCCGAAGCGCACGACGCGCGCCCGGGTGTGCTGCGCCATCCCGGCGACCCGGGGGTCGTCGGCGTTGAGCACCGCCACGCCGTCGGGGCCGAGGGCCTGCACCATCTCGGTCTTGGAGCGCTGGGTCACCTCGATGCCGCCGAACTCGCCCGCGTGGGCCAGCCCGACCGTCAGCACGATGCCCGTGTCCGGCGGGGCCATCTCGGTCAGCCGGGCGATCTCGCCCGGGGCGCTCGCGCCCATCTCCGCGATCAGGTACTCGGTGTCCTGCGTGATCCGGCAGAAGGTGATGGGAGCGCCGACCTCGTTGTTGAAGGAGGCGACCGGGGCGACGGTCGGCCCGCGGCGGGCGAAGATCGCGTGCAGGAGGTTCTTGGTCGTGGTCTTGCCGTTGGAGCCGGTGACGGCGATCACCCGCAGCCGGCCGCCGGCGGCGACGCGGCGGACGACCTCGGCGGCCAGCCGGCCCAGCGCCCGCACCGTGTCGTCCACGAGGATCTGGGGCAGTTCGGGCTCGAGCTCGCGGTTCACGAGCAGCAGGGCGGCACCGGCCTCCGCCGCCTGCGGCGCGAACAGGTGCCCGTCGGTGGTCTCGCCGGGCTTGGCGACGAAGATCCCGCCGGGCCGGATCTCGCGCGAGTCGGTGTCCGCGTCGCCGGAGACGATGGTCTCGGGCCCGGCGTCGCCGCGCAGGACGAGGCGGCCGCCGACGGTGTCGGCGATCTGCTGGAGGGTCATGGGGATCACGGCTTCACCAACCTGCCTCACGGAGGGCCTCGCGCGCCTCGTCTCGTGCCGAGTAGCGGACCCGCTCGCCGCCGATCTCGCTGTGGGTCTCGTGGCCGGGCCCGGCCACCAGGATCGCGTCGCCGGCCTCGGCCAGGGCGACCGCCTTGCGGATGCCCTCTCGCGCATCGGGGATCTCGTAGAGCTCCGCGTCCGGCCGGGCCTCGGCGGCGGCCTCCACGAGCACCCGGCGGATCGCGGCCGGGTCCTCGGTGCGCGGGTTGTAGTCGGTGACGATC
>JAUNLB010000004.1:0-290 GCA_030532485.1 Pseudoclavibacter sp.
GCCGGCCCCGCCGGTCTCGCCGACGCCGCCGGTCCCCACGGACCCGGTGACGGTCGTGACCGTGCCGCCTGCGCCGCCTCAGGATGGGCCGAGCGGCGGACTGGCCCAGACCGGCGGCGAGTTCGACGCCTCCCTCGCCGTCGCGGGACTGCTCGCGCTGCTGAGCGGCGGCGCCGTGCTGGCCCTGCTGCGCCGCCGAGCGGAGCGGTGACGGGTTCGGTCTCGTGAGACGAGGGGCGGGCCCCGGCGCCGGGCCCGGGGCGCCCCCCCGCGGCCGCAAATACAGCTCG
>JAUNLB010000004.1:300-47389 GCA_030532485.1 Pseudoclavibacter sp.
CGGGGCGGGGGGGCCGTGGGGCCCGGGCGGCGCCGCGGCGCGGCGGGGCCCCGGTTGGTGGGTGTGTAGCTGGGGGGCGCCCCGGGGCTCTTGCGGGGGCCCGCCCCTGCGTCGTACGCGCGTTCAGCGGAAGGCGCCGACGCCCGTGATCCGCTCGCCGAGGATGAGGGTGTGCACCTCGTCGGTGCCCTCGTAGGTGCGGACCGACTCCAGGTTGTTCGCGTGCCGCAGCGGCGAGTGCTCCAGCAGCACGCCGTTGCCCCCCAGCATGGCCCGCGCCTCCCGGCAGATCTCGATCGCCTCGCGGGCGTTGTTGAGCTTGCCCACCGAGATCATGTGGTGCTGGAGGGTGCCGGCGTCCTTCATGCGTCCGATGTGCAGGGCGAGCAGCTGCCCCTTCTGGATCTCCAGCGCCATGTTCACGAGCTTCTGCTGGGTGAGCTGGAACGAGTCCAGCCGGCGGCCGAACTGCTGACGGCCCGCGGTGTAGGCGGCGGCCGCCTCGAAGCTGTCGCGGGCCGCGCCCATGGCGCCCCAGACGATCCCGTAGCGGGCCTCGTTCAGGCACTGGAAGGGCGCCTTCAGGCCGATCGCGTCGGGCAGGCGATCGGCCTCGCCCAGTCGGACGTCGCGGAAGGTGAGCTCGGTCTGGATCGAGGCGCGCATGGACAGCTTCGGCTCCAGCACCTTCACCTCGAAGCCCGGTGCGTCGCTCGGCACGATGAAGCCGCGCACCCCCTCGTCGGTCATGGCCCACACGATCGCGATCTGCGCGATCGAGCCGAGACCGATCCAGCGCTTGGACCCGTTGAGCACCCAGCCGTCCCCGTCCCGCACGGCGCGCGTGGCCATCCCCGCCGGGTCGCTGCCCGCGTCCGGTTCGGTCAGCCCGAAGCAGCCGACCACGCGGCCGGCGGCCATCTCGGGCAGCCAGCGCTGCTTCTGCTCCTCGGAGCCGTGCTTGCGGATCGCGCTCATCGCGAGCGAGCCCTGCACCGAGACGAAGGTGCGGATGCCCGAGTCGCCCGCTTCCAGTTCCTGCATGGCCAGGCCGTACTCGACGGCGCTGCGGCCGGCGCAGCCGTAGCCCTCCAGGTGCATGCCGAGCAGGCCCAGCTCGGCCATCTCGGGCACGATCTCCACGGGGAAGACGGCCCGCTCGTACCAGTCGGCGATGTTCGGGCGGATGCGCCGGTCGACGAAGTCGCGGACGCGGTCGCGCAGCGCGAGTTCCTCCGCGGACAGCTGGGCGTCGATATCGAGCAGATCGCTGAGGTCGGCCATCTGGGCTCCAATCTGGGTTCTCGGGGTGGAATGGGGTGGATCAGGAGGGCCCCTGCGGGCGCGACAGGCCGCTGTCCGGCTCACCCTCCAGCCAGGCGCGCAGACGCGGCCCGTCCGCGTCCAGCGGCGGCGGGCCGAGCGCGGGCAGGGGGAAGCCGGGGGAGTAGCGGACGGGGTGGCGGATCCCCTTCGAGCGCACGCCGTCCCGCTCCAGCTCGACCACCGGGTCGATCCCGAGCCGGGCCGCCAGCTCGATGCCCTCCGAGATCGTGGAGACGCGGCCGACCGCGAGGCCCAGAGCGACGAGGCGCCGTTCCCAGCCGGCCGCGGTGTCCGCCTGCAGGGCCTCCTCCAGCCGGGCGCGCAGCTGCGCGCGATGGGCCACCCGCTCCGGGTTGCTCGCGAAGCGCTCGTCCTCGGCCAGTCCGGGGAGGCCGAGCTCGGCGGCGAAGCGGGCGAACTGGCGGTCGTTGCCGATCGCCACGGCGAGTTCCCCCTCGCGACAGCGCAGCGTCTCGTACGGGCAGATGGAGGGGTGCGCATTGCCGAGCCGGCCCGGCTCCGCGCCGGCGGCGACCACGGCCTGGATCTGGTTGACGAGCGCCCCCTGCAGGCTGGAGAGCAGGTTCACCTCGACCAGGGAGCCCGAGCCCGTCGCCTCCCGGCGGCGCAGGGCGGCCAGGACGCCGATGAGCAGATCCTTGGCGGCCAGCACGTCGACGAGCGCGACCCCGGCCTTCATGGCCTGCCCGTCCCGCTCGCCGGTGATGTGCATGAGCCCGCCGAGGGCCTGCACGACGAAGTCGTAGCCGGGGCGGTCGCCGCCCGCCGCGGAGCCGAAGCCGGAGATGCGGCCGACCACCAGGCGGGGGTTGAGGGCCCGCAGGACCTCGTCGCCGAGCCCCGCGCGGTCCAGGGCCCCGGGCAGGAAGTTGTCGATCGCCACGTCGGCGCGGCGGACGAGCCGCCGGGCCAGCTCGGCGTCCTCGGGCCGTTTGAGGTCCAGGGCCAGCGAGCGCTTGTTCCGGTTCACCGACTGGAAGTAGCTCGCGGTGCGCGGCGCGCCCGGCTCCTGATCGGCCCACGGCGGCCCCCAGCTGCGGGTGTCGTCGCCGACGCCGGGCCGCTCGATCTTGATCACATCGGCGCCCAGGTCGGCGAGGGTCATGGCCGCCAGCGGTCCGGCCAGGATGCGCGAGAAGTCGACCACGAGCACGCCGGCGAGCGGTCCCTCCGGTGCCGTGTCGGCGGTCCCGGACGAGGCGTCGGCCCCATCGGACACCTGCTCTCCCTTCCTCGGGCGAATGTCGTGGCTCGCCTCACATGCTACGCGCCGCGCGGCTCGCCCCGCGAGTTCCGGACGCCGGGCGGATCGGACTTGCCAATACATACAAAAGCGGTAGTATTGTCTCGTGCTGCTGCCGGTCCGGGCGTCGAGGCTGACGATCTGGCCGGTCGCCCGCAGATCCAGGGGTGTAGGCCGCTCGTGGCGATGCGGAAACTGAACCGCGGTCGGGCGGCCGGGGGCCGTCGGTCCGCCTGTTGCGGAAGAAAACGGGCGAATCGTCGGGTCAGGGTGCCTCGAATATCCATGTTTTGAAACATTTTCCTGCCCCGGCTGCGTCCGATGTGCATCTCTCTCGGAGGACAGAACATGAACAACGTCAGCCAGGACCGCATCGATCCGCCGCCGGAGGCGGTGGAGAGCGAGTTCAAGCGAGACATGGGGTTCTGGGGGAACCTCGCGTTGGGTTTCACCTATCTCTCCCCGGTCGTCGGCGTCTACACGACCTTCGCGGCCTCCCTCGCCCTGGCCGGGCCGCCGGCGTTCTGGATGCTCGTCGTGGCGGGGGCGGGTCAACTGCTCGTCGCGCTCGTCTTCGGCGAGGTGGTTTCGCAGTACCCCATCGCCGGCGGGATCTATCCGTGGAACCGGCGGCTGTGGGGCGCCAAGTGGGGGTGGATGAGCGGCTGGGTCTACACCATCGCGATCAACGCCACGATCGCCTCGGTGGCGTACGGGGCCGGCCCCTTCCTGGGCGGCCTGCTGGGGATCGAGCTGGATCCGACGGTCAACGTGCTGCTCGCCCTGCTCCTCATCGCGATCGCGACGCTCGTCAACTTCGGGGGCACCCGCTTCCTCGCGAACGTGGCGTTCATCGGCTTCGTCCTGGAGATCATCGCGACCGTGTGCATCGGCGCGTGGCTGCTGATCGCGGCCCGTCGCCACGATCTGAGCGTCCTGTTCACCGACTTCCGGCCCCCGGAGGCACAGCAGGCGACCCCATTCGTGATCGCCTTCATGGGCTCGGCCATCTTCGGCATCTTCCTCTACTACGGCTTCGAGGCGAACGGCGACGTCGCCGAGGAGGTGCAGGATCCCGGCCGCGTCATCCCCAAGGCCATGCGCACGACGATCTACATCGGCGGCGTCGCCTCCATGTTCATCGCGCTCGGCCTCATCCTCGCGGTTCCGGACTTCGGGGCGATCCTGGACGGGACGGCGAGCGACCCGGTCGGGCAGATCTTCCTGGACGCCTTCGGGCCCTTCGGTTTCCGCGTGGTGATGCTCATCCTGCTGCTGTCCTACCTGTCCTGCACCATCTCCCTGCAGGCGGCCGCCTCCCGCCTCGTGTACTCGATGGGCCGGGACCGGCAACTGCCCGCGGCCGGGCTGCTGAGCCGCTTCAACCGGGCCCGCGCCGTCCCGCCCTACGCCCTGCTGGCGACCGCGCTGCTGCCCGCGATCGTGGTGGTCGTCTCGCTGCTCAGCGCCGATGCGCTCATCGCGATCGTCTCCTTCGCGGCGTTCGGCATCTATCTCGCCTTCGCCTCGGTCGTGATCGCCTCGATCCGGGCCCGGGCGAAGGGCTGGCGGCCCAGGGGCCGCTTCTCCATGGGGCGCGCAGGCTGGGCGGTCTCGTTCGTGGCGCTCGCCTACCAGCTGTTCGCGATGTACACCCTGGTCGCGCCGGTGCCGGACGTCCCCTGGTATCAGGCGTGGCTCGTGGCGTTGGTCTCGGCGGCCGTGCTGGCCGCGGGCATCGCGTACCTGTTCGGCGCCCGACCGCATCTGCGCGGCGGCGGCCCGGCGGGCGACGCGCACACGGGGGTCGTGGATCTGCGCTATGCGACGCCCATCTCGCAGACCGAGGAGATCGTCGACCTGGCCGTGCGGCTCGGCGGCGGCAGACCGCACGTCTACCCGGACAACGCTGTCGAGCGCGGTTTCGCGGAGGGCGAGCCCCCGGCCCCGCAGCGGAAGGAGTGAGGGACACGAGCTCCGTGCAGGAGCCGCAGCCCCGCCCGAATCGTCTGGGCGGGGCCGCGTCCTGCACGGCCTCGGGTCGTCGGGGGTGTCAGGCCCCGTCGAGCCCCGCGGCGGCGAGCACGCCGGGGAGCCAAGCGAGCGCGAGATCGCTCGGCAGCTCCCAGGAAGAGGCGTCGTGGCGGCCGTACTCGCCGACGCGGACGGCGCCCAGTTCCCGCAGACGCTCGTCCAGGATCTCGCTGCCCCGGCTGTAGGTCTCCTCGTAGAAGCTGTCGCCCAGGCCGAAGACGGCGTAGCGCACGCCGGACAGATCGCCCCGGAAGCCCTTGAGCCGTTCGAAGAAGGGCCGGGCGGTGTTGGGCAGTTCGCCCTCGCCGTGCGTCGAGCACACGAGGAGGAAGAACCCCTCCGGGTCCAGGCGGGCGGGATCGAAGTCCTGCAGATCGATCGCCTCGGCCTCGTGCCCGGGCGCCAGGGCTTCGGCGAGGTCCTGGGCGATGAGTTCGGCGTTGCCGGATTCGGTTCCGTAGAGCACGGTGACGCGCATGGTTCCTGCTTTCTGAAGGGTGGGTGGGGCAGCGGCGCGGTCAGCCGCGGGCGACGGCGAGCATCGCTCCGTGCTCGCGGATCTTGCGGCGCACGCGGTCGGGCGCGGCGGCGGCCCGCTCGACGGCGTCGACGCGCCGCCACTGCTCGAAGGAGACGGCCCGCCGCCGGACCTCCTCCGGCAGGCCGGCGAAGCCGCGCGCCCGATCGCGCGGGGCCAGCAGCCCCGCCTCGGCGTCCTCGACGATCTCGTGGACCACCTCGGCGGCGTCGGCGCGATTGGCCGGCACCGCGCCCACCGGGCCCCGTTTGAGCCAGCCGGTCCGGTACAGGCGCTCGCCCATCCGGCCGCTCGGGGACGGCGCGAGCTCCAGGCCGCCGCCGCAGGCGTCCGGGTCCGCCTCGAAGCCGATCGCCGTGACGACCGTGTCGGCGGGGATTTCCGCCGGCCATCCGGCCGGGGGGTCCGCGAGCCGCACGCCGCGGACGGCGTCCTCCCCCAGGATGCGCTCGGGCGACGCCCCGAACAGCAGGCGCACGCGCAGTCGAGGGCGTTCGGGGGCAGGCAGGGCGGCGAGCTCCGCCAGGGCGGCCAGGCGGCGGGCGGCCGTCGGGTCCTGCGGCGGGGCGGGCGCGGGGTCCGCCTCGACGAACTCGAAGGCGACCCCGGGGATCCCGCCGAGCTCGCGCAGCATCGCCGGGTCCGCCTTGGCGGAGACGGCCGAGGAGCGGCTCAGGAGCGTGACCTCGGCGGCCGGCCGGGCCAGATAGGAGGCCAGGGCGTCCGGGTCGACGTCGCCGCCCGCGTGCTCCCGTTCGGTCTTGGCCAAAAGGCGCACGATGTCCACGGCCACGTTGCCGGCGCCGATCACGACCGCCCGGGGGCCGATCGCGGGCATCGGCACCGGCGGCCTGGGCGCCGCGTTGAGGGCCGCCACGATCCGGCCGGCGGGGACGACGCCGGGCAGCTGGGCGCCGGGCAGCGGCAGCGCCCGGTCCCGGTCCAGGCCGGTCGCAAGGACGACCAGGTCGTACTGCGCCCGCAGGGTCTCCAGCGGCAGCACGCCGCCGAGCTCCACATCGCCGGCGAAGCGCACGCCGTCCGCGAAGAGCCGGTCGAACTGCCGTGCGACCGCCTTGCCGTGCTGATGGTCGGGCGCCACCCCGTAGCGGACGAGGCCGTAGGGGGCGGCGAGCCGGTCGAAGACGGTGAGCTCCGCCTCCGGCCAGCGCCGGTGCAGGGCCTGGGCCGTGAAGCAGCCGGCCGGGCCGGAGCCGACCACGGCGATGCGTCGAGGGGGGTGACCGGTCATCCGGCGCTCCTTCCGAGGGGGCGGGCTCGCTGCATTGAAAGCTCTGTTTTTCAATCATTACCCAGGAGGGGGCGGTTCCTCAAGTCGACGCTGGAGCCGCCGCTCGGGTCACCGCTCGGATCACCGGAACACCGCTCAATTCAGCTCTCAACTCGACGGTCGACGCGCTGTGCCGCTCGCTTGCGCAGTCCAGTGGGCCTGTGGTTGTATTCATGCAATCTCAAAGGTTTTGACGGTCCAGTCCTCGACGCTGCGGGCGGACCGCGGAGGAAGGGGAAGGTCTGATGGAGCGCAACGCGAGGTCCGTCGAACTGCCGTACTTCGACATCGCCGACCCGGGGTTCTCGGTGCAGTCCGAGACCGTGCGGGACGCGCGCGAGCGGTCTTGGATCGCCCGGACCGGATACGGCTACGCCGTGCTGCGGTACGAGCAGGTCGCGAATCTGCTGAAGAGTCCCCGGCTCTCCCAGGGGAGCGCCAAGTGGCCGGAGCACCACGGCGTGCACTCGGGCGCGTTCCACGAGTGGTGGAGCCGGAACCTGCTGGTGCTGGAGGGCGAGGAGCACCACCGCATCCGCCGGCTGCTGAATCCGGCCTTCTCGCCGGCCGCAGCCCGCCGGCTGCAGCCCGAGTTCACGGCGCTGGCCGAAGAGCTCGTGGCCGTCTTCGTCGAGCGCGGCGAGTGCGAGTTCGTCGCCGACTTCGCCGAACCCTTCGCGACCAGAGCCCTGTGCGTCATGCTCGGCCTGCCCCACGAGCACTGGCCGTTCATCGCCGAGCACGCCAACACGATCGGCTACGCGCTCGGTGTCACGATCCGGGAGGAGATCGACCGCGTCGACGAGGCCGTCCGGCAGCTCTCGGAGTTCGCCGACCGCCTTGTCGCCGAGCGCGAGCGGGAGCCCGGCCAGGACGTGGTCTCCCGTCTGGTCCGCTTCCGCAGCGAGGGCGACAAGCTTTCCGGCGAGGAGCTGCGCAACGCCGTCGTGCTCATGCTCTTCGGCGGCATGGACACGACGCGCAACCAGTTGGGCCTGGCCATGCAGACCTTCATGCGCAACCCGGAGCAGTGGGAGCTGCTCGCTCGGCGGCCCGAGCTGGCGTCGGCCGCGCTGGAAGAGGTGCTGCGGGTCAACCCCACCACCCGCTGGGTGACGCGCGAGGTGGTCGAGGCATTCGAGTACGGAGGCCTCGTCTTCGAGCCGGGCACGACCGTGCACCTGCTCACGAGCGTCTCCGGTACCGACCCGGTCGCCTACCCGGATCCCGGGATCGACATCGAGGCGGAGGACCGCAGACCCCACTTCACCTTCGGCGGCGGCGTCCACCACTGCCTGGGCCACTACATCGCGAGGGCCGATATGAGCGCCGCGCTGCCGGTGCTCGCGGCCTCCCTGGCCGAGCCGAGCTGCCCGGGCGGGGACGAGTGGCTGCCCGATTCGGGCAACACCGGCCCCGTCCGCCTGCCGATCCGATTCCGCCGGCGCGACTGAGACGACCGCCCCGAACCCCCGAAACCCCGAAGAGTCCGAAACCCGGCCGCCCGCGCGGCCCGAGCAGAAAGCACATCCCATGACCGTCACGACGGACGCGGCGCCCAGCCGCGAACCCCATCTCGACCGCCTCCGCTTGCACGAGCGATCCGGCGGCCCCGGCCGCAATCTCGCCGAGGCCTACCGCGAGCAGATCGACGCGGCGCTCGCCGATCGCGACGCTCTCGGCAGGCACATCGAGACCAACCTCGACGAGGCGCTGCTCGCCGAGACCACCGAGCGCATCGAACGCAGCGGGGTGCAGTACCTCTATTACATGCTGCCGACCCTCGGTTCGCGCACCGTGGCCAAGATGGTGCCCGCCAAGCACGTGGTCCGCACCCTCGAGAAGGGCATCAGCTTCCACCGGACGGCGCTGAGCGATCTGCAGCTCGACGTGAGAGGCGAGCTCATCGGAGGCGGCGTGGAAGCCAAGGAGTTCGTCGGCCTGCCGCAGCCGGAGACCTTCCAGCAGCTGCCCTGGGACCGCGAGGTGGGGCGGATCTTCTGTGCCGCCTACGAGCCCGCCCACCTGCCGGAGGTCGGCGGCAGACCCCTGGCCACCGATTCGAGGGCGCACATGCATCGCGCGCACCGCCTGCTCCGGGACACCTTCGGCCTGAGCATGCGTTCGGGCACCGAGCCGGAAATGGTCTGGGCCGGCGAGTCGATCGCCCCGAAGCTCGTGCCGGGACACAGCCCGGCCTACCAGGTCGAGAACCTGGAGGTCATGCGGCCGATCTTCAAGCGGCTGGAGGAGTACGCGACGGCCCTCGGCTTCGACATGATCGAGGGCGACTACGAGGACAAGGGCCAGATCGAGCTCAACTGGATGTTCGACGAGATCGAGCGGACCTGCGACCGGCTGGTCACCTACCGGCAGATCTGCTCGCAGGTCGCCCGCGAGTTCGGCGTCGAGGCGAGCTTCATGCCCAAGCCCTACCCGGGATCGATGGGCAACGGCTGCCACCACAACGTCTCCCTGTGGGACGAGGAGGGACGCAACGTCTTCATGGTCGACGGCGTGCGCGAGCTGCACGTCTCGCAGATCGCGCGGTGGGCGATCGGCGGCGTCCTCGCCCATGCTCCGGGCATGATGCTCGTGATGGCGAGCACCGTGAACTCCTACAAGCGCTTCTGGGATCCCGGTCAGTTCGCGCCGGCCCGAGCGAACTGGGGGCTGGACGACCGCAGCGCGATGGTCCGCGTCTCGGCGAACGGCCGGGCCGAGGTCCGTGTGCCGGACGCGGCCGTGAACCCCTACCTCTCCCACGCGCTGCTCGTCGCGGCCATGGCCGACGGCATCGGCAACCGGATCGAACCGCCCGAGCCGGGGAGCGGGGCGCAGGCGCTGCCGCTCTCGCTGGGCGAGGCGATCGAGGCCTTCCGCGCCGACCGGGAGCTGCTGGCGACCCTGCCCGAAGGGCTGAGCGAGGTGTACCTGGGCATGAAGTCGGACGAATGGGCCCGTTTCTGCGGGGCCGTCACCGAGTGGGAGTTCGAGCAGTACTGGCAGGCGATCCCGTGAGCGCCGCGAACGGGCGGCAGGCGCTGCGCCTGGCCTGCATCGACTCCGAGGCCCCGCCGCTGTTCGAGCTTTCGCGCGACGGCGGGCGCACCCGAGGCGGCTTCGAGCCGGAGGCGGCCGCCCTCGTCGCCGAGGAGATGGGCCGCGAGCTCGTCTGGCACATCGTGCCCTGGGCCGAGATGATTCCGGCGGTGCAGCGGCACGAGGCCGACGCCGTCTGGTGCGGCCAGGGCATCATCCCCGCCCGCACCGAGCTGGTGTCCTTCACCCGGCCCTACGCGGTATTCAACGAGTCGGTGGTGGTCCGCAAGGGCGATCCCGCCCGCTCGCCGGAGGATCTGCGCGGGTACCGGGTGGCCGCGATCAGCGGCAGCGCGAATCTGCGGCTGGCCCGGACCTTCCCGGAGGTGGAGATCGTGGAGTTCGCCTCCAGCGACGACGTCTTCGCGGACATGCTCGCGGCCGTTCGGGAGGGGCGGGTCGACGCCATGGTGGACGATGACGTGGTGCTCGTGCCGCTGTCCGGCTCCCCGGACTTCGATCTCGCCTTCACCGCCCGCACCCGCAACCCCTGGGGAGCCGGGGTGGCCAAGGACCGGCCGGAGCTGTTGGCCGAGCTGGACGGCGCCCTGGCCCGGGTGATCGCCGACGGCAGGCTGGAGCGGGTCTGGCGCCGCTGGATGCCGGAGCTGCCCTTCCCCGCGGAGCCGCTGCGGGAGGGGCGCCCGGTATGAGCCGGCCGCGCATCGCCGTCCCCATGCTGCGCTCCGCGCGGATCCGGGGGCTGCGCTTCTCCGGCTCGGTCGTGGCGGACGCGGTCCTGGAGAGCGTCGTCCGGGCGGGCGGGGAGCCGGTCCCCGTCCCGCCCGCGGCCGCGGGTCCCTGGCGGGAGCTCGACGGGCTGGTCTTGCCCGGCGGGCCGGATGTGGACCCCGCCAGATACGGTGCCGAGCCGGACGGACGGGGCAGCGGGAGCGACTTCCCGGAGCAGGACGACGCGGACGCCCGCGCCCTGTTCGCCGCCGAGCGGCTAGGCCTGCCCGGGTTGCTGATCTGCCGGGGCATGCAGCTGTGGAACGTCGAGCGGGGCGGGACGCTCTTCCCGCACCTGCCGGAGGAGCCCCGGCAGCACCTCGGGGCGACCCACCCGGTGTCGGTGACGCCCGGTTCGCTCCTGCACGAGGCGCTCGGCGGCGCAGGCCAGGCGGAGGTGTCCAGCTACCACCACCAGGGGGTGGACCGTCTCGGCGAGGGCCTGCGCGTCGTCGCCGCGGCGCCGGACGGCACGGTCGAGGCGGTGGAGGACCCGGCGTTGCGGATCGTCGCGGTGCAGTGGCATCCGGAGGACTTGGCCGAACGGGGCGGGAGCGACGCGCGGCTCTTCGAGTGGCTGGTCGCCGAGGCGGCCCGGCGGGCCGCGGAGGCGGCGTGAGCGTGCCCGCGCCGCTGGTGGCGGTGGTCGGCCAGCTGCGGCTGCCCGGCCAGAACCAGGAGATCGGCCGCGCGCTGCACCGCTTCGCGAGCACCGCCGTGGCCGCGGTCCGCGAAGCAGGCGGGCGGCCGGCCCTCGTCGACGTCGCAGCGGGCCCCGAACCCGATGGGGCGCTCCTGCGGGAGGCGGACGCGCTCGTGCTGCTCGGCGGCGGGGACATCGAGCCGGCGCGATACGGCGGCCGGGAGCCGGTCCCGAACGGATTCGGGGTGGACCCGCGTTCCGATGAGCGGCAGCTGGGCGTCCTGGCCGAGGCGCTGGCGCGCGATCTGCCGGTGCTCGCGATCTGCCGCGGCGCCCAGCTGCTCAACGTCGCCTGCGGGGGCGATCTGATCCCGGACCTGGATCCCGGCGATCTGCACCGGGGCGGGTCCGACCGCCCCATGTTCCTCGATGAGGAGGTACGGCTGGAGCCGGACAGCCGCCTGGGCCGGGTTTTCGCGGGCCGCACCCGACTCGTGGTGCGCAGCGGCCACCACCAGGCCGCCGGGCGGCTGGGGGAGGGTCTGCTGGCGACCGCGAGAGCTGCGGACGGGGTGGTGGAGGGGCTGGAGCACGCACACCGATCCTGGACGGTCGGCGTGCAGTGGCATCCGGAGGATCCGGACGGCTCGGCGGCGGATCGACGGGCTCTGTTCTGCGCGCTGCTGGCGCGGTCCCGTCGGGAGCGCTGAACGCCCGGCCGCTCAGCGCTCCCGGGCCACCAGCCGCATGGTGGGCACGCTCGTGCCCAGCTCGATCGAGCGCATCCCGGGGTCCTCGGGCGCGCGGTCCCCGGGCAGCAGGCGGGGCGAGTTGGCGCAGACGATGCGCCCCTCCCGGCTTGTGAGCGCCACATCCGCGTCGATGCCGCGGACGAGCTCCAGGAACCGTCGCTCGATCGTGCGCACCTCCAGGTCGGCCGCGGCCGTCCCCGCGAAGCGACCGCCGATACGGACCGGCACCGAACAGGTGAGGATGTACTCGTCGACCCCCAGGAAGTCGAGGTAGGGGCCCGCGAGCACCTCCTGGCCGGTCGCCCGGGGCACGGCGTACCAGGGCAGTTGCAGGAAGTCGTAGAACTCGGCGGAGTCCGCGTCGTTGACGAAGCCGTACGGCTCGTACCCGCGTTCGCCCCGCACGTGCCACTGGATCTGCTGATCACGTGCGGCGATACGGTCCAGTGCGAAGACGACGCCCGTGCCGGCGACGTCCGGGTGGGCGTCGAGCAGTCCGTAGCACAGCTCGCGCATCCGCGTCAGCTCCTCCTCGCCGAAGGGGCCCAGCTCCCTGCCTCCGAAGCGCGGTTCGAGCAGCTGGACGTGGCCGACGGCGACGTCGCGCAGCGTCGCGTAGAGCGTGTCGAACCGCTCGGCGAGTTCGCGGGCGAGCCGTGCGACCGAGTGTTCCGGGGCCCGGGCGGAGGTGCTAGTCATGGGGGTCGTGTCCCTTCTGGGGTCGGGCCAGGGCCAGCGTGAGCTTCTCGTCGATGAGATGGAAGGCGTCCTGACGGATGCGCTCGACCACCCGGGCCGTCGCGAGGGTCTCGTCGCCGTCGGCGACGGCCTCGGCGACGGCCCGCAGCGAGTCGGAGACCGAGAGGTGGTCGAGGGGGTGGGTCAGCGGGGTCCACAGCAGCTCGCCGATTTCCAGCTGCAGCGGCAGCTCCAGGGCGAGCAGGCGACGGGACTGGGCGGCCACCGTGAGCTCCAGCCAGAAGCGGCTGTGGGCTCGGGCGCGAGCGCCGGGGGAGTCCGCGCCTCGGAGCGCCGCGGCGATGCGCAGCAGCCGGGCCGCGTCGTCGTCGTTGCCCCTGGCGGCCGCGAGCCGGGCGCACATGCCGCTTACGGCGGTGCGCTGATCACCGATGTCGCGCAGTTCGACGACCGAGTAGGCGTCGAGCTTGTCCTCGACGTCGCGGCGGGAGGGCTCGGGCGCGTCCACCACGAAGGTGCCGCCGTTGCGGCCGCGCCGGGTCTCCACCAGCCCGGCGTCGCGCAGCTGGGCGAGCGCGTCCCGGAGGGTTGCCGGGGACACGCCGAAGGACTCGGACATCTCGGCCTCGCTCGGCAGCCGGTCTCCGGTGCGGATGACCCCGAGTGCGATCGAGTCCCGCAGCCGGGCCGAGATCGCTCCGGCCCGGTCGAGCTCCGGGAGCGCCCGGTAGACGTGCTGACCCAGGGGGCCGCGGGCGGCGTCGAGTGCGACCGGCGTGGTGGGCGGGAACGCCGGGTCCAGGGCGGATCGGTCGGTCACTGGGTCTCCTCGTGACGGGAGCCGCCGGGCTCCTCGGAGCTCCCAACAGTACCGGATCGTGCAGGACGGATCGCCGGGGGCGGCCGCTCACGGCCCGGTCCGGCCGGCCCGTCGCCGCAGCTCGTCCTCGGCGCCGGGGCCGGGGGGTACACCGCGCGGGATGCGCAGCAGGAAGAACAGGCCCGCCAGCCACCAGCCGCCGAAGATGAGCCAGGAGACCGGCTCGATCTGGGCGGGCATGCCGGGCAGGTAGAGCGCGGTCAGGAAGGCCGTGATCGCGACGGCGGCCACGCCGATCCACACGCCTCCGCCGCCCGCGCCGCCGATGCGCAGCGGGCGCTCCATGTCCGGCTCCCGGCGACGCAGCACGACGAAGGAGATCGAGACGAGCAGATAGGCGATGACGATCATGGGGGAGCCGGAGCCGACGATCCAGCCCAGGGCCTCGGTGCCCAGGAAGGGGGCGAGCACGGCGATGCCGCCCAGCACGAGCAGCGCGTTGACGGGGGTGCCGTAGCGGGGGTGCAGCCGACCCAGCCAGGCGGGGAGCATGCCGCTGTGCGCGAGCGAGTAGATGAGGCGGGAGGCGCCCATCTGCAGCGAGTTCCAGGAGGTGATGATGCCGGCGAGCCCCGCGGCGATCATGACGTTGGACCAGGTGCGGGAGCCGAGCAGCGCGCCCATGGCGTCGGCCGTCGGCAGGTCCGCCTCGGCGGTCCGCGCGCTGTCCAGCGCCAGCGAGACGGTGAGGATGATCATGATGTACCAGGCGGCGGCGATGAGCACCGCGATGAAGGAGAGCCGCCCGACCCGCCTGGGCGGCAGGTTCACCTCCTCCGCGGCCTGCGGGATGACGTCGAAGCCGACGAACATGAACGGCACCACCACGAGCACGGCGAGGAAGCCGGCCGCGCCCGAGCCGGAGAAGAGGGGCTGCATGTTCGCGACGTCCCCGGCCGTGGCGGCGCCGAAGACCTGGAGGGCGCCGATCGCGAAGAGGAACAGGATCACGAAGGTCTGCACGCCGCCGGCGACCCGGACGCCCATGATGTTGATCACCGTGATGAGCACCGCCGTGCCCGCGCCCACGAGCGCCCAGATCAGGAACACCTCGCTCTCGCCGATGTTCCAGAGCGGGATGTGCTGGAGATCGACGACGTACTGGATGGACTTGGGCAGGGCGACCGCCTCGAAGGCGACGACGGTCGCGTAGCCGCCGGTGATCCCCCAGGAGCCGATGAAGGACCAGCGCGGGCCGAGCGCCCGCAGGATGTAGTGGTGCTCGCCGCCGGCCTTGGGCATGGCGGACAGCAGCTCGGAGTAGACGAGGGCGATGACGCCCATCATGAGGCCGCCGGCCAGCATGGCCAGTGCGGCGCCGATCGATCCCCCGTCCTCGATCCATCCGCCTGCTAGGGTGATCCAGCCGAAGCCGACCATGGCGCCCACGCCGAGCGCGAGGGTGCTCCAGCCGCCGAGCACTTTCTTGAGTCCGGGGTCGCCGGCGGGCTCGTCCGTCGGCTTCGTCGTTGAAGCTGAGGAGGGCATCGTTCCTCCGTGTCCGTCGGGCCCTTCGGACGGTTGGTCCGAGGGGCTTTTCTCCTCGATCGGGCATGGACGCTAACAGCGGATGGGTGTCGGAGGCAAGATCCGCTCGGGAGCCGGTGGAGGCGGTGCGGAGATCGACTGAGCTGTCATTATTTTATTTTCATCACCAAATGACCAGGTCGCAGGGTATAAAGGAGCTATCATCAATTTATGTCCACCCGGTCTCGGAGGCGGTGCCGTGCAGTCTCCTTCGGGAAGGTCCGTGGATATTGCAGTGCGCCGATCAAAAACGACGCCCGGGCGGGCGTGCCGTCCGCCCGCTCCCGTCGGCCCCGCCCGCTCCGGATCCCGCCTCGGATCCGTGGCGCGGCCTCCGCTGCGGCGGGGCTCGTGGCCGAGGTCGAGTCGCCTGCGGGCCCCGAGGGGCGTCGGGCGGTCGGTTCGCCAATAAAAGTGTGGAAGCATCGAATCTTGCGATTTGATTACGCTTTTATATGAGTTTTACTCGATAAACTCGCCCGAGCCCCGTAACGGCGCTCCCAGCCGCCGTTCGGCGCGGGCACGTCGACTCCACGGCCCCTCCACAGCGCGCATGTATGGGGTTAGGGTAAGAAGGCGGCGGAACCGCGTCGGTTTCGGTGCGGTCTATTCCGCCGCGGCAAGTTCCAAGCGAGGGGGGCTGCCATGGCTGGCGGTCCCCCGTTGGTAAGGGGAAACATGCAGAAAACAGTCAGCGGCGCACCCAGACGTCGCATATTCGGGGCGCTCGCCGCCCTGGTCGCGAGCGCCGGGCTGGCGGCCGTGCCGGCCGTCACGGCGAGCGCGGCGCCGCGCGAGGTGGTGGGCTGGACCGGCAACGCCGTCGACGGCATCCGCATCGCGCAGGGCACGGAGCGCGGCAGCGTCCCGCGGCTCTTCGAGCTGAACACGGCGGCCCCGGGCGAGCAGCCCGTCCTCGAGCACGTGTTCTGCATCGACCTGCGGGTCGGCTCGGCCCCCGGACCCCTGCTGGAGGGGACCGCGGACGAGTTCGCCGCAGCCGCCGCGGACCCGAAGACCAACCCGCGCGGACGCGAGGTCGGCTACGTCAAGCAGCGCCACAACGTGAACGCGGTGCTCGTCAACTCCTACCCGAACCTCCCGCTCGAGGAGTTCGCCAGCGCCGCCCAGGTGGCTGGGCTGACCGAGCAGGAGGCCATCGCGGCCGGCCAGGCCGCCGTGTGGCACTTCACGGACGGCTTCTCGCCGGCCAGCGCCGAGGCGATGCAGCCCGACTCCGAGGGTCCGGGCGCGAACCCCGCCTATCAGCGGGCCTTCACCGCGTACCAGTACCTCGTCGGGATCGGCGAGAACCCGCAGCCCGACGGCGACGCCGCCATCTCGATCGAGCAGCTGGACGGCTACGCCTACAACCAGGGCGACCGCACGCTCGGCCCGATCCGGATCAACGTCGCCGCCCCCACCGCCGAGCTCGTGCTGAACAACGCGCCGGCCGGCTCCAGCGTGGTCCGCGCCGACGGCTCGCCCGTCGCCGACATGGCCGCGACGCCCACCGGCGAGGAGCTCTTCGTCAAGTTCACCGACGTGCCCTCGTCCGGCGTCTCGATCGAGGCCAAGGCGGACGCGCAGATCGGCATCACCCAGAACCGCGTGTTCTGGCACCGCGACGCCCCGTACCTGGACCGCCAGTCCTTCCTCATCGCGAAGGTCGACCGCCAGACCGTCTCGGCGAGCCTGCCGCTGAACTGGACGCCCGAGCAGCCGCTCATCGGCACGACCGCCACGGACAAGGCCGACGGCGACCAGTTCCTCTCCAGCGAGGCCTCCCAGATCGTGGACCGGGTCTCCCTGACCAACCTGCTCCAGGGCGTCCCCTACACCCTGACCGGTCAGCTCGTGGACAAGGCCACCGGCCAGCCCATCGAGGCCGACTGGGCCCGTCAGCTCGACGTGCCCGTCACCGACGCCGACATCCAGGCCGGCTACAAGGACATCGTCTTCGACGTGCCCGCCGGCGCCCTGATGGGCAAGGTCGTCGTCGCCTTCGAGGAGCTCAAGTCCAACGGTACGACCGTCACGACGCACCACGACATCAACGACGAGGCGCAGACCATCTGGTCGCCCGCGATCAGGACGACCGCGACCGGTCCCGAGGGGGCCAAGGAGGTCGCCCCGGGCCAGGACTTCGTCCTGACCGACAAGATCGAATACCAGGGCCTGCGCCCCGGCGTCGAGTACACGGTCGCCGGCGAGCTGCGCAACGCGGACAACGGCGAGCCGACGGGCATCATGTCCACGGCCACCTTCACGCCGAGCGAGCCGAACGGCGCCATCGAGGTGGTCTTCCAGGTCCCGGCCGATGTGGCCGCAGCCGGAACCCGCCTGGTGGTCTTCGAGACCCTGCGCCAGGGCGACAAGGTCGTGGCCGAGCACCACGACCTGAACGACGCGGGCCAGACGGTCACGGTCTCCACGCCGCCGGCCGGTCCGCCGCCGAGCCAGACGCCGCCTCCGGGTGAGACGGTGCCCCCGGCGCCCCCGGCGCCGTCGGCCACGGAGACCCCCGGCACTCCGCTGCCCTCGCCCTCGCCTTCGGCTCCCGGTCTGGCCCAGACCGGTGGCGAGTCCGGTCCGACGCTGACGGTCGGCGCCATCGCCGCGGGCCTCGTGCTCGCCGGCGCGGTCGCCTTCGTCGCACGCCGCCGCTTCAGCGCCTAGTCCGGCGCGAGACCGCCACGGGGCGGGCGTTCCCACGGCTTCGGCCGCGGGGCGCCCGCCCCTTGCGTATCGGCACGGAAGGGCGTAGTGTAGATGATCGGTGTGTGCTCACCACCTCTCTGCGTGCGTGCCGCCCACCCACTTCTCATCCGCACGACCAGCGTGTGGTGCCGGTAGCGAGCGATTGTGAGGCCATGGCCAAGAAGGACGGCGTCATCGAGATCGAGGGTTCGGTCATCGAGGCATTGCCCAACGCGATGTTCCGTGTCGAACTCTCCAACGGGCACAAGGTGCTCGCCCACATCTCCGGGAAGATGCGTCAGCACTACATCCGGATCCTCCCCGAGGACCGGGTGATCGTCGAGCTGAGCCCCTACGACCTGACCCGCGGCCGCATCGTCTACCGCTACAAGTAGCCACCGCTGTAAGGAACGGCCGGCGCGCTCCGGTACGAGGCCAGCGAAACACGAAGGAACGACATGAAGGTCAAGCCCAGCGTCAAGAAGATCTGCGACAAGTGCAAGGTGATCCGCCGGCACGGTCGCGTCATGGTCATCTGCGACAACCCGCGCCACAAGCAGCGCCAGGGCTGATCGCGCGGCCTGCGGGCCCGCGGACGGCGCCGAGCGAGGCCCCTCGACACGGACGGGTGCGGCTCGCAGGGCCCGGGAAAACTCAATACACGAACCGGCAGCGTCGAGAACCGCGACGCGGGGACACCTTCGGACGGAGGCCGAGGCCCAGGCGCTGCACCACACCTCCCCCCACCATCAGGAGCAATCCCATGGCACGTCTCGCAGGCGTCGACCTGCCGCGCGACAAGCGCATCGAGGTCGCACTCACCTACATCTTCGGCGTCGGCCGCACGAGGGCGCTGAAGACCCTCGCCGACACCGGCATCGACGGCGACGTCCGGGTCAAGGACCTCAGCGACGAGCAGCTCGTCGCCCTTCGCGACTACATCGAGGGCAACTTCAAGGTCGAGGGCGACCTCCGCCGGGAGGTCGCCGCCGACATCCGCCGCAAGGTCGAGATCGGCAGCTACGAGGGCATCCGCCACCGTCGCGGTCTGCCCGTCCGCGGGCAGCGCACCAAGACCAACGCCCGCACGCGCAAGGGACCGAAGCGCACGGTCGCCGGCAAGAAGAAGGCGCGCTAGCCGGCAGCCGCCCGAGCCGCGCAGAAGATCCCGGAGGAGAACACATTGGCAACCCCCAAGAGCGCCGCACGCAAGCCGCGTCGCAAGGACAAGAAGAACGTCGCCGTGGGCCAGGCCCACATCAAGTCGACCTTCAACAACACCATCATCTCGATCACCGACCCCTCGGGCGCCGTCATCAGCTGGGCCTCCTCGGGCGGCGTCGGCTTCAAGGGCTCGCGCAAGTCGACGCCCTTCGCCGCGCAGCTGGCCGCCGAGTCGGCCGCCCGCCAGGCGCAGGAGCACGGCATGAAGAAGGTCGACGTCTTCGTGAAGGGCCCCGGCTCCGGCCGCGAGACCGCCATCCGCTCCCTGCAGGCGGCCGGCCTGGAGGTGGGCTCGATCAGCGACGTCACGCCGCAGGCCCACAACGGCGTCCGCCCCCCCAAGCGCCGTCGCGTCTAGCAGCCGCGCCGCCGCGGGCCGCCCAGGCGGCGCCCGCGGCGCTCCACGGCCCCTCCGCCTCACCGCACCGCTGCGGCGGAAGCAGCCTCCACCGCCCTCGTCAAGTGTCATATAGCGGACACTTCGCCGAAAGGACCCCATCGTGCTCATCGCACAGCGCCCCACCCTGACCGAAGAGAACATCTCGGAGTACCGCTCCCGCTTCGTCATCGAGCCCCTCGAGCCCGGCTTCGGCTACACGCTCGGCAACTCGATGCGCCGCACCCTGCTGTCCTCGATCCCCGGCGCCGCCGTCACGAGCGTCCGGATCGACGGCGTCCTGCACGAGTTCAGCACCGTGCCGGGCGTCAAGGAGGACGTGACCGAGATCATCCTCAACATCAAGCAGATCGTCGTCTCCTCCGAGCACGACGAGCCCATCACCGCCTACCTGCGCAAGACCGCCGCCGGCGAGGTGACCGCGGCGGACATCTCCGCTCCGGCGGGCGTGGAGATCCACAACCCCGAGCTGGTGATCGCCACCCTCAGCGAGGACGCCAAGTTCGAGCTGGAGCTGACCATCGAGCGCGGCCGCGGCTACGTCTCGGCCTCGCAGAACCGCAACGAGTTCTCGGAGGCCGGGCAGATCCCGGTCGACTCGATCTACTCGCCGGTGCTCAAGGTGACCTACCGGGTGGAGGCGACCCGTGCCGGGGAGCGGACCGACTTCGACCGCCTCGTCATCGACGTGGAGACCAAGCCCGCGATCGCGCCCCGCGACGCGATCGCCTCGGCCGGCCGCACGCTCGTCGAGCTGTTCAGCCTGGCCCGCGAGCTCAACGAGCAGGCCGAGGGCATCGAGATCGGGCCGGCCCCGGTCGATGCGGTGCTCACCAACGAGCTGTCCATGCCGATCGAGGATCTGGACCTCTCGGTCCGCTCCTACAACTGCCTCAAGCGGGAGGGCATCAACACGGTGTCCGAGCTGGTGGCGCTGAGCGTGACCCAGCTCATGAACATCCGCAACTTCGGCCAGAAGTCCGTCGACGAGGTTCGGGACAAGCTCACCGAGCTCGGCCTCACGCTCAAGGACAGCGTCCCCGGCTTCGAGGGCGCGCACTTCTACGGCGCCGGCGACGACAGCGGCGAGTACATCTGAACCCGGGGCCCGACGGTTCCCATCGCATTCTGAGAGAGAAACGAAATGCCTAAGCCCAACAAGGGTCCGCGCCTCGGAGGCGGCCCCGCCCACGAGCGCATGCTCCTCGCGAACCTGGCCGCGCAGCTCTTCGAGCACGGCAGCATCCAGACCACCGAGGTCAAGGCCAAGCGCGTCCAGCCGCTGGCCGAGAAGTTCGTCACCTACGCGAAGCGCGGCGATCTGCACGCGCGCCGCCAGGTGCTCCGGCGGATCGGCGACAAGTGGATCGTGCACCTGCTGTTCACCGAGATCGCGCCGCTCATGGAGGGTCGCGAGGGCGGGTACACGCGCATCGTGAAGACCGGCTTCCGCAAGGGCGACAACGCCCCCATGGCCGTCATCGAGCTGGTGACCGAGCCCGTGCGGGCCAAGGCGGCGACCGCCTCGGCCGCGCAGGACGACGAGGACGCCGAGGAGCCGAGCGAGGCCGAGGAGCCGCGGGAGGAGTCCTCGGAGGCCGGGCCGGCCGACGCCGAGCCGCCCGACGCCGTCCCGGCCGACCACGCGGCGGAGAAGCCGGCCGAGCAGTCCTGATCCGTCCGGCGGGAAACCGCCGCGGGGCCCGCACGCGAGTCGCGTGCGGGCCCCGCGGCGTTCCGGGCGCGGAGACCCGACGGGGCGGACACGGACGACGGCGCGAGCCCCAGCGGCACCAAGCCGATCGGGTCGCCGGGGCGGGGCGGACGCGGAGGACGGGAGAGCATGCGGGAGCGCTGCCCGGTGCGGCGCCCGAGGGACGAGCGAGGAGCGGGGCTGCACGCAGCCGGCGAGAGCGCCGGGGTCTCGGCGGAGCCCGGGCGGGGGAGAATGGGGGCATGAGCGAAGCCGAAGGAACGGTCCGGGTGCGGCTGGACCTCGCCTACGACGGCGGCGGGTTCCACGGCTGGGCCGCGCAGCCGGGCCTGCGCACCGTGCAGGGCGAGCTCGAGGCCGCGCTGCGGCGCCTGTACCGGGAGCTGCCCGACGGGCCCCTGCTCACGGTCGCCGGTCGCACCGACGCGGGGGTGCACGCGAGCGGGCAGGTGGCCCACCTGGACCTGCCCGCGCCGCTGTGGGAGCGCACCGCCCGACGCGGTACGGCCGGGCCGGAGGCGGGGCTCCTGCGTCGCCTGCGCGGCGTGCTGGGCGGGGACGGGGAGCTGGCGGCGACCGGGGCGGCCGTCGCGCCCCCCGGCTTCGACGCCCGCTTCTCGGCGCTGTGGCGCTCCTACGAGTACCGCCTGGCCGATCTGCGGACCGCCCCCGATCCGCTGCAGCGGCACCGGACGGCCCGCATCGCGGCGGAGCTGGACCTGGACCGCATGAACGAGGCGGCGGGACTGGTGCTCGGCCTGCACGACTTCGCGGGCTTCTGCCGCCCCAGGCCCGGGGCGACCACGGTCAGGACCCTGCAGCGCTTCGCCTGGCGGCGGGACGAGGCGGGGGTGCTCGTCGCCCGGCTGCGCGCGGACGCCTTCTGCCACTCCATGGTGCGCTCGCTCGTGGGGATGTGCGCCGCCGTCGGGCGGGGGCGGCTGGACGCCGCCGAGGTGCCGACCCTGCTGGAGCGGCCCGGGCGCTCGAACGCCTTCCCCGTGCTGGCGGCGAAGGGGCTCACGCTCACGGGCGTCGGCTACCCGGAGGCGGGGCTGGCCGAACGGCAGCTGCGCACCCGCGCCCGCCGGGAGCCGGTGCGGCCGACTCAGGCGGCGGGCATGGCGAGCGAGGCGGAGAGCATGCGCTCGGCCTCCTCCCGCTCGGACTCCGAACCCTCCAGGAGCGAGTAGATCGCCGCGGCCTTCGCGAAGGCGACGACCGCCACGTCCCGCTCGTGCGCCTCCCGCGCGGTGCAGCCGCGCTGCCAGTACACGTAGGCCTGCTCGCGCTCGGTGCCGGGCACCTCGCGCAGCAGCGAGATCGCCTTGTCGTACTCGCGGAAGGCGGCCTCCAGCTCGTTGACGATCTCGAAGCCGATGCCGGCCTGGGTGTGCAGAATGCCGCGCTGCCGCTCGGAGCCGGGCAGGCCCTCGTAGATGCGGATCGCCTCGGTGACCGTCATGAGCGCGGCGTCCGGGTCGCCGGCCCGCATGTGGGTGGGGGCCAGGAAGGCGAGCAGTCGCGCGCGCTGCGCCTCCACCTCCTCCTCGCCGCCGACCGCGTTCAGCAGCTCGACGGCCTTGCGGGCGTGGGCGACGGCCGACTCGGTCCAGCCCGCCGCGTCGTGCGTGTAGGAGAGCGACTCGTGGCAGGTGGCCCGCTCCCGTTCCCGGCCGGGCCGCTCCGCGTACAGCTCCAGCGCCGCCTCGAAGGCGAGGACCGCGTCGCCCAGCCGATCCTCGGCGTGGTGCTGGCGGCCCAGCTGGGTGAGCGCGTAGGCGCGCTCCGTCTCGGTCTCCGGCGACTCCCCGTACTGGTCCAGGGCGCGTTCGAGCAGGTCCACGACGCCCTCGCGCCTGCCCAGGGCCATCGACTGCATGGCGATCGAGACCCGCAGCGGGGCCTGCACCAGATCGGTGCCGGGCAGGGCCTCGACCAGGCGCAGCGCCTCGGCGTAGCTGTCGAGGGCCAGCTGGGGCTTGCCCGCCGCCTCGTGGTGCCGACCGCGCTCGAAGATCGCGAGCGCCCGTTCGAACTCGTGGTGCTGAGACATGCCCTTCCCCTCACGGGTGCCCCCTGCACCCCTGCCGGATCCGACGATACCGGCGCAGGCGTCCGGCGGGCCGGAGGCCGGGCGGAGCGTCCGGGAACCTCGGGGCGGAGCGAGCGGGCCCCGCGGGGGTGCCGCGGGCCCGGATATGACGTAGCATCCGTGCATGGCAATGTTCGAAGGCGTTCTTGCATCCCTGAAGGAGTCCCTCGACTTCATCTCCGGCCTCGTCTGGGGCCCCTGGTTCCTCATCCCGCTCCTGCTCGGAACAGGGCTGTTCCTGAGCGTCCGGCTGCGCCTCATCCAGTTCCGCTCCCTCGGGCCCGCGCTGCGCCTCGCGCTCCTCCAGCGCCGGGACGACGCGGGCGGCGGGGACATCTCCCAGTTCCAGGCGCTCACCACGGCGCTCGCGGCGACCGTGGGCGTGGGCAACATCGTGGGCGTGGCGACCGCGATCTCGGTCGGCGGGCCCGGCGCCCTGTTCTGGATGTGGGTGACGGGTCTGGCGGGCATGGCCTCCAAGTACGCCGAGGCCTTCCTCGGCGTCCGCTTCCGGACGACCGACGCGCGCGGCGAGAAGTCCGGCGGGCCGCAGTACTACCTGGAGCGCGGCATCCGCGGCCCCTTCGGGAAGTTCCTGGCCCTGTGGTTCGCGATCTTCGCGGCGATCGCCTCGTTCGGGATCGGGAACATGACCCAGGGCAACGCGGTCGCCGTGCAGGCCGAGGAGGCCTTCCGCATCGCCCCGGTCGTGACCGGGGTCGTGCTCACGCTCCTCACGGGCGTCGTCCTGCTGGGCGGGATCAAGTCCATCGGCCGGGTCACGGCGGGCTTCGTGCCGCTCATGATCGGCCTCTACCTGCTCTTCGGCAGCTGGGTGCTCGTCGCCAACGGACCGCAGCTGCCGGCGGCGCTCGGCCGCGTGTTCAGCGAGGCGTTCACCGGTTCGGCGGCGACCGGCGGCTTCATCGGCTCGGTCTTCATGCTCGCGGTGCAGATGGGCGTGGCCCGCGGCATCTTCTCCAACGAGTCCGGCATGGGCTCGGCGGCGATCGCGGCGGCCGCGGCGCAGACCTCGCACCCCACCCGCCAGGGGCTGGTGTCGATGACCCAGACCTTCATCGACACGATCATCGTGGTCACCTTCACGGGCCTGATCGTCATCTCCTCGGGCGTGTGGACGCAGGGCAAGAGCGAGGCGGGCCTCATGACCTCCCAGGCCTTCCGGGAGGGGCTGCCCGGCGAGTGGGGGCATCTGATCGTCGCGGTCGCGGTCGTGTTCTTCGCCTTCTCGACCATGCTCGGCTGGGCCTACTACGGCGAGCGCTGCACCGAGCGGCTGCTGGGCATCCGCGGGGTCTTCGCCTACCGGGTGGTGTTCACGATCATCGTGTTCATCGGCTGCACGGTCCCCCTGGAGCTCGTCTGGTCCTTCGCCGACGTCATGAACGGGCTCATGGCGGTGCCGAACCTCATCGGCCTGCTCGTGCTGTCCGGGCTCGTCGCCCGGGAGACGAGGCACTACCTGGAGCACGACCCGAAGCTGCGGGCGAGCTCCGCCGAGGTGGACGTCTTCATGTCCGGTCACGAGCGGCACGATTGAGCGGCGGTCGTCTCCCTCTCGGCGATGAGGCCCGCCCCCTTCACACGGCTCCGCTCGCGAGCGGCCGGCTGGGCGGCGGTCCCGCCGGGCGCCCCTAGACTGGGCGGGAGAGGACCGGACGGACGGAAGGACGCCACGTGAGCCAGCCCATCGATCTCGCCGTGATCCCCGGCGACGGGATCGGCCCCGAGGTCGTCGAGCAGGCGCTGCGCGTCGTGGAGGCCGCGCTGCCGGGCGGGGTCCGAGCGAGCCGCTACCCCTTCGGGGCGGGCCGCTACCTGGAGACGGGCGAGGTGCTCACGGAGGCGGAGCTGGAGCGGCTCTCCCGGCACGACGCGATCCTGCTGGGCGCGGTGGGCGGCGACCCGGCCGATCCGAGGCTCGCGGGCGGGGTCGTGGAGCGGGGGCTGCTGCTGCGGCTGCGCTTCCGCTTCGAGCAGTACGTGAACCTGCGGCCGGCCGAGATCCTGCCGGGCGTCGCGAGCCCGCTGGCGGACCCGGGCCGGGTCGATCTGCTCGTCGTCCGGGAGGGCACCGAGGGACCCTACGCCGGCAACGGCGGGGCCCTGCGGGCGGGCACCCCGCAGGAGCTCGCCACCGAGGTCTCGCTGAACACCGCCTACGGGGTGGAGCGGACGGTGCGCTACGCCTTCGAGCGGGCCCGCGCCCGCCCGCGCCGGCGACTCACCCTCGTGCACAAGAAGAACGTCCTCGCCCACGCCGGCGGGCTGTGGCAGCGGGTCGTGGACGAGCTCGCCGCCGAGTACCCGGAGGTGGAGACGGACTACCTGCACGTGGATGCGGCCACGATCTTCCTGGTGAGCGACCCGGGCCGCTTCGACGTGATCGTGACCGACAACCTCTTCGGCGACATCGTCACCGATCTGGCGGCCGCCGTGACCGGCGGCATCGGGCTGGCGGCCTCCGGCAACATCAACCCCGAGGGCGCCTTCCCCTCCATGTTCGAGCCCGTCCACGGCTCGGCCCCCGACATCGCCGGCCGCGGCCTGGCCGATCCGACGGCCGCGATCCTCTCGGCCGCGCTCCTCCTGGAGCACGCCGGCCGCGCGGAGGCCGCCGCCCGCATCGCTCGGGCCGTCCGGGAGGAGCTGGCCGGGCGGACCGGCTCGCCCGGCACGAGCGCCGTCGGCGACGCCGTCATCGCCCGGCTCGACGCCTGAGTCCTCCCTCACCGCCCCCGCCGCAAAGGAGCCCCATGCCCGACGAGACGATCGCAGAGACGAGCGAGGGGACGCTCGCCTTCCGCGTCCAGCGCAACCCCGAGCCCGCCCCGGACGCCATCCGCGAGGCGGTGCTCGCCGACCCCGGCTTCGGTCGGCACTTCACCGACCACATGGCCGTGATCGACTGGACGCTCGAGCAGGGCTGGCACGCGGCCCGCTTCGAGCCCTACGGGGCCTTCTCGATCGAGCCGGCCAGCGCGGTCCTCCACTACGGCCAGGAGGTCTTCGAGGGGCTCAAGGCCTACCGGCACCCGGACGGCGGCGTGCACCTCTTCCGGCCCGAGCGCAACGCGCAGCGCATGCGGGACTCCGCCCGCCGCCTGGGGCTGCCCGAACTGCCGGTCGCCGACTTCGTCGCCTCGGTGCGCGGCCTGGTGGGGCTGGACGAGGCCTGGGTGCCGGCAGCGGGGGAGGGGCGGACCCTCTACCTGCGCCCCTTCCTGATCGCCAACGAGAACTTCCTGGGCGTGCGGGCCGCGCACACGGCCAGGTACATGGTCATCGCCTGCCCGGCGGCCTCCTACTTCCAGGACGCCACCAGGCCCGTGGACATCTGGCTCTCGGAGCACTACTCGCGCGCCGGCCGCGGCGGCACGGGCGCCGCCAAGTGCGGGGGCAACTACGCCGCCTCGCTGCTGCCCCAGCGCCAGGCGGCCGAGCGGGGCTGCGAGCAGGTGCTCTTCCTGGACGCCTGCGAGGGACGCTACCTGGAGGAGCTGGGCGGCATGAACCTGTGCCTGGTCCGGCGGGACGGCACGATCCTGACGCCGGAGAGCGACTCGATCCTGCCCGGCATCACCCGAGACTCGCTCCTGGAGCTCGCGCAGCGGGCCGGGCTGCGGGTGGAGCGGCGGCGGGTGCCGATCGAGGAGTGGCGCGAAGGGGCGGCCGCGGGCGACATCGTCGAGGCCTTCGCCTGCGGCACGGCCGCGGTCGTCACGCCCATCGGCCGGCTCGTGGCCGAGGGCTTCACGATCGAGCACCCCCCGCTCGGCGAGGACTCGATCGGCATGCGCCTGCGCGAGGAACTGACGGGCATCCAGAACGGCACGCTGCCGGACCGCCTCGGCTGGCTCGTGCGCGCCGCCTGAACGCTCCGGACGGCGCGCGGATGACGCGGACCCAGGCCGGTCGCTCCGGGCAGGAGCGGAACGCCCCGGACGGCGCGGCGCGGACGGCCGTCGCGGCGGCCCGGCCCCCGGCCGAGCGGTCCGCGGGGCCCTCGGGCAGGTCCGCGGTCCCGCTGCGCACCCGCCTGGTCCGCGCGCTCGTGCTGCTCACGGTGCTCGCCCTCGCGGTCACGAGCCTCACCGACTACCTGGTGGACCGGGCCGGCTACCACGACCACGTGGACGGGGCGCTGGAGCGGAGCTACACGCAGATCCGCGAGCTCGCGGAGAACGGGGTCGACCCGCTCACCGGCGACCCCTTCGCCGACGCCGACGCGCTCGTGCGGCTCGCCCTGCAGCGGGCCGTGCCGGAGCCGGGTCAGGGCTTCCTGGGGATCGTGGGCGACGCCGTCCGCTGGCAGGCGCCGGCGACGGTGGAGCTGCGGCTGGAGCAGGACCCGCAGCTCGTCGCCCGCGCGCTGGAGATGGCCGGGCCGGGCCGACAGGCCGCCCGGACGGATCTGCGCACGCAGACGCGGCACTACCGCATGCTCGTGGTGCCGGTCTCCGCGGGGGCGGGGGAGCGCGGCGCGGTGGTCGTCGCCTTCGATCTGAGCACGGCCCACGCGCAGCTGCTCCGGCAGCGGCTGGGGAGCGCGGCGATCGGCGCAGGCGTGCTCGCGCTCGCGGGCGTACTGCTGTGGCGCGGGGCGGGGCGCATCCTGCTGCCGCTCGCGGCCGCCCGCCGGACCGCCGAGGAGATCACCGGCACGGATCTCTCCCGCCGCATCCCGGTGCGCGGCGACGACGACCTGGCGGCGCTGCTGGGCACCTTCAACGGCATGCTGGACCGCTTGGAGGAGGCCTTCGCGGGGCAGCGGCGGCTGCTGGACGATGTGAGCCACGAGCTGCGCACGCCCCTGACGATCGTGCGGGGGCATCTGGAGCTCATGGACGCCTCCGACCCGGCCGACGCGACCGAGACGCGCGGGCTCGTGCTCGAAGAGCTGGACCGGATGGGCCGGCTGGTCGGCGACCTCATGATCCTGGCCGAATCGGACCGGCCGGACTTCGTGCGCCGCCGCCCGACGGACCTGGGGGAACTGCTGCACCGCGTGCTGGACAAGGCCCGCCCCCTCGGCGAGCGCGCCTGGCGGGTGGAGGGACGCCCGGAGGCGGTCGTCTCGATCGACCCGCAACGGATCACCCAGGCGCTGCTCCAGCTCGCGGGCAACGCGGTCGAGCACAGCGAGGCGGGCTCGCTCGTCGCCTTCGGAGCCGAGATCGACGAGGCCGGCGGCGCGGTCCGGGTCTGGGTCCGGGACGAGGGCCGGGGCGTCCCGGCCGCCGAACAGTCCCGTATCTTCCAGCGCTTCGCCCGCGCCGGGGCCGAGGGCGCCGACCGCGCCCCCTCCGGGGCGGGGCTGGGGCTGGGCATCGGCCTGTCGATCGTGGCCGGTATCGCGGCCGCCCACGCGGGGCGGGTGGAGCTCGACTCGGCGCCGGGACGGGGCAGCCGGTTCACGATCGTGCTGCCCGAGGCGGCCGAGGGGACGACGGAGAGGAGCCAGAGGGCGTGAGCAGCATCCTGATCGTCGAGGACGAGGAACGCATCCGGGCCTTCCTCACCAAGGGGCTGCGGGCCGCGGGCTTCGCGAGCACCGCGGTCGGCACCGGCCGGGAGGGCCTGGAGCTGGCCGCGAGCGGCGAGTTCGACCTCGTGGTGCTCGACATCGGCCTGCCCGACACGGACGGCTTCGCGGTGCTCGACGAGCTGCGCGGTTCGGGCGTCCAGGCGCCGGTGATCGTGCTCACCGCCCGCACCTCGGTGACCGACACCGTGCACGGCCTGGAGACGGGGGCGGACGAC
The DNA here is from genome assembly GCA_030532485.1 of Pseudoclavibacter sp. Taxonomy (GTDB): domain Bacteria; phylum Actinomycetota; class Actinomycetes; order Actinomycetales; family Microbacteriaceae; genus Pseudoclavibacter. Next base: position 29,003 of record JAUNLB010000004.1, read on the forward strand.
TACATGCCCAAGCCCTTCCGCTTCGAGGAGCTGCTCGCCCGGATCCGGCTGCGGCTGCGCTCCCGGCCCGAGAGCGCGGCGGGGGACACCCTGCTGGAGCGGGAGGGGCTGTGCATGGACCTGCGGGCGCGGCGGGTGCTGCTGGACGGCCGTCCGGTCGAGCTGTCGGCCAGGGAGTTCTCGCTGGCCCAGACGCTGCTGGAGCACGCGGGCCAGGCGCTCACGCGCGAGCAGCTGCTGTCCCGGGTGTGGGGCTACGACTTCGACCCGAACTCGAACGTCGTGGACGTGTACATCCGCTACCTGCGGCGCAAGCTCGGCGCCGAGCGGATCGAGACGGTCCGGGGCGTCGGCTACCGACTGCGCTGAACGCCGCACGGTCTGGGATCCCAGACGCGACCGCCTCGCGGCCCCGCCCTCCGCCCGGTCCGTCGGGGTGTAATGGGAGGGTTCCGGCACGGGCCGGACCGGGGCGCCGACGCCCCGCCGAAGGCCGTCCCGGACGGCCGGCACCAGAGGAGACGAGCGATGCCCCTGCCCGGCGCCCGACCCGTCCGCGCCCCGCGCGGCACGCAGATCAGCACGCGCGGCTGGCAGACCGAGGCCGCGCTGCGCATGCTCATGAACAACCTCGACCCCGAGGTCGCCGAACGGCCCGACGAGCTCGTCGTCTACGGCGGCACCGGCCGGGCGGCCCGCAGCTGGCGGGCCTTCGACGCCATCTGCGCGAGCCTGCGGGAGCTGGCGGACGACGAGACGCTGCTCGTGCAGTCGGGCAAGCCGGTCGGCGTGCTGCGCACCCACGAGTGGGCCCCGCGCGTGCTCATCGCCAACTCGAACCTCGTCGGCGACTGGGCCACCTGGCCGGAGTTCCGGCGCCTGGAGGCCGAGGGGCTCACCATGTACGGGCAGATGACGGCCGGCTCCTGGATCTACATCGGCACCCAGGGCATCCTGCAGGGCACCTACGAGACCTTCGCCGCGGTGGCGGACAAGCGCTTCGGCGGCACGCTCGCCGGCACCCTCTCGGTCACCGCCGGCTGCGGCGGCATGGGCGGCGCGCAGCCGCTGGCGGTGACGCTCAACGGCGGCGCCTGCCTGATCCTGGACGTGGACCGCTCCCGGCTGGAGCGCCGGGCCGGCAAACGCTACCTGGACGAGGTCGCCGACAGTCTCGACGAGGGGCTGGAGCGGGTGCTGGCGGCCAGGGCCGAGCGCCGCGCCCTCTCGGTGGGGGTCGAGGGCAACGCCGCCGAGATCCTGCCCGAGCTGCTCGCCCGCGGGGTGCCGGCGGACATCGTGACCGACCAGACCAGCGCCCACGACCCGCTGTCCTATCTGCCGGCCGGGGTGCCCTTCGCGCAGTGGCACGAGCGCCGGACGACCGACCCGGAGGAGTTCACCCGCCTGGCCCGGCGGTCCATGGCCAGGCACGTGGAGGCCATGGTCGGCTTCCAGGACCGCGGCGCGGAGGTCTTCGACTACGGCAACTCGATCCGCGACGAGGCCCTCAAGGGCGGCTTCGAGCGCGCCTTCGCGTTCCCCGGCTTCGTGCCCGCCTACATCCGCCCCCTGTTCTGCGAGGGGCTCGGCCCCTTCCGCTGGGTCGCGCTCTCGGGCGACCCCGAGGACATCGCGGTCACCGACCGGGCGCTCAAGGAGCTGTTCCCGGAGAACCGCAAGCTGCACCGCTGGCTGGACGCGGCCGCGGAGCGGGTCGAGTTCGAGGGGCTGCCGGCGCGCATCTGCTGGCTCGGCTACGGCGAGCGGCACCGGGCGGGGCTGCTGTTCAACGAGCTCGTCGCCTCCGGCCGGGTGGGCGCCCCCATCGTCATCGGCCGCGACCACCTGGACGCCGGCTCGGTGGCCAGCCCCTACCGGGAGACCGAGGCGATGCGCGACGGCTCGGACGCGATCGCCGACTGGCCGCTGCTCAACGCCCTGACCGCGGCCTCCTCCGGCGCCAGCTGGGTCTCCGTGCACCACGGCGGCGGCGTCGGCATGGGCCGCTCCCTCCACGCGGGCCAGGTCGTGGTGGCCGACGGCAGCGAACTGGCCGCCCGCAAGATCGAGCGGGTGCTCACCAACGATCCGGCCATGGGGGTCATCCGGCACGTGGACGCGGGCTACGAGGAGGCCGTCGCGGCGGCCGAGGAGCGCGGAGTGCGGGTGCCCATGCGCGAGGCGCCGTGAGCGGCGCGGCCGGCTCTCTGCTGATCGACGGGATCGGCGAGCTGACGACGAATGCGCCCGAGCTCGTCCGGCTCGCCGGGCGGACGGGGGCCGCCGACTCGCCGCTGCTGGCGGCCGCCGAGGCGCTGCCCGGGCGGATCGAGGACGCCGCCATCGTCTTCGAGCACGGCCGGGTCGCGTGGGTCGGCCGTTCGGCGGCCGCCCCGGCCGCCGACGAGCGCGTCGAGGCGGGCGGACGGGCGCTCCTGCCGGGCTGGGTGGACAGCCACACGCACCTGCTGTTCGCCGGGGACCGGAGCGCCGAGTTCGAGGCGCGGATGGCCGGCGAGCCCTACGCGGCGGGCGGCATCGGGGTGACGGTGGCCGCGACGCGGGCAGCGGACGACGAGGCGCTGCGGGCCAATCTGCGGCGCCTGGCCGCCGAGGCGCGGCGCGGCGGCACCACGGCCTTCGAGACCAAGACCGGCTACGGCCTGACGGTCGCCGACGAGGCGCGCGCCGCGCGCATCGCCGCGGAGGAGGCGGACGCCGTCACCTTCCTGGGCGCCCACATCGTGCCGCCCGGCGAGGTGCGCGAGCGCTACCTGGAACTCGTGACCGGCGAGATGCTGGCGGCGGTGCTGCCCTACGCGGACGCGATCGACGTGTTCTGCGAGCAGGGCGCCTTCGACGAGGCGGAGTCGCTGCGGGTGCTGCGGGCCGGCCGCGAGCGGGGCCTGGCGGTGCGCGTGCACGGCAACCAGCTGGGCCCGGGGCCCGGGGTCCGGGTGGCCCTCGAGTGCGGGGCGCTGAGCGTGGACCACCTGGGCTTCCCGAGCGAGCGGGACCTCGCCCGGCTCGCGGACTCCTGGGCGCACGGCCGCCGCGGCACGGTCGCGACGGTGCTGCCGGCCTGCGACCTGTCCACGCGGGTGCCGCTGGCGCCGGCGCGCGGGCTCGTGGACGCGGGCTGCGAGCTGGCGATCGCCTCGAACTGCAACCCCGGCACCTCCTATACGAGCTCGATGGCCTTCTGCGTGGCGATCGCGGTACTGCAGATGCGGCTCACGATCGCCGAGGCGGTGCGGGCGGCGACCCTGGGCGGGGCGCTCGCGCTGGACCGGCACCTGGGCGACGGCGGGACGGGGCGGGGCCCGGCCCCGCTCGGCTCGCTCGTGCCGGGCGCCCGGGCCGATGCGCAGCTGCTGGCCGCCCCCTCGGTCTCGCATCTGGCCTACCGGCCGGGCATGCCGCTGGCGCTGACCGTCTGGCGGGCCGGGCGGGGGGAGCCGGGGGCCGCCCGGCCGCTCCGACCCTCCGAGAGCTGCAGAACAGCCCTGCCGGGAGACGACTGAGTCCGATCTGCTTCGGCTGGTCGCAGGCGATCGGCGAGCCTTCGGCCGGGACGCCGGTCTGCCGTGAAGGCGAGCGAGGCAGCCGCGAGCACGAGCCGCCGTGCACGGACAGCGGCCCCGGCCGGGCGGTCTCGGGTCGTCTCGCTGTTTCCCGTCTGTATCCGTCGGCGGGGTCTGTTTCGTCGGCGGAGCCTGTTCCGTCGAGGGCACGACGGACCCGGGAGACGGAACCGGAGGGGCGCGGAAATCACGCTCCCGGCGACGGGGCCGCCTCTTCGGAGGCGAGCCGCGCGTAGACGAGGGTGTCGGTCCATTCGCCCTTGCTGAACCAGTCCTGGAGGTGGTGCGCTTCGAGGCGGAGCCCGACTCGGCGGGCGAGTGCCGCGGAGGCGGTGTTGCGGGCGTCCATCTGCGCAGTGATGCGGTGGAGCCCGTAGCGGTGGAAGCCCAGCGCGAGGACCGCCCGAACGGCTTCGCCGGCGAAGCCGCGCCCGCCGTGCGCCGGGTGGAGGACCCACCCGATCTCGCCTTGGCGGTGCTCGCGATCGGTGAGCCAGAGCGCGACGTCCCCGATGGGGACGCCCTCGTGCTCGATCACGAGCGCGAGCGCAGCGCTGTCGGCGTCGAGCCCCGTCTTGAGAAGGCGTTCGGCGAGTTTGTCGCGGGCAAACTCCGCGGTCCAGGGCTCGTCCAGCAGGTAGCGGGCGACGTCGGGGCGCGAGTACAGCCCGTGAAGCCATCGGGCGTCGTCGGGCTCGTGCAGCCGCAGCCGCAGCCGCTCGGTCTCCAGCGGCCACTCGGCTCCGGGGAGAGGGCCGCGCTGTTCGTGCATCGGATCCTCCTTGGCTTCTCGGCGGACGCGGTCCCGGCGCCTCAGCCTACCCCGCACTCAGTCCACTTCGCGGAAGCCCGATACGGACATTGAGGCGAGCCTTCGGGCGGGGAGCTATCGCGTCCACTCCGCGGAAGCCCGATACGGACATTGAGGCGAGCCTTCGGGGCGGAACGGCTCGCTCGGTCCTCCTCCGCGTCGAGTACCCGTGCGCTTCGGTGCCGCGTTCCAGGAAACAGTGCCTTCGATGTGCAAGGGACGTTGCGAAAACGGGTCGACGGGGCATCGTCCGCGCTCGCGACGCACGATGCCGCCCTCACGGTCCCCGGTCACCGACATCTGTCCGGTCGATGACTTCGTGCCCGGTCACCGAAACGTAAAGAGGCTCGCAGCAGGACCTGCGGCGCTCTGGAGGAGATGGAGGGGGAGGGGGTTCCGCTCGGCGGGGTCGTACCGCAGGATGGTGGCGACCCGATTCCAGAGCTGCAGGCGCACGGGGTCCGCGACAAGGGCGTCGCGTCCCTGCCTGCCGTCGAGCTCGGCGGCGCCCCGCCGCTCGGTCTGCACCCAGCGCACATGTGCCGCGCGGTCCGGATCGGCGCCGAGCGTGAGCTGGAACTCGCGCCACTGGGCGCGGGCGAACTCCTCCGCGTCCTGACGGCCGCGGGCGCGGAGCCTCGGCGTCGGCGACAGCCTCGGCTCGGAGGCGGAGCGCGCCTTGTGCCCGCGCAGCAGGTCCAGGGTCGTGGCCGGCAGCTGGAAGCTCATCTTCCAGCCGGGTTCGTAGCCGGTCCAGTGCAGGACGATCCGGGGCAGGTCCTCCGCCGGACAGTGCAGGAGCCGGTGCGGCGAGCCGTTCGGCGCCTCGGGGCGGGGGGAGAGGGCCACGATCGCCTCCGTCTTCGTCTTCCAGCCGCGTAGCTCGTGGCGTCCGTCGGCGGTGCGGGCGGTCCAGGGCGTGCTCTGCTGCAGGGTCTCGGCGATGGCCATGCCGAGGGCGGAGAGGCGGCCTCGCCCGTCCAGGAGGCGCGCTTCGTGAAGCTCTCGGCCTTCGGGGCTGCCGGGGCGCACGAGGGTCTCCGTGTCGCCGGGGTGCGGGGAGATCACGGTCTGGAAGGCCCGCATGGCCCGTTCGCTCAACGGGATGTCCAGTCCGGTCGTGCGCAGCGGTTCGTCCGGATGGGCGGGGATCCGTTCCCTCGGCTGGCCGTCCCGTTCGCTCGCCCACTCGTCCAGCTCGCACTCGGGCGCATCGACGCTCGCCTCGGGGCTCGTGCGCGTCGGCTTCGGCAAAAGATGGAGGCGCACGAAACCGTCCGCCCCGGCCCTGGGAACCATCGAGCCCAGCGCCCCGGTCGTGGTCAGCTCGAGCAGCACGCCGTCGGCGATCAGCATCTCGTGCACGAGCAGCAGCGTCGCTCCCGTGCCGCCCTCGAGCGGGACGGGCACGACCGCCTGGATGCACCGCCGTTCGGGTATCCGCGGATCCGCCAGATCGTCCGGCCAGGATTCGACGCTGACGATACGGCCACCCGGCACGCTGCGCAGGAAGCTCAGCATGCTGGCGTGGGCCGCATCCGCGAGGATCGTGGGCCGCCACCGGATCAGGCGGGACTCGCGCAGCACGACGGCGGGGCGCACCGGGCCGTCGCGTTCCAGGGGCGCCGCCAGCAGGGCGCCGGGCAGGCGCTGTACCCGCCAGCCGGAGCGGGCCGCGATCCGGAAACGGTGGCCGATCGGTTTCATCGGCCCTCCGTCTCCGGCGCCTCCCGGACGACGGGCCGGTCGGCCTCGTCCAGACTGCTGTGCGCGGCCAGGAGGAGGCCCGCGACCATGCCGGTCGTGCACAGCTCCACGGCGAGCGGCCGGTGCTCGCCCATATCGGGCGGTGCGGGCCGTTCCGCGCCGTCCCGGTCCTCCGCGTCCACGGCACGGTTGTCCGGGCCGCCGGGCCGCCAGCCGCTGAGCCATCGCTGATGGGCGGCCACGCGCTCCCGCTGCGCGGACAGGGACAGGGAGCGGAAGGCGCGCAGCTCCGGCGGGCTGTCCGAGCGCACCCCGGCCAGCAGGGCCCGCCGGTACCAGGCCGGCAGCAGGGCGCGGGGGAAGCGGACGAAGGCGCCGTACAGGTAGATCGCACCGCACGCGACGCCGATCGGGAGCAGGAGCAGACGCAGCACCGTCCAGCCCAGGAGGGGAGCGATCGCGAAGGCCCCCAGACTCAGCAGGAAGAGGCCCAGGTACAGGATCGCCAGCGGCGGGCAGGGGCCGCCGCGGTAGCGTTCGGCGAAGCCGGGCGGCCGCTCGCGGCGGAGGGGCACGCCCCGGATCGTCAGGGCGCCGCCGACGACCAGGAGCAGGACCCCGAGCGCCGTTTCGTAGAAGGAGGCCGACAGCAGCGGCACGGCTTTCAGCAGCGCGATGATCAGGATGCTGAGCAGGAGGCCGCCGAGGCGGGCGAGCAGCCTTCCCGGGAGCCGTATCACGACACGGCTCCCGGAGCGCGGGGGGAGAGGTCTTCGAGCCCGGTGTCCGTGTTCGGAGGAGCACCGCCGGAGGCGGCGAGGAGCGCGACGGGCCCCGGCCGGATCCGGTCGCGCATGTCGCCCCTCCTCGAAGACATCGTTCGCAGTGCATTCATCGTATCGCTTCCGGCGTGCCCCGGGCTCGGCGGGCCCGGCCCCGCAACTCCGGAGGCCGCCGCGGCGCTCCCGGCGCGAGTCGGGCCCGGAGTCAGGGCGCCGGCGGGCAGAGGCAGGCGAAGACCCGCTCCCAGTGGGGGAGGAGCTCGGGCTGCGAGGCGAGCAGGGCCCGGTGGGAGCCGCCCTCCAGCCAGGCGGTGCCGCGGCCGCTCGTCTGCACCCACCGCAGGGGCTTTGCGGCTTCCGCGCCGGTGGTCACGTCGAGCCGGAATTCGCGCCAGGGGGCCCGCGCGAACTCCGCCGCGTCGCTCCGGGCCCGCTCGTCGAGCTGGGCCTGGCTGGGGAAGGGAGGCGGCAGCGCGGGGATCGAGAACTGCGAGCGGACGCCGCCGGGCAGGGGGAACGGGGCGCTTCGCCCCTCCTTGCCTCGCACGACCCCGTAGGGCAGGGGCGGCAGCCGGAAGTCCAGGGCCCAGCCGGCCTGGTGGCCGCTCCAGTGCAGGACGATGCGGCTCAGGTCCTCGACCGGGCAGTGCACCAGGCGTCGTGTCGCCTCGCGGGGCTCCTCCGGGCGAGGGGGCAGGACGGCGACCGCGTCGGCGCCGTGCATCCAGCCGTGCGGTCCCTCGCCGCCCGCGGCGACGCCGAGCGTCCAGGACGAGCCCGCCCGCCGAAGCTCGGCGACGGCCAGGCCCGCGCTCGACAGCCGCCCCCGCTCGTCCAGCAGGCCGGCCTCGTGCAGGGCCGCGGCCTGCGGGCCGCCGGTCCGCAGGAGCGGCCGCCCCGCCCGCGGCTCGGCGGAGAGCGCGGACTCGAAGACCCGCATCGCCGTCTCGGGCAGCAGCACGTCCAGGCCGAAGACCCGCAGAGGCCCGTCCGGGTGGGCGGGGATCCGCTCCCTCGGCGCCCCGTCCCGGGCCGTCGCCCACTCGTCCAGCTCGGCGGCGGGGACGTCGAGCTCGACTGCGGGCCGCGCGGACCGGGAGTCGGGCAAGCGGACGAGGCCCGTGGAACCCGGCAGCGTCAGCAGATCCTGGAGCGACATCGGCTCCGGCGGGGCCGACGCCGGGTCCGGATACGACCCTGGCTCCGGCGGCACCGGCAGCAGCCGCCGGGCCTGGGCCAAGCGCGGAGGGATCGTCATGGTCACTTCGGCGACCGCCTCGCCGGCGACCGCGATCTCGTGCACGACGAGCACGGCCGTCCCGCTGCCGCCCGCGGCCGGAAGGGGCACGAGTCCCCAGATCCGCCGGTGCTCGAGGCGACTCAGGGGCCCGACGAGCGATTCGACGTGGACGATCCGGGCCCCCGGAACCCTGCGCGGAAACTCCAGCATGGCGGCGTGCGAGACGTCCGCGAGGGCCGTGGGACGCGGGGTCCTCAGCCGCCACTCGCGCAGCACGAGGGCGCCGCGCAGCGGAGCGGCGCCGCTCGGGGACTCGGCGATCCGGGCGCCGGACGATTCCCGCACCCGCCAGCCGAGGGGCAGCTCGACGCCGAAGCGCTCGCCCTCCAGGATCATGCCGGCATCGCCCCCTGCGCTCCCGGTCCGTCGGGTCTCGACGCGTCCGTCGTTCCCGGTCTGTCGGGTCTCGGCGCGTCCGTCGCTCCCGGCCCGTTCGGTCTCGGCGCATTCGTCGCTCCCGGTCCCTGCGGAGCCGGCGCGTCCGATCCCGGCACGCCCGGAGCGCCGAGGACGGTCGGGGCGAAGCCCGCGGATATGCCGGCGGCGCCCGGCTCGACGAGGAACGCTTCGTGCCCGCGGCCCCCGAGCGCCTGGCGCAGGACGGCGGGATCGGCGGACGGAGCGGGCTCGGCCGAGGCGTTCGCCTCCCGTTCCGGCAGCAGATCCGAGAGCAGCCGCTGCCGCTCGGCGACGCGACGCCGCTGCTCGGCGGGGGGCAGGGCGCGGAAGCGGCGCAGTTCCATCGGGTCCTCGGCCCGCACCCCGGCCTGCAGGGCCAGACGGTACCAGGCCGGCAGCAGGAAGCGGGGGTAGCGGGAGAAGCAGCCGCGCAGATGGACGACGCCGCTCGCCAGGGCGATCAGGAGCAGCGCGATGCGCAGCGCGGGCAGCAGCGGCGGCAGCAGCAGCGACAGCAGGAGCATCGGCAGCGACTCCCGGACGAAGGGGATGAAGGAGAAGGTGAACGCCGCCAGGCTCAGCAGGCAGATCCCGGAGTACAGGGCGGTGAGGGGCACGCACGGACCACCCCGGTACTCGTCGATGAAGCCGGGCGGGTCCGCTTGGCGGGCGAGCACGCCGTTGACCGTCGTCAGCACGCCCCCGCCCCCGAGGAGGACGGTCAGGCCCGCCAGCGGGGCGTTCCCCTCGTCCCCCGTCAGAGCGGCGCACAGGAAGGCGCACCCGGCGGCGAGCAGGACCGTCAGGAGCAGGAACAGCCCGTTCGCCGGGGACTTCGTCGCGGTACGGCCCCCGGGCCACGGGGCGAGGGGGCTGGAGGCGTCGTGCACGGTGGTGCGGAAGGACCACGCCGCATGGACGCTCGCGCCCGGCTCCGGTCCGGTCTGTCCGTTCATGCCACCCCTCCCCGAAGGCATCGGTGACGGCGATGACACCGATGGCGAGCCGCCCGCACAGTCTAGCTCTCCCGGCCCTCCCGTGCGCCGGCGTGGGCAGGCGGCGGATCGATCGAGTTCATTGCTCGATCCAAGTCCCTGCCCGTGCACCGCCGCGCGGTATCGTGTCCCCACCCGGCGCGGTCGGGTGCACGGGAGGTCCGGTGGAGCGCATCGAGCGGTTGCGCAGGCTCGCGCGCGACGAGCGCGAGGCGATCCTGCACGCCCGGGTGCGCGCGGGCGAGGATCCGGCCGAGGTCGTCGCCGAGGTGCCGGAGGCCGACGAGTTCGTGGTGCGCATGCTGCACGACGACGCGCTGGAGGCGCGGGGGCTGGCCGCCGAGTACGCGCTCGCGAAGCTCGCCCAGTACGAGGGCCGCCCGGACGCCGAGCACTTCCGCCGCAGCACGGAGGCGATCGACGCCGAGATCCTGGGCGAGATCGCCGCGGCGCGCCCCGAGCTGGGGCCGACCGTGCGGAGCATGCTGAAGCGGCGCGGCGCGCGCTGAGTCGGCCGGAGCCTCCCGCACGCCCGGCGGCGCGTCGACGCGGTCGGGCCGCTCAGGCCTCGCGTTCGGCAAGGCCCGCCAGCGCCTCCAGCACGCACAGGGCCGCCAGGCGCACCGTGCGGCCGTCCGGGGCGTCGGCGCCCGCGTCCACCTCGGCGACGTCGATCGAGCGCACGCGCGGATCGCGGGCCAGCAGCCGCACCGTCCGGCGCAGCTGCCACGCGCTCAGGCCGCCGGGGAGCGAGGCGGGGCAGCCGGGGGCGACGGCCCGGTCGCACACGTCCACGTCCACGTCCACGTGCACGGGGCCGCCCGCGGCGCCGGCGATCCGCAGGGCCCGCTCCGCGATCTCCTCCGGCGACAGCCGCTCGAAGTCGCCCCGGGGCACGACCGTCACCCCCGCCTCGGCCGCCCGCGCGGCGTACTCCAGGGAGTTGGCGAAGTCCGCGATCCCCAGCTGCACGGTCCGGGCCCCGGACAGGCCCCGCTCCAGCAGGCGCCGGACCGGCGAGCCGTTCGAGCGGCCGTCGCGCAGATCGTGGTGCGCGTCCAGGGTGATCAGGCCCGCCTCGGCCAGGCGCAGGCCGCAGGCGCCGAGCATCGCCGGCACCGTCAGCGCGTTGTCGCCGCCCAGCGCGATCAGCAGGCGGCCGCGGCCGGCGGCCCGGGCGACCTCGGCCGCGGCGGCCGCGTCGCCGAGCCCGTCCGGATCGGCCAGGTCTCCGGCGTCGACGATGCGCAGCCCGCGCAGGGAGCCGCCCGAGCCGAGATCGGGGCTGTAGCGTCGCAGCGCCTCGCGCACGGCCGCCGGGGTCGCGCCGGCCCCGGTGGGGCTGAGCGAGGTGCGCCAGGTGCCGATGCCCAGCAGGACCGCGTCGAAGCCGGCCGGGCCGTCCGCCGCGCTCTCGTCGGGCGGCGCGGGCCAGCCGCCGGCGCGCGGCCAGAGCGGATCGTGCGGCAGCGGGGCGGGAGCGTGCTCGTCCATGCCCCGGGACGCTAGCAAGCGGCGAGCCGTTCGCGGCCCGGCCCGGCCTCCGGAGCGTCCGGGATCCCAGACCGGAGCGTCTGGGATCCCAGACTGGACCCGTCGCGGCCGGCGTCCGCGGCTGGAGCGCCGGCCGCAGAATCGGAGCCATGCCCGAGAACCCCGAACACCGCGAGCCCGAGCACGACCCCCGCCCGGCACCCGTGCTCCTGGGCGAGGAGCCGCTGCGCATCGAGCAGCTCGTAGCGGTCGCCCGGCAGGGCGCGCCCGTCGAACTCGGCCCCGCCGCCCGCGAGCGCATCCGCGCCTCCCGTGCGGTGATCGAGGGGCTGGCGGCCGATACGAGGCCGCACTACGGCGTCTCCACCGGCTTCGGGGCGCTCGCGAAGGTCTCGATCCCGGCCGCCAAGCGCGCGCGGCTGCAGCGCGGCCTCGTGCTCTCGCACGCGGCGGGCACCGGACCCGAGGTGGAGCGGGAGCTGGTGCGGGCCCTCATGCTGCTGCGCCTGAACACCCTTGCCAGCGGCCGCACGGGCGTGCGCGAGCAGGTGGCGGAGCTCTACGCGGGCGTGCTGAACGCGGGCATCACCCCGGTCGTGCACGAGTACGGCTCGCTCGGCTGCTCCGGCGACCTCTCGCCCCTCGCGCACTGCGCGATCGTGCTCATCGGCGCCGGCGAGGCGCGCGACCGCTCCGGCGAGCGCATGCCCGCCCGTCGGGCGCTCGAGCGGGCCGGGCTGGAGCCGGTCGAGCTGCGCGAGAAGGAGGGTCTGGCCCTCATCAACGGCACCGACGGCATGCTCGGCTCCCTCGCGCTGGCGATCCACGACCTGGAGCGTCTGCTGCGGGTGGCCGACATCGCGGCCGCCGCGAGCGTGGAGGCCCTGCTCGGCTCCGACGCCGTGTTCGCCGAGGATCTGCACGAGCTGCGCCCGCACCCCGGCCAGCTGCGCTCGGCGGCGAATCTGCGGCGCGTCCTCGACGGCTCGACGCTGCTGAGCAACCGTGCGCAGGGGGGCTTCGCGCGCGTCCAGGACGCCTACTCGCTGCGCTGCTCCCCGCAGGTGCACGGGGCCGTGCGGGACACGCTCGCCCACGCCGCCGGGGTCGCCGGGATCGAGCTGCGCAGCGCGATCGACAATCCGGTGGTCACCCCCGACGGCCGGGTCGAGTCGAACGGCAACTTCCACGGCGCCCCGATCGCCTACGTCCTCGACTTCCTGGCGATCGCCGTGGCGGACGCCGCGAGCATCTCCGAGCGCCGCTGCGACCGCTTCCTGGACGTGGCCCGCAGTCACGGGCTGCCGCCCTTCCTGGCGGCGGACCCGGGGGTGGACTCGGGACTCATGATCGCCCAGTACTCGGCCGCGGGCATCGTCTCGGAGCTGAAGCGGCTCGCGGTGCCCTCCTCGGTCGACTCGATCCCCTCCTCGGCGATGCAGGAGGACCACGTGTCGATGGGCTGGGCGGGCGCCCGCAAGCTGCGCCGTGCGATCGACGGCCTGGCCCGGGTGCTGTCCATCGAGCTGCTCACCGCGGTGCGGGCGCTGGACTTCCGGATGCGGGACGCGGAGCTGGCCGGCCGTCGGCCGGCGGCGGCGACCCGGGCGGTGCACGAGCTCGTGCGCGGCCACGTGCCCCCGCCGTCGAGCGACGAGTGGCTCTCCCCGGAGATCGAGGCCGTGCACGGGCTGGTGGAGCGCGGTGAGCTGCGCGAGGCGGTGGAGCGGGTCGTCGGGCCGCTGGCGTGAGGCGGCGGCGCGCATCCCGGCTGTCGGGCAGGCGGGGGCGCCCGGTCTAGCCTGGGACGATGCGTACTGCATCGACGAGGGTAATTGAATCTGGCCGTCCGGTCGCCCCGCACGCGGAGGTGCCGTGGGGGTGACTGCATCGACGAGGGCAATTGAATCTGGCCGTCCGGTCGCCCCGCACGCGGAGGTGCCGTGGGGGTGATGGACGAGGGCCGGCGGGCCGAGCTCGCGCGGCGCCTGGAGGAGCTGGCCGAGGAGCTGCGCGGCGCCGGGGCGACGCCGCGGGGCGGGGACGGCCGCGGCGGGGCCCCGGCGCCCGTCTGCCGGGGGTGCGGCGCCGCCGTCGACGGCCCGGCGGCCGAGCCCCTGAGCGGTCTGGCGGCGATCCGCGCCGCCTACGACGAGATCCAGCGCGACGCCCGCCGCGCGATCGACGCCTTCGACCGCGGTCCGCACAGCGCCGGCCCCGTCGGCCGGTCCGAGGCGCAGCCCGCGGCGCTGGAGCGCGGGGTGCGGTACCGGGTCGTCTATGACCCCAGGGTCTTCCGCCGCGAGGGGCTGCTCGACGCCGTGCTGCGCTCGGCGCGTCAGGGGGAGCGGGCCCGGGTCTCCCGACTCGTGCCCGCCCGGCTGCTGCTGCGGGACGACGAGGAGTTCCTGATCGTCCGCTCGGCGCCGGACGGCGGGCTCGCCGCGGTGCGCGGCACGACCCCGTGGGCGGCCTGCTTCCTGCGGGGGATCTTCGACTCGGTCTGGGAGGCGGCCATGCCGCTGGGCGGCGAACGGCTGGCGGACTGGGATCTGCTCAACGAGGAGGAGCGCGGGATCGTGACGCTGCTGGCGGCGGGGCTCACCGACGAGGCGATCGCCCGCCAGCTGGGCGTGAGCGTGCGCACCGTGCAGCGCAAGGTCCGCTCGGTGCAGCGCAGCGTCGGAGCGGCCAGCCGCTTCCAGCTCGGCGCGCTCACGGCGGAGGGCCGGCGCGAGGCCCCCTGATCCGTCCGACCGGGGATCCCGGTCCGGCCCCGGGGGACAGACGGAGGGGAACGGGGGACCGCCCGAGGGGATGGGAGGGAGTGCGAGGAGCGGTCCCCCGTCGCGGCGAGGATAGGGAGCGCCGCGGCCGCCGCTCAAGCACCCGAACGGGATTGTCGCGAATGCGCCACGGCTGACGGGAAGGCGACAGCCGGGCGATAGCCTCGGGGCATGAGGCGGAGCACGGCGGGCGGGGACGGCCCGCGCCCCCAGGCGCCGGCGGCGGGCCAGGCGCTGGACATCCTGAGCCTGCTGGCCTCCCGGCCGGGCCCCGTCGCCGCGGCGGCGGTCGCCCGCGAGCTGGGGCTTCCCCGCTCGACCACCTACCACCTGCTCGGGGTGCTCGTGCAGCGCGGCTACGTCATGCACCTGGCCGAGACCCGGCGCTACGGGCTGGGGGTGGCCGCGCACCGGCTCGGCACCGCCTACGCGCGCCAGCAGCCGCTGAGCCGCATCGGCCGGGTGCTCGTGGCCGAGTTCGTGGACCGCGTCCGGCTCAGCGCCCACCTCGCGGTGCTCTCCGGTCGGGAGGTGGTCTACCTGGTGGAGGAGCGGGCGGCCGGGGCCCCGGCGCTCGTGAGCGGGGTGGACGTGCGGCTGCCGGCGCAGTCCACCGCGAGCGGCCGGGCCATGCTCGCGGCCCTGCCCCGCGCCCAGCTGCGGGCCCTGTACCCGGGCCCCTCGGCCTTCTCGCCCCGTTCCGACGAGCCGCGCCCGATCCGCGGCTACGGCCAGCTGCGCCGCGTGCTGGACGAGACCCGGAACCGCGGCTACGCGGTCGAGGACGGCGACGTCACCGACGGACTCGCCTCGGTCGCGGTCCCCGTGCTGGACCACGCCGGCTGGCCGATCGCGGCGCTCGCGGCGACCTTCCCCCGGGATCGGCTGCCCGAGTCCGAGTGGGGGGCGCTCGCGCAGCGGGCCGGGGCGGTCGCACGGGAGCTGGCCCGGCGCATCGAGGGCCGGGCGCGCGGAGCCGAGCGGGGACAGGACTGAGCACGGGTCGCGAACCGCACGGGCATGCGGGAGGCGGGCCGTCGGGGCGTAGACTCGGGGGCATGTGTGGAATCGTTGGATACGTGGGGGAGCGGCGGTGCCGGGACATCCTCCTCGGCGGCCTGCGCCGCCTGGAATACCGGGGGTACGACTCCGCGGGCATCGCGGTCGTCGACGCCGAGGGGCGCATGCACGGGCGCAAGCGGGCCGGGAAGCTGAGCGTCCTGGCCGACGACCTCGAGCGCAACCCCATGCCCGAGGGCACGACCGGCATCGGGCACACGCGCTGGGCCACGCACGGCGGCCCCACCGACGAGAACGCGCACCCGCACCTGTCCGACGACGGCCGCCTCGCGGTCATCCACAACGGCATCATCGAGAACTTCGCCGAGCTCAAGCGGGAGCTGGAGGCCGAGGGCGTCGAGTTCCGCAGCGAGACCGACACCGAGGTCGCCGCCCACCTGATCGGCCGCGAATACCGTCGCACCGGCGATCTGGAGCAGGCCTTCCGGGCCGTCGTCCGACGGCTGGAGGGGGCCTTCACCCTGCTCGCCTCGCACGCGGACAGCCCCGGCGTGATCGTCGGCGCCCGGCTGAACTCGCCCCTGGTGATCGGCCTGGGCGAGGGGGAGAACTTCCTCGGCTCCGACGTCGCCGCCTTCGTGGAGCACACCCACCGGGCGATGGCCGTCGGCCAGGCGCAGATCGTGGTCGTGCGCCCCGACTCGGTCGAGGTCACGGACTTCGACGGGCGGCCGGCCCAGGCGGAGCCCTTCGAGGTGTCCTGGGACGCCTCGGCCGCCGAGAAGGGCGGCTGGCCGTCGTTCATGGCCAAGGAGATCGACGAGGACCCGGAGGCGGTCGAGAAGACCCTGCTGGGCCGCGTGCAGGACGACGCGGTGGTCCTGCCCGATCTGGCCGGGCTGGGCGACGACTACTTCCGAGGAATCAACCGGATCATCATCGTCGCCTGCGGCACGGCCGCCTACTCCGCCCAGGTGGGCAGCTACGCGCTGGAGGAGTGGACGCGCATCCCGACCACGGTCGAGCTCGCCCACGAGTTCCGCTACCGCAACCCGGTCATCGACGAGCGCACCCTGGTCGTGTCGATCAGCCAGTCGGGCGAGACCATGGACACGCTCATGGCGGTCCGCTACGCCTCCGAGCGCGGCGCCAAGACCCTGGCGATCTGCAACACCCAGGGCGCGACGATCCCGCGCGAGTCC
This sequence comes from Pseudoclavibacter sp., assembly GCA_030532485.1. Lineage (GTDB taxonomy): Bacteria > Actinomycetota > Actinomycetes > Actinomycetales > Microbacteriaceae > Pseudoclavibacter. Next base: position 45,086 of record JAUNLB010000004.1, read on the forward strand.
GACGCGGTCGTCTACACCCACGCCGGCCCCGAGGTCGCGGTGGCCTCCACGAAGGCGTTCCTGGCCCAGATCACGGCGCTGTACCTGCTGGGGCTCTACGCGGGGGCCCGGCGCGGCACGCTCCCGGCCGAGGAGCAGGCCCGGCTGGTGCGGGAGTTCCAGACGATCCCGGACAAGGTGCGCACCGTGCTGGAGGTCCGTCCCCGCATGCACGAGCTGGCGAACTGGATGGCGGACACCCGCTCCGTGCTCTACCTGGGCCGCCACGTGGGCTACCCGATCGCGCTGGAGGGGGCGCTCAAGCTCAAGGAGATCGCCTACATCCACGCCGAGGGCTTCGCCGCCGGCGAGCTCAAGCACGGCCCCATCGCGCTCATCGAGCCGGGGCAGCCGGTCTTCGTGATCGTCCCCTCGCCCCGTCACGACGCGAGCCTGCACCCGAAGGTCGTCTCCAACATCCAGGAGATCCGGGCCCGCGGCGCCCGGGTGCTCGCGGTCGCCGAGGCCGGCGACGCGGCCGTGCCGCCCTTCGCCGACGAGGTGATCGCCATCCCGCCGACCGACCGCTTCTTCGAGCCGTTGCTGGCGGTCGTGCCGCTGCAGGTGTTCGCGATCGAGCTGGCCTCGGCGAAGGGGCTGGACGTGGACCAGCCGCGCAATCTGGCCAAGTCGGTCACGGTCGAGTAGCGGCGAGGGGCGCGTGATCCTCGGCATCGGGATCGACACGGTCGAGCTGGACCGTTTCGCCCGGGCGCTGGATCGCGCGCCCGCGCTGCTGCAGCGCGTCTTCGCCCCGGCCGAGCGGGAGCTGCCCCTGCCCTCCCTGGCGGCCCGCTTCGCGGCCCGGGAGGCGGCGGTCAAGGCGCTCGGGGGCATCCACGGCCTGCGGCTGGCCGACTTCGAGGTGCTCCGCGACGAGGCCGGCGCACCGGCCTTCCGCGTGCCGCCGCCGCTGGCCGCCGTGCTCGAGCGGCGCGGGGTGCGGCGCCTGCACCTGTCCCTCACGCACGAGCGACACGCAGCGGCCGCGTTCGCGATCGCCGAGGGGTAGTAGCCTGCCGGTACGGGCCCGGCGCCCGTGCGCGGCAAGCGGGACGCCGCGCATCGCGACAAGGGAGAGCTCGCCGTGATGTCCGGAAGCGCTGAGGGGGGCAAGGTCCCCCGCATCGAGGTCGATCTGCGCGCCGTGCGCGCCAACGTCTCGGCCCTGCGCGAACGGCTCGGCGGGCGACTGCTCGTGGTCGTCAAGGCGGACGCCTACGGCCACGGCGCCGTGCCGGTGGCGCGCGCCGCGCTCGCGGCGGGGGCCGAGCAGCTGGGCGTGGTCGATCTGCAGGAGGCCCTGGAGCTGCGCGAGGCGGGCGTGGAGGCGCCGATCGTCGCCTGGCTGCACGGGCCGCACACCCGGTGGCGCCGCGCCTTCGAGGCGGGGGTGGAGCTGGGCGTCTCCTCGCTGGAGCAGCTCGCGCTGGTCGCCGAGGCGGCGCAGGCGCACCGCGCGGCCGGGGGAGCGGCGCCGGTGCTGCACCTCAAGGTGGACACGGGCCTGGGCCGGGGCGGCGCGCCGCGGGCCGACTGGCCGGCGCTGTTCGGCGCGGCCGCCGATCTGGAGCGGGCGGGCACGGCGCGCGTGTCCGGGCTGCTGAGCCACTTCTCCGGCACGAGCGAGGCGTGCGACCGCGAGCAGCTCGAGCGCTTCGGCGAGGCCTGCCGCCTGGCCCGGGCCGCGGGACTGCGGACGGGCGTGCGGCACCTGGGCGCGAGCGCCGCGGCGCTCGGGCCGCTGGCGCTCGGCGACGACATGGCCCGCATCGGCATCGCCGCCTACGGCCTCTCCCCCTTCGCCGACGGCCGACCGCCGGGGGTCGAGCTGCGCCCGGCGTTGCGCCTGCTCGCCCCCCTGGTGGCGATCACGGACCGGGCGGGGGTCGGCCGCTGCGCGATCGAGCTCGGCACCGCGGACGGGCTGCCGCCGCTGGAGGACGGCTCCGGGCTGCTGCTGCGCGACGAGCGGGGCGGGCGCTGGCGCATCGCCGCGCAGTGGGAGACGCACACGATCGTGCAGCCGGCGGACGACGCGGCCGTGCGGGCCCTGCCCGAGATCCGTCGCGGCCGGGGTCCGGAGCTCGTCGTGATCGGCTCCGGCGGCCGGGAGCCGGGCGCCGACGAGTGGGCGCGGGCGGCCGACACCATCAACTACGAGATCGTCACCCGGCTGTCGTCCCGCATCGACCGGGAGTACCTGGGGGCGGGCGAGGACCCGGCGCCGCCGACGGGCCCGCTGCGACGGGCGCGGCGCCCGGA
>JAUNLB010000122.1 GCA_030532485.1 Pseudoclavibacter sp.
TCGGCGGGCTGCTGGTGGCCGGCGGGCAGCTGCGGCTGGGCGAGGTGCAGGCCTTCATCCAGTACTCGCAGCAGTTCACCCAGCCGCTGGGGCAGCTGGGCGGCATGGCCGCGGTCGTGCAGTCCGCGACGGCCTCCGCCGAGCGGGTCTTCGAGCTGCTGGAGGCGCCCGAGCAGCGTCCGGACCCGGAGCGCGGCGCCGCGCCGCCGGCCGAGGGGGACGGGACGATCGAGTTCCGCGAGGTCTCCTTCCGCTACGCGGCCGAACGGCCGCTTATCGAGGGGCTGAACCTGACCGTCCGGCCCGGCCAGACGGTCGCGATCGTGGGGCCCACCGGCGCGGGCAAGACGACGCTCGTGAACCTCCTCATGCGCTTCTACGAGCTGGACGGCGGGGCGATCCTGCTGGACGGCCGGGACATCGCGACCATACCCCGCTCCGAGGTGCGGTCCCGGACCGGCATGGTGCTGCAGGACCCGTGGCTCTTCCACGGCACGATCCGGGAGAACATCCGCTACGGCAACCCCTCCGCGAGCGAGCAGGACCTCCTGCGGGCCGCGCGGGCCGCCTACGTGGACCGTTTCGTGCAGTCGCTCCCGGACGGCTACGACACGGTGCTGGACGAGGAGGCGTCGAACGTGTCCGCGGGCGAGAAGCAGCTCGTCACGATCGCGCGCGCCTTCGTGGCCGATCCGCGGCTGCTCGTCCTGGACGAGGCGACCAGCTCGGTCGACACCCGCACGGAGCTGCTGCTGCAGCAGGCCATGTCCGCGCTGCGGCGGGGACGCACGAGCTTCGTCATCGCCCACCGCCTGTCCACGATCCGCGACGCGGACGTGATCCTGGTCATGGAGGACGGCGCGATCGTCGAGCAGGGCGCGCACGAACAGCTGCTGGCCGCGGGCGGCGCCTACGCGAAGCTCTTCGCCGCGCAGTTCGAGGGGCCCGCCGTCGATCCGGAGGAGGCCGAGGCGGACCGAGGCGCGGGCGGGAAGTCCCGTTCGCGGCGCTACTGCCCGCCCGAGAGCACGCCCAGCACCTCGTCGCCGTAGCGTTCGAGCTTGGCCTGGCCGACGCCGGAGACGGCGGCCAGGCGCGCGCGGCTGCCCGGATTCAGCTCGGCGATGCCGGCGAGCGTCGCATTGCTGAACACCATGTAGGCCGGCACGCCCTGCTCGCGCGCGGTCTCGGCGCGCCACTGCCGCAGCAGCTCGTAGCGAGCGGCGGCCTCGCCGGACAGTTCCGGGGCGGCGCCTCGGGCGCTGCGCCCCGTCTTCGGCGCGCTCGTGTGCGAGGCGCGCAGATCCTCCCGCAGCAGCACCCGCTCCTGCCCGCGCAGCACCGGCCCGCTGCCCTCGCCGAGCTCCAGCACCCCGTACTCGCCGCCGCTGGCCAGCTGCCGACGGGCCAGCAGCTGACGGACCACGCTGCGCCACTCCTGCTCGCTCAGCTCGGTGCCGATCCCGAAGGTCGTCAGCGAGTCGTGGCCCAGGCTCCGCACCCGCTCGTTCGCCCGGCCCAGCAGGATGTCGATCACGTGGCCCGCCCCGAACGCCTGCCGCCGCTGCGCGAGACGCACGACCGTCGACAGCAGCTTCTGGGCCGGCACCGTGCCGTCCCAGGTGCGCGGCGGCTGCAGGCAGGTGTCGCAGTTCCCGCACGCCTCGGCCTGCTCGCCGAAGTAGCCGAGCAGCTGCCGTCGGCGGCAGTCGACCGTCTCGCACAGCGCGAGCATCGCGTCCAGGTGCAGGTGCTGGGCTCGCTTGCGCACCGCGTCGCCCTCGCCGTCGTCGATCATGCGCCGCTGCTGCACCACGTCCTGCAGGCCGTAGGCGAGCCAGGCGGTGGACGGCAGCCCGTCCCGTCCCGCCCGACCGGTCTCCTGGTAGTAGCCCTCGATGGACTTGGGCAGGTCCAGGTGGGCGACGAAACGCACGTCCGGCTTGTCGATGCCCATGCCGAAGGCGATGGTCGCGGTCATGACCACCCCCTCCTCGCGCAGGAAGCGGGCCTGGTTGCGGGACCGCGCCTCCTGGGCCATGCCCGCGTGATACGGCAGGGCCTCCACCCCCTGCTCGCGCAGCCACTCGGCGGTCCGCTCGACCGAGTTGCGGGACAGGCAGTAGACGATGCCCGCGTCCCCCGGATGCTCCTCCCGGATCAGCCGCAGCAGCTGCCTGCGGGCCTGCTCCTTGGGGGCGATGCGGTACTGGATGTTGGGCCGGTCGAAGCTCGCGACGAACACGGCGGCCTCGCGCAGCGCCAGCCGCTCCACGATCTCGGCCCGGGTCTGGCTGGTGGCCGTCGCGGTCAACGCGATGCGCGGCACCTGCGGCCAGCGCTCGGCGAGTACGGACAGCCCCAGGTAGTCGGGCCGGAAGTCGTGCCCCCACTGGGCGACGCAGTGGGCCTCGTCGATCGCGAACAGCGAGATCCGCAGCCGGTCCAGCAGCGATGCGGCGCTCGCGAGCCGTTCCGGGGCGAGATAGAGCAGGTCCACCTCGCCGGCCAGCAGCGCCCGCTCCACCTCGCGCCGCTCGGCCGGGGACTGGGAGGAATTGAGGAAGGCGGCGTGCACGCCCAGCTGCTCGAGCGCGTCCACCTGGTCCTGCATGAGCGCGATGAGGGGCGAGACCACGACCCCCGTGCCCGGCCGCACGAGCGCGGGGATCTGGTAGCACAGGCTCTTGCCGCCGCCGGTCGGCATGAGCACGAGCGCGTCCCCGCCGCCGATCACCTGTTGGACGATCTCGGCCTGATCGCCGCGGAAGGACGGATAGCCGAAGACGCGCTGCAGCACCTCCAGGGCGGCCTCGCGCGGGTCCTCGGGCCTGGCGGCGGAGGGGGCGGGTTCGGCGTCGCTCACCCGATCCACCCTATGCGCGCCGACCGGGGCGGCGCCGGTTCACTCCGGGGCTGTGAGCGGGGCGCCGGTCTCGCCGGCGCCGGTCTCCTGACTGCTGTCGGAGACGGTCGGTAGAGTGGAATCGCAGAACGAGAGGAGCCGGTGGATGAGCGATACGATGCTGACCGCTCCGACGCCGAGGACGCGGCCGGATTTCACGCATGTCTCGGATGTGATGCTCTATGACATCGCCCGACACACCGCCTCGCTGCTGATCGCGGAACTGATCGCTCGCGCCGACACCGCCACAGACGAGTCCGACCGGGAGCAGTGGGAAGCGAGGCTGCGGCTGGTCGATGAGCAGCTCGCGGCACTTGACCCCGATGATCGCGCGGGCCTGATCGCGCAGAATGAGGCCTGGGGCGACGAGAGCCACGCCCTGCGGGACCGCGCATAGTCGATACGCTCGCCTATGGATGATCAGGCCGGGCCTCCAGTCGGTTCCGACGAATGGCTGAGTCACATCTTTCAGGCGCGGGCACGGCAGCGACTGTTCGGCTCCCATGCGCCGCACCCTGATGGGCCGGTGCTGGTTCTCCTGGGCGGGCAGCCCGCGGCGGGCAAGACCCAGGCGCAGCGGAGGATCCTGGCCGAGCACCCCGACGACGATCTGGTCGAGGTCACCGGCGACGATCTGCGCGTGTTCCACCCCGATTACCGCAGGCTGGCACGCGACGCACCGTTCCTCATGCCGAACGCGACCGCCCCTGTGTCGGGAGGACTGGTCAGACTCGCGGTCGAGCACGCCCACGCACATCGGTACTCGCTGCTATTGGAGGGCACGTTCCGCGACGCGGCGATGGTGACGGGCACTGCGACCTGGTTCGCCGATGCCGGGTACCGGGTCGAAGTCGCCGCCGTCGCCACCCCTGCGGTGGTGTCGCGTCTGTCGGCGGAGATGCGGTCCCTTGCGGGCGGGCTCCCCGCGGTAGGCCGCTGGACACCGCCGTCCGCGCATGAATCGGCGTTGGAGCACTCACCGGGCGTGGTCGCCGCGCTCGAAGCCCTCCCGCACATCGCCCGAGTCCAGGTGTTTTCTCGCGAACGACTCCTCTACGACAACAGCCGCACCGACACCGGGGCCTGGGAGCGCTCGGCGGAAGCCGCGACCGTGCTGCGTACTGAGCAGCACCGCAGACTCGGCGAGGCAGAGGCGGTCGGCTGGCTGCGCGACTACGCCAGTGTGTTCGCCCAGGCCGCCGCCCGGCCCGGCTACCTCGGCCCCGAGACCGCTCCGAGCTATCTGCGCCTGCAAACTAACGCCGATGGCATGATCCGCTCGCTGATGTTCGTTCCTGGTGCGCCGACGGGCGAGCTGCAACGCCAGCAGCGGGAACGTCACGCCCATCTGCGCCGGGTGCTCCCGCCCGAGCCGGTGCCGACACGCCGAACCGACCGAGCCGTGCCGTTCCCTGAGCCGCTTGCGCAGGCCCCGGATCGGGAACCCCCTACACCCGGACTCTGACCCCCGACCCAGGAACCCGGCACCATCAAATATGCCCGCTGGTGTGCTGGAAGAACTCCACACGCCCGCCGCATCACTTCCGCCGCTATAAGGATGTCAACCCTCTCCGAGTACCGCCGCTTTCGTAGCGGCCCGGGCGGCACCGGTTCACTCCGGGGCTGTGAGCGGGGCGCCGGTCTCGCCGGCGACGATGCTCCGCAGCCGTCGGCTCGCCTCGACCGCTCGCTCCTTATCGGGTAGCGTCACCTGCTGGAGCACCATGCCCTCCAGGGCGTAGAGCACGATGTCGATGAGCGGCTCGTCGTCGACGCCGAGGCGGCGCAGCTGGCCGGCGACCGCGTTCCGGTATTCGCGGTGGTAGCGCTCGACCGGCTCCCGCAGCTGGGGGCGGCGGCGGGCCTCCAGCAGCGCCTCGAGCAGGAAGGCGTGCACGTGTCGGCTGCGCTGCACCGACTCGGCGAGCATGCGGGTGAACTCCGTGAGCGAGTTCGCATCGCCCAGGATCTTCGCGTTCTGCACCCCCTCGTCGATCGCGAAGCGCAGCGCCTCGGTGATGAGGGAGTCGATCGAGCCGAAGTGGTAGCGGACCAGGCTGTGGGCGACGCCCGCGGCCTCGGCGACGGAGCGCGCGCTCACGCGGCCGAGGCCCTGCTCGAGCGCCACCTCGACCGTGGTGCGCAGCAGCAGGCTGCGGCCCGCGGGGTCCCGGGCGGGGCCGGGGGGCGGGGCATCGCTCGTCGACGCGCCTCCCCCGTCGCCGCCGACGTCCGGGGCGCCGGGGCGGGCGCAGCGCTCCGGGTCCTCAGGCAGTGGGGCGGCCCTCCGCGATCCAGGCGCCCGTGCCGCCTTCCACGTTGACCGCGTCCACGCCGATGCCGGCGAGGTACTCGACGGCCTTCGCGCTGCGCCCGCCGGCCTGGCAGACGACGTAGAGGGGCTCGGCGGAGCGCAGGCCGTCCGCCTGCGCGGCGAAGTCCGAGAGCGGCACGTTCCGCGCCCACGGGATGTGTCCGTTCGCGTACTCGTCGCTCTCCCGCACGTCGATGAGGTTCGCCCGCTCGCCCAGCTCGGCCAGCTCCGCGGTGGTGATGCTCTTCATGCCGCCGATGGTATCCCTTCGACCGGGGAGGGACGGGAGGGAACGAGCCGACGGGGAAGCGCGGCCGCTGCTCGTCCTCAGGGACCGGACAATCGCCCGGGGCAGGATGGCCGCATGGACGGAGCGATGCGCGTGCGGGCCCTCGTGGCCGGCCGGGTGCAGGCAGTGGGGTACCGTTTCTCGACGCAGCTGCGGGCGCGGGAGCTGGGGCTCGTCGGCTGGGTGCGGAATCTGCCCGACGGCCGCGTCGAGCTGGAGGCGGAGGGGCCGCCGTCCGCCGTGGAGGCCCTGCTGGACTGGGCGGCTCGCGGCCCCGCGGGCGCCTCGGTCGTGCGGCTGGAGCGGGAGCCCGTGCCGACGAGCGGCGGTGAGGGTTTCGAGATCCGCGGCTGACCCGCCCGGGGGTCGAGGCGGTCGAACCGCCGAGGGAGCGTTTCGGCTTCGTGTCTCGGGAGGGCGTCTTCAGCGTCCGAAGTCGCGGTCGGGTCCGGGTCGGGGGCGATGGTTGGGGTTCCGGGGCCAGGGGGAGCGTGTCGGGCCGTCGGGGTTCTGGCCTTGTCGTCGACGTTGTTCGCGGGCGCGGCGGATGGATTCGGCGGGTGGTTCGGGGAGGCCGAGTTCGGCGGCTCGGAGGCCCGCGAGGGTGTCCTCGACTTCTTTGGGGCTCATGCCGTCCCGGGCCAGGGCCTTGCGGATGCGGGCTTCGCGTTCCGCTTGGCGTCGTTCCCGATCGCTCTGCGTCGGCTCGCTCTGCTTGGATCGTGCGGTTCGTGGCGGTCGGGCGCTCCGCTCCGGCCGCTCGGCCTGGTCCGGCGGGCCGCTCGGCTCGGGGGTCGGCCCGGCGGCGGGATCGGGTCCGGGTGGTTCCGGTCGGCTCGGGGGCGCTGTGGCCGGGGGTGTGGCTGTTGCGGCGGCTTCGGGGGTCTCGGAACCCGCCACGGAACTCTCCGACCCTGGGGCTGGAGTGCTCGCCGTGGTCGCCGGGTCGGGGGCTTCGCGCAGGGGCGGTCTGCTCCACGAACTCCGCCGCGGTGCACCTCGCGGGTTCGCGCGCGGGTCGACACGCGGTGCGGGGGTGGGGCCGAGGGTGCCGGTGATCGGGTTCCGGTAGGCGTCGGGGATGCGGACGCTCGGGGTTCCGGTGTCCGGGTCGATGCGGGCCTGTCCCGGGACGGCGGGGACCTCCCGCTCCCACAGCTGCCGGGTGTGCGCGGCCTGGGCCTGGGCGTGGAGCTCGTCCCGGGGCAGCTCGACCGGCGGGATGCGCTCCCGATGGGTGTGCAGATCCAGCCGGTAGCGGTCGGTGCGCTCGGGTTCGTCGCAGAGCACGACTTCCACGTTCAGCAGCGCCTGCCCCTGTCCAGTTCGGAGCATGTGCACCGCCGCCTGGTCCAGCAGCTGCACATTGTCCTGGTGCTGTCGACCGATCGAGGAGTTCACCCCGCTCGTGCCCAGGGACGGGTTCCCGAAGGGGTCCCGCCCGATCCGGTTCTGCCCGCCTGCGGTCCCGTCCTGCTCGTGCAAGGCCGCCAACGTCTCCATCGACGACCGCGCCACCCGACGAGCCTCGCTCTCGGACATGCCTCGATCTTTATTGGATTCGGTCAGGTTTTCTTCGTAGTCTTTTCGAGCTCTTTCTTGCTCTTTGCTGCCACCGCGACCGTAGTTTTTGTAGAGGGCTCTGCCTTGGAGGTATTGTTCGGCGGTCATGGCGTTGAGGCCGTCCTGTTGGCGGGCGAGCTGGCGGGCGAATTCGCGGGCCTGCCCGTGCAGGGCGGGGTTCTTCTGACTGCCGGTGTGGAACGCGAGCCGCACCGCAGGGCCCGCGGTCGGGAACGCCTCCCCTTCGGAGCGCGGGTGCCGGGCGAGCCGCAGCATGGGCAGCGGCAGTCGGCCGGACACGGCTTGGGAGCGAGGGAAGCGCGCCCGCCCGGCCGGCGGGTCCGGCAGCCGCGGCGTCGGGACGACTGGTTCTCCCTGCCGGGGCAGGAGCTGCCCGTCCCGGTCGATCGGCAGGAAGCCGTACGGATCGGCCTCGAACTCCGGATACGCCTGCACCAATCGTGACACACCGGGCGGGGGCT